>DATBLY010000178.1:0-1711 GCA_036555125.1 Actinomycetota bacterium | reverse complement strand
GGCCGCCTCGAGTACACGGTGGTGGGCGACGCCGTGAACGTGGCCCAGCGGCTCCAATCCGAGGCGGCCGCGGGCGAGATCGTGGCGTCGGCCGCCACGATCGCCGCCGCCCCGAACCTCCCGTGCGAGCCGATCGGCCCGCGTCACATCAAGGGTCGCGAGGAAACCGTGGAGGTGTTCCGTGTCCTCCTCGACTGAGGCCCCGACGCTCGCGGACGGTGCCGCGATGTCGCAGGACCGTTGGCTGCGCGTGGCCGCCTGGACGCTCTTCGTCCTGTCGATCGGAGGTGGCCTCGTCAGCCTCTACCTGGACGCACGGACGGGCCGGCTCGACGACGACCTCTGGCTCCTGCCCTTCTTCGCCTACCCGGTGGTCGGGGTGATCCTGGCGACGCGGATGCCCCGCAATCCGCTGGGGTGGCTGATGCTGGCCGCGGCGTTCGGGTTCATGCAGCCCGGGGAATCGTGGGCGCACTTCGTCATCGAGGGGCATGGCGGAACGGTGGCGAGCGCGGAGCTCGCGATGGGGCTCTCGGGTCCGACCTGGGTGCCGTTCATCGGCTTGTCGGGCTTCATGCTCTTGCTCTTCCCCGACGGACACCTGCCGTCGCGGCGGTGGCGCTGGTTCGCCTGGACGTGTGGGGTCGGGCTGACCCTGCTCACGCTCTACATGCTCGTCGCGCCCGAGACGTTCGCGGACTCCGGGTTCCCGCAGCTGCACAACCCGTTCTTCGGGGCGTTCCTCGAGCCGGTCGCCGGTCCGCTCCTGCTCCTCGTGATCTTCGCCCCCGCGGTCGTCGTCGGCGGGGCGATCGGCCTGATCGTGCGGCTCCGGCGGACGCGCGATCCCGTGCAGCGCCACCAGCTCCGTTGGGTCGCGTGGTCGGCGGGCGTGATCGCGATCGCCTACCTGTTGGCCTTCGTGCCGAACATCATCGGGCTGAACGCGGACTCCAACTGGGACGACATCCTGGGCACGGTCGCGGTCATGACCTTCATGCTGATCCCGATCACGATCGGGATCGGCGTCCTGAAGTACCGGCTGTACGACATCGACATCGTGATCCGCAAGACCGTGATCTACGCGATCCTGGTCGCGCTGCTCGTCCTGATCGGCGTCGCCGTCGCGTGGATCGTCAGCGGGCTGTTCGCGTCCGCCTTCGAGGGCGGACAGGCCGATCTCGTGGCCGGCGTCCTGATCGGGATCCTGTTCTGGCCGCTCCGCGCGCTCGCCACCAGGATCGCCGATCGCGTCGTGTTCGGGGGCCGGTCCACGCCGTACGAGGTCCTGACCGAGTTCGGCGACCGGCTCGCCGGCACGTACGCCGCCGACGACGTCCTGCCGCGCACCGCGCACGTCCTGGGCGAGGGGGTCGGCGCCGCCCGCGCGACCGTCTGGCTGGCGGACGGGGGCGCCCTCGAGCCCGTGGCGACCTGGAGCCCAGACGACACCGTGCCCGACGGCCCCGACGACGAGCGCGCCGAGGTGCGGCACCAGGGAGAGCTCCTGGGCGCGCTCTCCGTGAAGATGCCCGCGAACGACCCGATGGACGCGAACCGGGCGAAGCTCGTGGGCGACCTCGCCGCGCAGGCCGGCCTGCTCCTTCGCAACGTGCGGCTCGTCGAGGACCTGCGAGCGTCGCGCCGGCGCCTGGTCGCGGCGCAGGACCACGAGCGGCGGCGGCTCGAGCGCAACATCCACGACGGCGCG
>DATBLY010000147.1:0-4562 GCA_036555125.1 Actinomycetota bacterium | reverse complement strand
ACAGCAACCCGGGGTCGCGGACCGCCGCCGAGTTCAGGGAGACCTTGTCCGCGCCCGCCCGGAGCAGCGTCTTGACGTCCTCCTCCTCCTGGACGCCGCCACCGACGGTGAGGGGGATGAACACCTGCTCGGCCGTGCGCGAGATCACGTCGAGCGTCGCCCGGCGTCCTTCGACCGTCGCGGTGATGTCGAGGAAGACGAGCTCGTCCGCGCCCTCGCGGTCGTACCGTGCCGCGAGCTCGACCGGATCGCCGGCATCGCGCAGCTGCTGGAAGCGGGTGCCCTTGACGACGCGGCCGGCGTCGACGTCCAGGCAGGGGATCACGCGCTTCGCGAGCGTCATCCGCGGATCACCTGCGAGAGCTTGAGCGTTCGCTCGTACAGCGACTTCCCGACCACGACCGCCTCGCACCCCAGGTCGCGGAGCGCCCAGACGTCGTCGGCGTCCCGGACCCCGCCGCTCGCGATCAGGGGCGTGCCGGTCAGCGTGAGCACGCGCTCGTAGAGCTTGAGGTCCGGACCCTTCAGCGTGCCGTCGCGGGCGATCGACGTCACGAGGTACCTGGGGGCGCCCACCTCGTCCAGCGCCGAGATCGCGTCGGGCAGGGCCGGGCCCTCCTCGGTCCAGCCGCGCACCATCACGTGGCCGCCGCGCACGTCGATCGCGACGACGATCCCCTCCGCGTACTCCTCGATCGCCCGGCGGACGAACGTCGGATCGGCTGCCGCCGCGGTGCCGAGGATCGCCCGGCTGGCCCCGAGCTCGAGCAGGGCGCCGATGTCCTCCATCGAGCGCACGCCGCCGCCGACCTGCACCGGCACCTGGACCGCCCGGCAGATCGCCCCGACGACCTCGCGGTTGTCCCCCTCGCCGAGCGCGGCGTCCAGGTCCACGACGTGGAGCCGGCGCGCGCCCTCGCCCTGGAACCGCTCCGCCACTTCGACCGGGTCGCCGGAGTACGTGGTCTCCTCGGCCGGGTCGCCCTGGACCAGCCGGACCGCCCGCCCTCCCCGCAGGTCGATCGCCGCGATCACGATCACGACGAGGTCACGCCCTTCACGAACGCCGCGTAGATCGCGAGGCCGGCCCGGGCCGACTTCTCGGGGTGGAACTGCGTCGCGAACAGGTTGTCACGCGCGACGACCGCGGCGAACGGGCGACCGTGCTCGGTCGAGCCGACCGTGCACGTGTCCACCTCGGGCGCGTAGGAGTGGACGAAGTAGAAGCGCGTCCCGCTCGCGATCTGGCCGATGTACGGGTGCGCCCCGATCCACTCGACCGTGTTCCATCCCATGTGCGGCACCTTGACGTCGCCGGTCAGCCGCCGGGATCGGCCCGGGAGCAGGCCGAGGCCGGGATCCGGGTCCTCGTCGCTCCCCTCGAACAGCACCTGCATCCCGACGCAGACCCCGAAGACCGGCTTGCCGGACGCGGCGAAGTCCCGGATCACCGCGTCGGCCCCGCCGTCCGCCAGGGCCCGCATGCACGCCCCGAAGTGCCCGACCCCCGGGATCACGAGCGCCGCGGCGCCGGCCACCGCGGAGGCGTCGCCGGTCACGACGGCGTCCCCACCGACGCGCGCGACCGCGCGAGACACGGAGTGGAGGTTCCCCATGCCGTAGTCGAGGACGGCGATCGTCGGCGCCCGCACGTCAGAGCGTGCCCTTCGTGCTGGGCGTCGACGCCCGGCCGGTGAGCGAGCACGCGTCGCCGAGCGCCTTGGCGAGCGCCTTGAACTCCGCCTCCACGACGTGGTGCGGCGACCGCCCCGATCGCAGGCGCACGTGGACCGTGAGGTTCGCGGCCGTCGCGAACGCCCGCACGAAGTCCTCCACGAGCCCGGTGTCGAACGTGCCGATCGTCTCGGCCGGGACGTCGACCTCGTGCACGACGAACGGACGCCCGGACAGGTCGAGCGCGACCTCGACGGCGGCCTCGTCGAGCGGGACGACGATCGACGCGAAGCGCCGGACCCCCGTCTTGTCGCCGAGCGCCTCGGCGAGCGCCTGGCCGACCGCGAGCCCCACGTCCTCGACCGTGTGGTGGCCGTCCACCTCCAGGTCGCCCTTCGCGGCGACCGTCAGGTCGAATCCGGCGTGCGTGCCCAACTGCTGCAGCATGTGATCGAAGAACGGCAGGCCCGTGTCGGCGGTCGCCGATCCGACGCCGTCCAGGCGGAGCTCGACCGAGACATCGGTCTCCTTCGTCGTGCGACGAACGGTCGCTTCCCGCGCTTGGCTCACCCGGACAGCACCTCCTCGAGGCTCTTGAGGAACAGGTCGACCTCGTGCTCGGTCCCGGCGGTCACGCGCAGGGCGTTCGGGACGACGGCGGACAGGTCGCGGACCAGGACGCCGCGCTCGAGGAGCTCGCTCCAGACCGTTGCGGCCGGGCGCTCGGGCACGAACAGCACGAAGTTCGCGTCCGAGTCGTGGACCGTGAGGCCGGACATCGCCCGGAGCTCGCGGACGATGCGGTCGCGCTCGGCGCGGATCCGGTCGAGGATCCCCTTCGCCGCGGGCGCGTGGTGCAGCGCGGCGATCCCGGCCGCCTGGCTGAGCGCCGAGAGGTGGTAGGGCAACCGCACCCGCTCGAGATCCTCGACGACCTCGGGCGCGGCGAGCGCGTATCCGATCCGCGCGCCGGCGAGGGCGAACGCCTTGCTGAGCGTCCGGACGACCACCACGTTCGGGTGGTCCGCGATCAGGGGCAGCGAGGTGCGACCGCCGAACTCGACGTAGGCCTCGTCCACGATCACGAGCGCGTCCGTGTCGGCGGCGAGCGCCGCGACGACCTCGACCGGCTGCGCGTTGCCCGTCGGGTTGTTCGGCGAGCAGACGAACACGACGTCGGGCCCGGCGTCGACCGCGGCCGCCACGTCGTGGGAGGCGAGGATCCACGGAGAGGCTAGTCTGAGCGAGACTACCTCGGTCCGGGTCAGCCACGACAGGCGGGAGTGCAGCAGGTACGTGGGCTCGAAGACCACCGCGCGTCGGCCGGGGCCTCCGTAGGCCAGGAGCAACTCCGTGATGATCTCGTTCGCGCCGTTCGCCGCCCAGGCCCCCTCCACCGGGTGGCCGACGGACGCCGCGAGCGCCTCCCGGAGCTCGGTCATCTGCCCATCCGGATAGCGGTTCAGCGAGGTCGCGCGTACCCGGGCCGTGAGCTCCTCCACGAAGCCGTCCGGGAGCGGGTACGGGCACTCGTTCGTGTTGAGGCGGGCGACCACGTCGAGCTGCGGCGAGTGGTACGGGGCCACGTCGCGCAGGCCGGGACGCGGTGTCGCCGGCCGGCTCACGTCCGCCCCCTGCGCACGTCCATCGCGCGCGCGTGGCCGGTGAGGCCCTCGGCGTTCGCGATCGTGGACGTCTCGGGCGCCATCCGGGCGCTCGCCTCGGATGACATCCGCACGACGGAGCGCACCGTGACGAAGTCCGCCGCCCGCAGCCCGCTCGAGAAGCGCGACGTCCCGGCGGTGGGGAGCACGTGGTTCGACGCCACGCCGTAGTCGCCGAACGGCACCGCGCTCCACTCGCCCAGGAAGATCGCGCCCGCGTTGCGGACCTTCGCGAGGAACGCCTCCGGATCGGGGAGCAGGATCAGCAGGTGCTCGGCGGCGAGGTCGTCGGCGACTTCGGCCGCCTGATCCTCGTCACGGACGACGATCGCCCGGGCGTGCGCGAGCGCGGCCTCGACGATCGAGCGGCGTCCCGCCTCCCGGAGCTCGACCTCGAGGGCCTTGGCCACGCGGTCGACGAGGCCGGGGTCCGTGGTCACGAAGTGCGTGACGGCCTCCGGGTCGTGCTCCGCCTGGGCCACCAGGTCCACGGCGCAGAGCTCGGGGTCCGCGTCGGGCCCGGCGATCACGGTGACCTCGCTGGGCCCGGCCAGGCCGTCGATCCCGACGATGCCGGCCACCTGCCGTTTCGCCTCGGTGACGTACGCGTTCCCCGGCCCGACGATCCGATCCACCGCCGGGACCGACTCGGTGCCGAAGGCCAGGGCGCCGATCGCCTGCGCGCCGCCGGACTTGATCACGCGCGTGGCGCCGGCGGCCGCGGCCGCGTACAGCACCGCGTCTGGGAGCGACCCGTCGGCCTGCGGCGGCGTGGTCAGGACGATCTCCTCGACGCCCGCCACGACGGCCGGCGTGACCGTCATGCAGACCGAGGACGGGTAGACGGCCCGCCCGCCGGGGACGTAGCAGCCGACGGCCCGGAGGGGACGCACGACCTCGCCGAAGCGCACGCCCTCGCGGTCCTCCCACCACTCGGACGGGAGCTGCCGCGCGTGGAGGTCGCGGAGGCGCTCGATCAGCCGGTCGAGCGCGTCGCGGAGCGCCGCCGGCGTGCGGGCGCGCGCGGCGTGGATCTCCGCATCGCTCGCGACGAGCCCCTCGGACAGATCGGCGCCGTCGAAGCGCTGCGCGAGCTCGACGAGGACGGCGTCGCCTTCGACGAAGACGCGCTGCAGGATCGCCCGGACCGTCTCGGAGACCGTCGGATCGGTATCGAGCTTCGAGGGTTGGAGCCGCTCCCCGCGCTCACGCAGGTCGAGGAGC
>DATBLY010000109.1:0-22723 GCA_036555125.1 Actinomycetota bacterium | reverse complement strand
ACCTGAAGGACGGCACCGACGTGGTGGGCTCCCGCACGCGGGTGAAGGTCGTGAAGAACAAGGTCGCGCCGCCGTTCCGCCAGTGCGAGTTCGACATCATGTACGGCTACGGGATCTCGAAGGAGGGGAGCCTCCTCGACGTCGGCGTCGACCTCGAGATCGTGAAGAAGAGCGGCGCGTGGTTCACGTACGAGGGTGAGCAGCTCGGCCAGGGCCGTGAGAACGCCCGTCAGTTCCTCGCCGAGCACATCGACGTCCGCGACGAGATCGAGCGGAAGGTGCGCGAGGCGGTGGGCCTGACGAGCTTCGGGACCGAGGGCGAGGAGACGCCGATCGAGATCGTGCCCGATCTCGTCCTGGACGACGAGGCCAAGCCGGCCAAGCCGAAGGCCCGCGCCGGCGCCGAGGCCTGACCCAGGCCGTGCCCGCGTCCCGGGCCGTCCGCCCGAAGGACTGTCACGAGCGAGCCCTCGGACTCCTGGCGGTCCGGGCGCGGAGCCGGCGCGAGCTCGAGCGGCGACTGCTCGACGCCGGCTTCCCCGACGACGAGGTCGCCGCGGAGCTCTCCCGCCTCGAGTCCGTCGGCCTGATCGATGACGAGGACTTCGCGCGGCAGCTTGCCCGGCACGCCTTCGGCACGCGGGGGTCGGGTGCCCGAGCGGTGACCGGCGCGCTCGCCGCGAAGGGGGTGCCGCACGACGTGATCACGACCGTGGTCGCCGAGTTCGACCGGGACCCCGAGGCTCGGGCGGAGACGCTCGCCCGCTCGAAGGCCAGGAGCCTCGCCGGGCTGGATCCCGCCAAGGCGTTCACCCGGCTGAGCGGGCTCCTGATGCGCCGTGGGTACGACCCGTCGACGGCCCGGACCGTGGCACGGCGGGTCCTGGCTCCCGATGCGACCGGGGACGACTGAGGGCGCCCGTATCGAGCCTTCCGGACCCTTGTGTCGTCCGCCGTGCGGCCGTAGCATCGGTCGACACGAGAGGAACTTCCACGGACACCCGACGTTCACCGACGAGACGCAAGGACCGACCACCGGATGACGAGCCAGGGACCCAGATCGCGAGCTCGGAGGGCCATCGGCTGACCGCGCTCACCCGTCGCGCGCCATCGCTCCGTACGTGAACATCGGATGAACCCCGGGAACCCTCTCCCGACGACGACGTGTTGGGAGGAACGATGGTTCCGGTGCTGGTGGGTATCGCCGCCCTGCTGGTGGGCATCGCCGCCGGGTTCTGGATCCGCAAGACGATCGGGATCTCGAACGCCCAGAGCGTAGAGGCCAAGGCTCAGAAGCTCCTGCTGGAGGCCGAGCGCGAGGCCGACGTCACGGTCAAGCGGTCCCTGCAGGACGTCAAGGACGAGATCGCAGCGATGCGTCGCGACGCCGAGGAGGACGTGCGGCTGCGGCGCGAAGAAGTGGGCCGCGCGGAATCGCGACTCACGCAGGCGGAGGACGAGCTCCGCAGGCGCATGAAGACGGTCGAGGACCGTGGCACCGAGCTCGAGGAGCGCGACCAGAAGCTGCAGTTCGTCCGCGAGCAGCTCGAGCGGGCCACCGAGGTCCACCGCGCCGAGCTCGAGAAGATCGCCGGGATGACCTCGCACGAGGCGCGCGACCAGTTGGTCGCCCAGGTGCTCGAGGAGGCGAAGCGGGGCGCGATGGCCCAGGTCCGCGAGATCGAGCAGCGGGCCCGGGAAGAAGGCGAGGAGCGGGCCCGCAAGATCGTGACGATCGCGATCCAACGGGTCGCCTCCGAGCAGACGGCCGAGTCCACGGTCTCGGTGTTCGCGCTCCCCTCCGAGGACATGAAGGGGCGCATCATCGGCCGCGAGGGCCGCAACATCCGGGCGTTCGAGGCCACGACCGGGGTCAACCTGATCATCGACGACACCCCCGAGGCGGTCGTCCTGTCGAGCTTCGACCCCGTTCGCCGAGAGGCGGCGCGCATGACCTTGGAGAAGCTGGTCGCCGACGGCCGGATCCACCCCGCGCGGATCGAGGAGGTGCATGAGCGCTCGCTCCGCGACCTCGAGGAGCAGATCCGGCGGGCGGGCGAGGACGCCGTGGCCGAGGTCGGCATCACGGACATCCACCCGGAGATGATCAAGCTGCTGGGGCGCCTGCAGTACCGGACGTCGTACGGGCAGAACGTCCTGAAGCACCTGGTGGAATCGGCGCACATCGCGAGCGCCCTCGCCGCGGAGATCGGACTCGATGGGGCGATCGCGAAGCGCGGCGCGTTCCTGCACGACATCGGGAAGGCCGTCACGCACGAGATCGAGGGCTCCCACGCGATCATCGGAGCGGAGATCGCCCGCCGGATGAAGGAGGACCCCGAGGTCGTCCACTGCATCGAGTCGCACCACGGCGAGGTGGAGCAGCACTCGGTGCATGCGGTTCTCGCGCAGATCGCGGATTCGATCTCCGGCGGCCGGCCCGGGGCGCGGCGAGAGAGCTTGGAGACCTACGTGAAGCGCCTGGAGCGGCTCGAGGAGATCTGCACGGCCCAGCCCGGCGTCGTCAAGACGTTCGCGATGCAGGCCGGTCGTGAGGTCCGCGTGATGGTCCAACCGGAGGACGTGGACGACCTGCAGGCGCAGACGATCGCGCGCGACATCGCCAAGCAGGTCGAGGAGGAGCTCCAGTATCCGGGCCAGATCAAGATCACGGTCGTGCGGGAGACCCGAGCCGTGGAGTACGCGAAGTAGGAGACCGGCGCGCCGCGGGGTAGCCTCGGAGCCACGATGCAGGACCGCTTCCTGATCCGCACCTTCGGGTGCCAGATGAACGAGCATGACTCGGAGCGCATCGCCGGGCTGTTGATGGCCGACGGGATGACGCAGACCCAGGATGTCGGCGATGCGCGCGTGGTCGTCTTCAACACGTGCGCGATCCGCGAGCGCGCGGACAACCGGCTGTACGGGAACCTCGGGCACCTGAAGCCGCTCAAGGAACGCGACCCGGGGCTTCGGATCGTGGTGGCCGGCTGCCTGGCGCAGAAGGACCAGGGCCGGATCCAGGAGCGCGCGCCGTGGGTCGACGTGGTGATCGGAACGCACGCGCTGCCGCACCTGGTCGAGCTGCTGCAGGCATCGGAGGCGGACGGCCCGCAGATGGACGTCCGCGAGTACACGGAGGTCTTCCCGAGCGCGCTCCCGGCCGCGCGTGGCGACGCGTTCCGCGCCTGGGTGTCGATCGCGCCGGGGTGCGACAACGCCTGCACGTTCTGCATCGTGCCGCTCGTCCGCGGCCCACAGCGCTCGCGACCGGTCGGAGACATCCTGGCAGAGGTGCAGGGGCTCGTCGCCCGCGGGGTCGTCGAGGTCACGCTGTTGGGCCAGAACGTCAACACGTACGGCCGCGACGTCACGGTTCCCAGGAGCTCGCGGCGGCCGCTCTTCGCGGAGCTGCTGCGAGCGGTCGGTGGGGTCGACGGCCTCCGTCGTCTGCGGTTCACCTCGCCCCACCCGCACGACTTCACGAGGGACGTGATCGAGGCGATGGCGGAGACGCCGACCGTCTGCGAGCACATCCACTTCCCCCTCCAATCGGGGTCCGATCGCGTGCTGCAGGCGATGCGGCGCTCGTACCGGCGCGAGCGCTACCTGGGGTGGCTGGACCGTATCCGCGAGGCGATCCCGGGGATCGCCGTGTCGACGGACATCATCGTGGGGTTCCCCGGCGAGACCGAGGACGACTTCGCGGACACGCTCGACGTGGTGGAGCGAGCGGGGTTCGACTCCGCCTACACCTTCCAGTACTCGCCGCGTCCGGGCACGCGCGCCGCGTCGTTCGACGAGCAGGTGCCGAAGGCGGTCGTCCAGGAGCGGTTCGACCGGTTGGTGGCCCAGCAGGAAGGGATCTCGCTCGAGCGGGCGCGCCGGCACGTCGGGTCCGTGGCCGAGGTCCTGGTGGAGGGCGAGGGCACACGTGGCTCGGGCTCGCAGGGGCGGACCCGAACGAACCGGATCGTCCACCTGGGGACCGACCTCGAGCCCGGGACCTTCGCCGAGGCGCGGATCGTGGGGGCCGCGGCGCATCACCTGACCGGCGAGCTCGCGTCGTCCACGGAGCCAGTGGTCGTCTGAGGTGCCCTCCGTGACGCGTCCGCGGCCGCTCGCGGTGGTCGGACCCACGGCGGTGGGCAAGAGCGCCCTCGCGCTCGAGGTGGCGCGGCCGCTCGATGCGGAGATCCTGTCGGTCGACTCGATGCTCCTGTACCGGGGGATGGACATCGGGACGGCGAAGCCGACGCCCCGCGAGCGCGCGGCGGTCCGCCATCACCTGATCGACGTCGCGGACCCGTCGGAGGCGTATACCGTCGCGCGCTACCAGGCGGACGCGCGCGCCGCGCTCGCCGCGATCGCGGCTCGGGGTCGCCGCGCGCTCCTGGTCGGCGGCTCCGGGCTGTACCTCCGCGCGGTCGTGGACGATCTGCGGTTCCCGGGGACCGATCCGGCCGTCCGTCTCGACCTGGAGGTCGAGGGGGCCATCGTGGGCGCGCCGGCCCTGTACCGGCGCCTCGCCGACGTCGACCCGGTCGCCGCCGGGAAGATCGAGCCGGCGAACCTCCGTCGGACGGTCCGGGCGCTCGAGGTAGCCGCGATCACGGGGTGGCCGTTCTCGACGTTCGCGGCGGCCTGGGAGCGGTACCCCTTCGACGCCGTGCGGGCGGCGGGCGTGACGATGGCCCCGGACGCGCTCCGCGACCGGATCCGGCGGCGGGTGGAGGCGATGCTCGACGCCGGGTGGCTCCCGGAGGTCCAGGGCCTGATGGACCGAGGCTTCGGCGGATGGCTCACCTCGACGCAGGCCATCGGATACGCTGAGCTCGCCGCGCACCTGGAGGGACGGACGTCCCTCGAGGAGGCCGTCGACGCGACGGTCCGGCGGACCCGGAACCTGGCGCGGCGCCAGCTCGCGTGGTTCCGGCGCGACCCCCGGATCCGCTGGTTCCACGCCGGACCCGAGGGCGCGGTGGGCGTGGCCGCGGAGGTCCGCGGCTACCTGGAAGGTGGGTGAGCGGTTGACGCTCGGGTTCGCGAAGTACCAGGGAACCGGGAACGACTTCGTGATGGTGCTCGACCTCGGGGGGAGCCGGCCCTTGGCGGCCGCCGAGATCTCCGCGCTCTGCGACCGCCGGTTCGGGATCGGAGCGGACGGGACGATCCGGGTGACCGGCGACGGCTCGGACGCTGCGCCGTTCTTCATGGACTACGCCAACGCCGACGGGAGCGAGGCGGAGATGTGCGGGAACGGGATCCGGTGCGTCGCCGCGTTCCTGCACGACGAAGGGCTCGCTCCGGGCGTCGCGTTCCCGATCCGGACGCGGGCCGGCACGAAGCGCGTCGAGCTGGACGTCCGGGACGGGCGCGTCGCGAGCGTCGCCGTCGAGATGGGGACGCCGGCGTTCACGCTCGCGGCCATCCCGATGCGGGGCCCCGCCTGGGAGACGTTCCTGGGGGAGCCGATCGAACTGGGAGAGGGTTGGGTCGCCAAGGCCTCTGCGGTCTCGATGGGAAACCCCCACCTCGTGGTCTTCCTCGAGGACGAACCCGCCCGGGTTCACGTGTCGCACGTCGGGCCGGCGCTCGAGCGCGACCCGCGCTTCCCCGAAGGGACGAACGTCGAGTTCGCCCAGGTGCAGGACGACCATATCGCCGCACGCGTGTGGGAGCGGGGTTCGGGGGAGACGATGGCCTGCGGCAGCGGGGCCTGCGCGGTCGCCGTGGCCGCGAACGAGGCCGGGCTCACGCCGCGCTCGACGATCGTGCGCTTCCCCGGTGGCGATCTGGGCGTGGAGCGCCGGGAGGACGGGTCGGTCCGACTGTCCGGCCCGGCGGAGCGGGTGTTCGACGGCGACGTGGACCTCGAGCGCCTATCGGCGGATCCATGAGCCTGCCCGTCGATCCGGAGGAGCCGGAGGGGCGCCTCGGGGACCGCCTCGCGGAGCGCACGCTCGAGCTCGTGAACGTGCCCTCGGAGAGCCGGCACGAGGAGGCGATCCTCGACCGCCTGACCGCCGCCGTGCCGTCGGAGTCCTTCCGGCTCGTGGACGGGGACGACGCCGTGCGCTTCCTCCTGCCGCGCGAGCGGCGGGAGGGGGCACCGTTGGTCGTCCTCGCCGGTCACGCCGACACCGTGCCCGCGCACGGCGGCCTCCCCGGCCGACGGGACGGGACGACCGTGACCGGGCGGGGCGCGGCCGACATGAAGGGCGCGCTCGCGGTGATCCTCGAGCTCGCGGGCTCCTCCACCGTGGGGCCGATCGGGGACCTCGACCTGGGCGTGTTGTTCTTCGGTCGGGAGGAGCTGCCGATCGATGAGAGCGCCTTGCTGCCGCTCTTCGCGCGATGCGCGCCGGCGCGCACGATCGACCTGGCGATCGTGATGGAGCCGACGGACAACCGCCTGGAGGTGGGCTGCCTCGGGAACCTGAACGCGACGGTGTCGGTCCGTGGGCGGGCGGCGCACTCGGCGCGGCCGTGGCTCGGCGAGAACGCGATCCACGCCGCGCTCGGCGTGCTGGCGCCCATCGCGGCGCGGCAACCCCGGGACGTCCGGATCGAGGGCCTCACGTACCGCGAGGTGGTGAGCGTCACGCGGATCGACGGCGGGATCGCGGCGAACGTGGTGCCCGACGCCGTGACCGCATCGGTGAACCTGCGGTACGCCCCGAACCGCACCCCGGCGGACGCGGAGGCCGAGCTCCGGACGCTGCTCGGTCCCGGCGCCGACCTCGAGATCGTGGGCAACGCGCCCCCCGGACCCGTCACGACGGGGAACCCACTCGTCGGTCGCCTCCGCGACGCCGGGGGCCTGGACGTCGCGCCGAAGCAGGCCTGGACGCCGGTGGCCGAGTTCGCGATGGCAGGCGTGGACGCCGTGAACTTCGGGCCGGGCGACCCCGGGTACGCTCATCGGGACGACGAGCGGATCGAGGCGGGCGCGCTGGTGCGATCCATGGAGGTGCTGCGCGCGTTCCTCGCGGGCGGGAAGGACGGTTGATGGAGCTGTCGCGCGCGTATCGGGACGTGGAGCCGTACGCGTTCGAGGCGCTCGACCGCCGGAGGGCCGAGGCGCGGGCGTCGGGCCGCGCCCTGATCGACTTCGGGGTGGGTGACCCTCGCGATGAGACCCCGGCGTTCATCCGGGACGCGCTCGCCGCGGCGGTCGAGCCGGTCTCGTCCTACCCGCGGGCGGCAGGCCTCCCCGAGCTCCGTGAGGCGATCGCCCGGTGGATCGGGCGGCGGTTCTCGGTGGGGGTCGACCCCGCCACGGCGGTCCTGCCGACGCTCGGCTCGAAGGAGGTCGTGTTCTCGCTGGCGCAGGCGGTCCTGCGCCCCGAGGACGGACGCGACCTGATCCTGGTGACCGCCCCCGGGTACCCGATCCCCGAGCGCGGGGCGCGGTTCGCCGGCGCCGAGGTGCGCCGGCTCGCGCTGACGCCCGAACGGGGGTTCCTGCCCGACCTCGACGGGGTGTCCGGCGAAGACCTGGACCGCGCCGCGCTGTTGTGGCTGAACTACCCGAACAACCCGACGGGCGCGGTCGCGCCGCTGCCGTTCCTGGAGCGCGCGGCCGCCCTGGCCCGCGAGCACGGGTTCCTCCTCGCGTCGGACGAGGCCTACAGCGAGCTGTGGTTCGGAGAGGGCCCCCCGGCCTCGGTCCTGCAGGTCGGCGATCCCTCGAACGTCGTGGCGATCAACACGCTCAGCAAGCGCTCGTCGATGACCGGGTATCGGTCGGGCTTCATCGCCGGCGACCCGTCGTTGATCTCGGCGATGAAGCGGCTGCGGCCGGCGGTCGGGGTCACCCCCCAGGAGTTCGTCCAGCGGGCGTCGGTCGCCGCGTGGAACGACGAGGAGCACGTCGGACGCAACCGGGAGCGGTACGCGCGCAAGCGGGCGCTCTTCCTGGAGCTCTTCGCGCGCAAGGGCATCGCCGTCGCCGGGAGCGAGGCCACGTTCTACCTGTGGGTCCGGGTGCCCGGCGGCGGATCTTCGGCTGCGTGGGCCGAGACCCTGCTGGCGCACGATGTGGTCGTCGCGCCGGGTGCGTTCTTCGGGCCCGAGGGCGAGGGGTACGTCCGGTTCGCGATGGTGCCGACGCTCGAGGCCTGCGCGCGGGCCGTCGACGTGCTGGGCACGGCGCTGCCCGATCCGGCGGTGGCGGTGTGACCGCGACCCACGACGAGCTCGCCGCACGGATCGCCGAGAGCTTCGATCGACCGGACGCCGCGCCGGACGCCGAGGCCGTCGAAGAGGCGATCCGGCTCCTCGACGAGGGGAGGATCCGCGTCGCCGAGCCGGGCGCGGACGGGTGGACCGTCAACGCGTGGGTGAAACAGGCCGTGCTGCTCTACTTCCGGGTCCGGGGGCTCGAGACCACCGAGGCCGGACCCTTCGAGTACCACGACAAGCTGCCGCTGAAGCGCGGCTACGCGGACGCCGGCGTCCGGGTCGTGCCCCCGGCGACGGCGCGCTACGGCGCGTACCTGTCGCCCGGTTCGATCCTGATGCCGAGCTACGTCAACATCGGGGCCTGGGTGGGACCGGGCACGCTCGTGGACACCTGGGCGACCGTGGGCTCGTGCGCGCAGATCGGCGCCAACGTCCATCTGTCCGGGGGCGTCGGGATCGGCGGGGTCCTCGAGCCGGTCCAGGCCGAGCCGGTGATCGTGGAGGACGGCGCGTTCGTCGGTTCGCGATGCGTGATCGTCGAGGGCGTGCGGGTGGGGGCGGGTGCGGTGCTCGGCGCGGGCGTCGTGCTGACGGGCAACACCCCGGTGATCGACGTGACCGGTCCCGAGCCCGTCGAGCACCGCGGGTCGGTGCCGCCGGAGGCGATCGTGATCCCCGGGGTCCGCACGAAGGCGTTCCCCGCCGGCACCTATGGGCTGCCGAGCGGGCTGATCGTCGGGTACCGGGGCTCCGCCACCGACGCGAAGATCGTGCTGAACGACGTGCTCCGCGAGTTCGGCCTCCCGACCGACGACGGGGCCTGACGTGTCGAGGCCCGACGCGACCGGCGCGAACGTCCAGGAATCGCCGCTCTCGGCCACCTGGCGCCCGAGGGTGTTCGAGCGGGCCGTGCTCGTCGGCGTCGGACCCGGGATCACGGAGGACGACCTCGATGAGCTGGCAGCCCTGGCCGACTCGGCCGGGGCCGAGCCGGTCGCGCGGATCGTGCAGAGCCGGTCGGAGCCTGACCCCGCGACCTTCGTCGGCAAGGGGAAGATCGACGAGATCCACCAGATCCTTCACCGGGAGGGCGCCGAGCTCGTGATCTTCGACCACGAGCTCAACCCGGGGCACCTGCGCGCGCTCGAGGGGAGGCTGAAGGCGAAGGTGATCGATCGGACGGCCCTGATCCTGGACATCTTCGCCCTGCACGCGCGCTCCCGTGAGGGCAAGGCGCAGGTCGAGCTCGCCCAGCTCAACTACCTCCTCCCGCGCCTGCGTGGCTGGGGCGAGGCGATGAGCCGGATGGGGGGCGGTGTCGGGACGCGCCGCGGCCCCGGCGAGACGAAGCTGGAGCTCGACCGCCAGCACATCCGCCGGCGGATCACCAAGCTCCGTCGCGACATCCGCGACCTCCAGCGGACCCGCGACACGAAGCGCTCGGCGCGTCAGCGGTCGAACGTCCCGCAGATCGCGATCGCCGGCTACACGAACGCCGGCAAGTCCACCTTGATGAACCGACTGACGGGGTCGGATGTGGTGGTCGCGAACCAGCTGTTCGCGACGCTCGACCCGACCACGCGTCGCATCGTCCTGCCGAACGGACGGCGCGCCACGATGACCGATACCGTCGGGTTCGTCTCGAAGCTGCCGCACGACCTCGTCGAGGCGTTCCGCTCGACCCTGGAGGAGGTCACGCTGTCGGAGCTGGTCGTCCACGTCGCCGACGCCTCGTCCCCGCAGCTCGACGGGCAGGTGGAAGCCGTGCGTCGGGTGCTGGACGAGATCGGGGCCGGCGGGCTGCCGGAGGTGCTCGCCCTCAACAAGATCGACCGGGTCCGGGGCGCCGAGCGGGTCAGGCTCGCCCGGCGGTTCCCGGGCGCCGCGTCCGTGTCGGCCCTGACGGGTGAGGGCGTGGACGGGTTGCTCGCGTCGATCGGCGAGGCCACGCCGAACCCGCCGATCGAGCTCGAGGCCCTCGTCCCGTGGGACCGCGGGGACCTGGTCGCGCTGCTCTACCGCGAGGCGGAGGTGATCCGGGCCGAGGCCGAACCCGAGGGCACGCGGATCTGGGCGCGCGTGGGGCTCCGGGAGCTGGCGGCGCTCCGCCCCTACGCCGTCCGTCGCGACGGCCGGGATGTCCGGGCCGTGGATCCGTCCTCGGCCGGGGACGCGCCACCCGCCGCCGCCGACACCGCCTGAAGGACGCGACTACGAGGGCCGGGGCGCCCCGATCCGCCAGAGGTCGGGGTCGGCCCATGAACCGGTGATGACCGTGTCGGGGTCCTGGCCGCGCTCGGCGGCGAACCGGTACGCGAGGATCTGGAGTCGGACGGTGAGCGGGATCTGGGCCAGGAGCGGGGAGAGGTCCGACGGCTCGTGGATCCCGCTCACGGGGATGCCGGCGTCGGCGGCGGCGCGACCGAGCGCCGGCATGAAGCCCTCGTGGTCGGGAGGCGTCAGGATCACGACCCCGTCGCGCACGGTGAGCGGCACCGCGGAGCCGTGGAGCAGGTATTCGGCGTCGTAGCCCTCGGCCAGCACCCGGGCCCCCTCGCGGATCTTCAGCGCCCCCTCCCGCGCGGTGATCGAGGCGGGCCCCGCCCCGGCGATCACCAGCGCCCGCTCGGGCAGCGCGACCTGGTCCGTCCCGCTGTCGGCGATCGCGTCCGCCACCGCCTCGGGGATCCGCACGAGCACCTCGTCCTCGAACCCTTCGGCGCCGAGCTCGCGCGCGATGACCGCCAGGGCGAGCAGGGCGGTGGTGTAGCTCACCGTGTACGTCTCGGCGGTCTCCTTCGGGACCGTCTCGATCACCTCGGGGAACCCCGCCCCCTCGCGGGTGATCATCACCAGCTGGAGGCCCGCCAGGAACGCCTGCGCGCGGGTGGACAGCGCGTACGCCGTCTCGGCCGTATGCGTGATCACGACGATCGCATCCTGCGGACCGATCACCGGGGCCCACGCGACGAACTGCATGGACGGGACCGCCACGGCGGACCGACCCGTCTGCTGGATCATCGCCGCCCCGAGCTCGGCCGCGTGCAGGCTGGTCCCGGTCCCGACCAGCCAGATCCTGCGGGCCCGATGCAGGCCCTCCGCGGCGGAATGGATCTGCTCGCGCATCTTCGCGGAGCGGACCAGCCGCTCGAGCTCGGCCGGCTGGGAGCGGATCTGGGCCTCGAGGTTGCTGCCGGGACCGGTGGCCATCGACGATCTCCTTCGGGCGAAGCGGACGGGAACCCCGAGCTTAGCTCCCCTCCGGGGCGGCTTCCCGGCGCTGTCGGGACGCTCAGAGCTTGCGGAGGACCGCGACCACCTTGCCGGCGATGCGTCCGTCGACCATCTCGAACGGTTCCATCGCCGGGTTCTCCGGGATCAGCATGACGCGATCGCCTTCGTGGCCGAGGCGCTTCACGGTCGCCTCGTCCTCCGCGGCGCCGGGCAGGATCGCCGCGACGATGTCTCCGTCGTCGGCCCGATCCTGCGAGCGGACGACGACCACGTCCCCGTCGAGGATCCCCGCGTCCACCATCGAGTCCCCGGCGACCCGAAGCGCGAAGTGGGGAGCCTCCGAGGCGAAGCCGTCGGGCACGGTCAGGTATCCCTCGATGTCCTCCTCGGCGAGCGTCGGCGCGCCGGCGGCGATCCTCCCGACGAGGGGAACGACGACCCCGTCGGCCTTCGGCGCCGCGAGCGTCATCGCGCGCGGCTTCGTGGGGTCCTTGTGGAGCAGGCCCATGCGCTCGAGGTTCGCGAGCTGGGCGTGGACGCTGCTCGAGGACGTCAGGCCGACGGCCTCGCCGATCTCGCGCACGGTGGGGGGGTAGCCGCGCTCGCGGACGGTCTCGGAGATGAAGCTGAGGATGCGCTGCTGGCGTGCGGTGATGTCAGACATCGTCCCTAGCCTCCTCGGGTCCGCCGGACCGTAGCACGCGGGTGAGAGGAGGGCAAACATATGTTCGAGCGACGCCTTGACGTCGAACACGCGTTCGGTCAGGATGTGGCCATGACTCGAACACGTGTTCGTCGGCGCCGGACCCTCACGGTCCTCGCGATCCTCGCGTGCCTGCTGGTGACCGGCCCGGTGTCGCGTGCGTTCGCGCCGCACGAGCCACGCGCGCCGCGGCTGGTCTACGTCGTCCGAGGCGGGGACACGGTCTGGACGATCGCCGTCCGCTTCGCCGGGGGCGCCGACCCGCGTGACCTGGTCGACGCGATCGGTCGTCGGAACCACATCGACGCCGGCGCGATCGTGCCGGGCCAGACGCTCGTGATCCCGGCGCTCGCTTGACGGCCCCGGGATGCGGGGCGTAGCGTGCGCGCGGCCACAACATCTTGTGGTCGAGTGCGATGCGATGCCCCTGGTGCGGAGCGGACGACGATCGGGTCGTCGACTCACGACCCGCCGACGGCGGGTCGGCCACGCGTCGCCGGCGGGAGTGCGACGCCTGTGGGCGCCGCTTCACGACGTTCGAGCGGGTCGAGGGCGTCGGGCTCGTGGTGATCAAGCGAGACGGCGAGATGCAGCCGTTCGACCGGGAGAAGGTTGCGGCGGGGATCGCCAAGGCCATCAAGAACCGACCGGTGACCGACGCGCAGGTCGCGCAGGTCGTGGATCGGGTGGAGGAGCGGCTGCGGAAGAAGGGCCCCGAGGTGACCTCCCAGCAGGTCGGCATGGAGGTGCTCGCGAGCCTCGCGAAGCTCGACCAGGTCGCCTACATGCGGTTCGCCAGCGTCTACAAGGACTTCCAGGAGATCACCGATTTCGAGCGGGAGCTCGGTGACCTGCAGGAACGCCAGCCGGCCCGGCGGCGCTCGAAGTAGTTCCGGCACGACCACAACATGTAGTGGCCTTCGGTGGTCATCTTCCCCCATATCTTGGAGGATGAGGCTTGACACGCCTCCGCGTGGGGGCAAGAATCACACCCCTGTGATTCGACGGTTCCGACGCTTCCCCACGGGCGAGAGGAGGGCACACCGGTGGCGACCAAGCACGACGACGTCGAGGTGATCCGCGAGGGCCTCACCTTCAAGCGCGCCTTCACGACCGAGGGGCGACACCCCTTCGACGACGTGGAGTGGGAGACGCGCGACGCGGTGATCCCGAACTACAAGGAGGGCGGCAACGCCTTCGAGCAACGCGACGTCGAGTTCCCGAAGGACTGGTCGCAGAACGCCACGAACATCGTCGCCCAGAAGTACTTCCGGGGCACGCTCGGCACCCCTCAGCGCGAATCGTCGGTCCGCCAGCTCGCCGGTCGTGTCGTCGACACGATCCGCGGGTGGGGCACGAGGAACGGCTACTTCGCCACCGAGCACGACGCGCAGGTGTTCGCGGACGAGCTCACGCACCTGATCGTCACGCAGAAGGCCGCGTTCAACTCGCCGGTGTGGTTCAACGTCGGCGTGCCCGACACGCCGCAGCAATGCTCGGCCTGCTTCATCCTCGCTGTCGACGACACGATGTCCTCGATCCTCAACTGGTACGTCGAGGAGGGCACGATCTTCAAGGGCGGATCGGGGTCCGGCATCAACCTGTCGAAGATCCGCTCGTCGAAGGAGCCACTCGCGGGCGGTGGGACGGCATCCGGTCCGGTGAGCTTCATGCGTGGTGCGGACGCCAGCGCCGGCACGATCAAGTCCGGCGGCAAGACGCGACGCGCCGCGAAGATGGTGATCCTGAACGTCGACCACCCCGACGTCCGCGACTTCATCTGGTGCAAGGCGAACGAGGAGCGCAAGGCGCGGGTGATGCGCGACGCCGGGTTCGACATGGACCTCGACGGCAAGGACTCGTTCTCGATCCAGTACCAGAACGCGAACAACTCGGTGCGCGTCACCGATGAGTTCATGAAGGCCTACGAGCAGGACCAGGACTGGAAGCTGAAGGCCGTCATGGGCGGCGAGACCGTGGACACGGTCCGGGCACGCGAGCTGATGCGCGAGATCGCGCAGGCCGCCTGGGAGTGCGCCGATCCCGGGATGCAGTACGACACCACCATCAACGAGTGGCACACGTGTCCGGCCTCGGGGCGGATCAACGCGTCCAACCCCTGCTCTGAGTACATGCACCTGGACAACTCCGCATGCAACCTCGCGTCGCTCAACCTGCTGAAGTTCGCGGACGAGGACGGGAACTTCGACGTGGCGTCGTTCCGCCATGCGGTCGAGGTGGTCTTCGCTGCGCAGGAGATCGTCGTGGGGGAGTCGGACTACCCGACCGAGAAGATCGGCAAGAACGCCCGCGCGTTCCGCCAGCTCGGTCTGGGGTACGCGAACCTCGGGGCGCTGCTGATGGCGCGCGGGCTTCCGTACGACTCCGAGGGTGGGCGCGCGTGGGCCGGGGCGATCACCGCGCTGATGACCGGCGAGGCCTACCGCACCAGCGCCCGGATCGCCGAGGTGATGGGGCCGTTCGAGGGCTTCGAGCCGAACCGCGACGCGATGCTCCGCGTGATGCGCAAGCATCGCGTCGCCGCCGAGGAGATCGACCCGGAGATGGTCCCCGAGGGTCTGCTCTCCGCGGCGAAGCAGTCGTGGGATCAGGCGATCGCCCTCGGCGAGACGCACGGGTACCGCAACGCGCAGGCGACCGTGCTCGCGCCGACCGGCACGATCGGCCTCATGATGGACTGCGACACCACGGGCATCGAGCCCGAGCTCGCGCTCGTCAAGACGAAGAAGCTCGTCGGCGGAGGGACGATGCGGTTCGTGAACCAGACCGTCCCGCGGGCGCTCGCGCGCCTCGGGTACGACGAGGCGCAGACGCAGGACATCGTGGCGTACATCGCCGAACACAACTCGGTGTTCGAGGCACCCCACCTCAAGCCCGAGCACTACGCCGTGTTCGACACGGCGATGGGCGAGCAGCCCATCCAGTACATGGGCCACGTCCGGATGATGGCGGCGGCCCAGCCGTTCATCTCGGGTGCGATCTCGAAGACCGTGAACATGCCCGAGGAGGTGACGGTCGAGGAGGTCGAGCAGCTCTTCGTCGAGTCGTGGAAGCTCGGGCTGAAGGCCGTCGCGATCTACCGCGACAACTGCAAGGTGGCCCAGCCGCTGTCGGCCGACAAGAAGAAGAGCGCGGCGGCGCCGGAGCCGCCCGAGCTGGCCCAGCCGGTGCGCAAGCGCTTGCCGATGTCGCGCCCGTCCACCACGACCTCGTTCCAGGTCGGCGACGCGGAGGGCTACATCACGGCCGGCTCCTACCCCGACGACGGGCTCGGCGAGATCTTCCTGAAGACCTCGAAGCAGGGCTCGACGCTCTCGGGCGTGATGGATGCGTTCGCGATCGCCGTCTCGATCGGCCTGCAGTACGGCGTGCCGCTCGAGACGTTCGCCTCGAAGTTCATCAACATGAAGTTCGAGCCCTCCGGCATGACGAACGACCCCGACATCCGGTTCGCCTCGTCGATCGTGGACTACGTGTTCCGGCGCCTGTCGCTGGACTACCTGCCGACCGACGTCCGCGAGGGGCTCGGGATCCGCTCGATCCAGGAGCGGAAGGAGGCCGCGCAGGCCGAGGTGGCCGAGAAGACCGACTCGGGTCCCGACGAGGCGCCCGCGCCGGATCCCCAGCGGATCGAGCTCGTCGAGCGCCGGACCGCGAAGGAGCTCGACGCGCCCCTGTGCTACCAGTGCGGCTCGAAGATGCAGCCCGCCGGTTCCTGCTACGTCTGCGGGACCTGCGGGAGCACCAGCGGCTGCTCGTAGGTTCGGGCGGCGATAGGCTGCGTCGATCGGCGGGCCGGGACACCGGCCCGCTCGGCGTCCCCGATCGGAGCGGGCGATGGACGAGGGCATGGGCAGGGCGACCGGGCTCCACCACATCCAGCTCGCGATGCCACCGGGGGAGGAGGAGGCGGCCGTGAAGTTCTACGGCTACCTCCTGGGGATGCAGCAGATCGACAAGCCGCCGGAGCTCGCGCCGCGCGGGGGGGTCTGGTTCCGCGACGGTGACTTCGAGGTGCACCTGGGGGTCGAGGAGCGTTTCCGACCCGCCCACAAGGCGCACCCGGCGTTCCTGGTCGACGGGCTCGAGAAGCTCCGCGTCCGGCTGGAAGCGGCCGGGATCCGCGTGGATGACGACCCCGTCCAGCTCGAGGGGTTCCATCGCTGCTACGTGCGCGATCCATTCGGCAACCGGATCGAGCTGATCGAGCCCGTCTGATGGACCTGCCGTTCCAGCGCCTGCACCCGGACGCCGAGCTCCCGGCCCCCGCGCACCCCGGGGACGCCGGGATGGACCTGCGCTCGGTGCTCGACGTCGTGGTCGGCGCGGGGGAGCGGGCACTGGTTCCCACCGGCCTGGCCGTCGCGATCCCGGAGGGCCACGCCGGGCTCGTGCTGCCGCGGTCGGGCCTGGCGTCACGCCACGGGCTGACGCTGGCGAACGCGCCCGGTCTGATCGACTCGGGCTTCCGCGGCGAGGTGACGGTCGCGGTCGTGAACCTGGATCGCACGGAGCCGGTCGCCATCGCGAAGGGGGATCGGATCGCCCAGCTCGTGATCGTGGACATCCCGGAGGTCCGACCCACCTGGGCCGAGCAGCTGACGCCCTCGTCCCGGGGGACGGGCGGGTTCGGCTCCTCGGGCACGGCGTGACCGTCGAGATCCGGACGGAGCAGGCCGGGGACCGGGACGCATCGCTCGAGGTCGAGCGCTCTCGCCTTCGGCTCGGAGGAAGAGCCCGCGATCGTCGAGACGATCCGCGACGAGCCCGGGTCGTTCGCGTTGGTCGCCGAGGACGACGGCGCGATCGTGGGACACGTGCAGCTGTCGCGGGCGCAGATCGGGGCGGGCGAGGTCCTCGCCCTGGGACCGATCGGCGTGCGACCCGATCGACGGTCCGAGGGGATCGGGTCCGCGCTGGTGACGGGGGCGCTCGAGGCCGCGCGGGCGCGGGCGGCGACCGCGGTGATCCTCCTGGGGGACCCCGGCTGGTACCCGCGGTTCGGCTTCCGGGCGGGTTCCGACCTCGGGCTACGGAACCCGTACACGGGGATCGAGGAGGGCGGGATCGCGATCCACGAGGAGGACTTCATGGTCGCCGTGCTGGACGCGGGGGTCACGTTCGCGGGTCCCGTCCGTTGGCATCCGGCCTTCGGGGAACCACGCGCCTGAGGCCTCGGTTGAAGCGGGGGAGCGGCCGCGCTAGCCTGGAGGCCGGCACGCGGACGTGGCTCAGTTGGTAGAGCACCACCTTGCCAAGGTGGGGGTCGCGGGTTCGAATCCCGTCGTCCGCTCCAGGTCAGGTCATGGGACAGGCTGGCAGCTCATCGCCCGGCGAGCGCTTCGTGCGCGCCGTCGCCGCCAAGGACCTCGACGAGCTCAAGCAGGTCCTCGATCCTGCGATCGACTTCCGGGGCCTCACGCCCAGCCGGGCGTGGGAGGCGGGAAGCCCGGACGAGGTCGCCGAGATCGTCTTCGGCTCGTGGTTCGAGCCACAGGACCACGTCCTCGAGACCCTCGCGGCCGAGGACGACGGTGTCGGGGATCGCCACCGGCTCCGCTACCGGTTCCGGGTCGAGAGCGACGGCGACCCCTACCTCGTGGAGCAGCAGGGCTACTACGACACCGACGGCGAGCGCATCACGCGGATGAGCATCGTCTGCTCCGGCTACCGCGACTGGCCGGCCTGAGATCGCCGGGCCGAGTCATGGGGGTCGCGTAGACTGGGCCTCCTGTCCGGCGGAGCCGGGCGCCGCGGCGGGGTGGCCGAGTGGTTAGGCAGGGGCCTGCAAAGCCCCGCACACCGGTTCGATTCCGGTCCCCGCCTCGAACGGTCGTTGTACAGTCCCTGGACGGGCGCTTAGCTCAGGGGGAGAGCGCTTCCCTGACACGGAAGAGGTCAGAGGTTCAAATCCTCTAGCGCCCACCAGCCTCGCGAGCGCTGCCCCCGCGGAAGAGGAGGTGGCGGATGGCGGGGGAGTTGACCGCGATGGTGGAGCGGATGCTCGACGCCCTGGACAGGGCCGACGCGGACGCGGCGATCGCGATGATCGGATCCGATGCACAGGGGGTCGACGAGGTCTCCCGGAAGTGGATCCGAGGCTCGGGCGAGCTGATCGAGTTCGTCCGGCACCTCCTCGAGACGGTTCAGGACATGCACTCGGAGATGCACGACGTCCACGAGGTCCGGTGGGGCGACAGCGGGATCGTGACGTTCTGGCTCGAACAGGACTACACGCTCGACGGCGAGCGGGAGCACGTCTCCGCGCCCACCAGCTACGTGCTCAGGCGTGAAGACGGGGCGTGGCGGTTGATGCTCGGCCACTCGATCCCACTCCCGGAGCGGTAGAGAGATCGATCCGGACGTTCGGGTCGAGGGAGAGGAACGCGGCGAGACGGGCGCCCTCCTCGCGGATCTCGGCCCGCTCCCTGCGCGCGAGCGGACGGAACCCCTCGACCCGGAGCGTCCCCTCCGTCTTCGTCTCGACGAGCCGCCACCTCGCGGCGACCGTCCCGTCGACGAGCACCGAGCCCCAGCCGACCTCGGTCCAGCGCGGGATCCCCTCGGGGACGATGCGGGTTCGATCCTTGTGCCCGATCACCACGTTGTCGTACTCGGGCAGGAAGCGGACCGGGGCCGGCGTATCCGGGTCGGGGAGCGTCGCGCGCGGGACGTCGAAGAGCTCGCGGCCGTCCTCGTCGCGGACGATCCGGGAGCGAGGCCGCAGTCGCTCGAAGATCTCGCCCAGGCCGCGAACGCCCGACCAGTACTGCGCGTCCGCGGGCGTCGCGGGCCCGAAGGCCGCGAGGTAGCGCACCACGAGCGTCTCGATCTCGGCCGCCGGATCGGGCGAGGCGCCGAGCCAGGCCTCGATCGTCGTGAACGCCGAGCCGCCGCTCCGCCGCCACAGGCCTCGCGGCGTCACCTGGACCGTCGGGAGCAGGTACATCGCGAACGCCAGCGGGTCCGCGTCGGCGTCGGGCCAGCGCACCGCGATCTCCCGCACGAGCTCGGAGCGCTTGCGCGGACGCTCCTCGAGCCACGCCCGGACCGCGGCCGTCAGCTCGTCCATGTCGACGATCCCGACGGCCGTGCGGAGGGGGCTGGACCCGTAGAGGACTCCCTCGATCCCGGGCTGGACCAGGGCCCGGAGGCCGATCGCGTCGCGCGCCGCGACGAGATGGAGCGTGCCGCGCAGCAGGGTCATCCGGACGGCGCGGCGTTCCTCGAGCGCGGCCGACAACGTCTCGGCGCGGAACGGTTCGACCCGGGACCACAGCGCCACGTACGGGTCGCGTGGCACCTGGGCCTGGAGGGCGACGAGCCGCTCGACGGCGGCGAGGGCGGGCATCCGCCGACGGCGGAGGAGCAGCTGGCGTTCGAGCAGCGCGCGGTTCAACGCGCGTTTCGTGAGGACCCGCGGTGCGATCACGCGTCCGGCCGGAGCGTGCGTTCCCCGTACGGCAGCGTGCCCATCGTGAGCCAACGCCCGCCGGTCGGCCGGCTCAGCATGAACGTCGTCTCGAACGGCTCCGTGGTGTTGCCCGTCGCCTCGCCGTCCTCGTACGTCACGACCTCGACCGTGCCGCGGGCTTCGAACCCGAGGCTGAGGCCGCTCTGGTCGCCCGGCGCGACGATCGGGACGAGGTGCAGCGCGTCGAACGTGTAGCGACGGACGGTCGTCGTGCCGGACGCGGATGCCTCCTCGAGCTGCGTCTGAAGCTCCGCGAGCCGGTCGCCGTAGTCGACCGCGGTCAGGAGGCGGGAATCGGCGTCCAGGAGCGCCTGCGTCTCGGTCTCGAGGTTCTCGGCCAGGGTGGCCGCCAATCCCTGCGCGCCGGGACCGGATGCGAGCTCGGGGCTCAGGTCGGCGATGTCGGGGTCGACGCTCACCGGCGGCAGGGAGGCGGGATCGACGTGCGCCGTGACCTCGGGCGGCGCCTCCGCAAGCACCCGATCCCCGGTCGGTTCGCGCGCCGGTTCGCCCGCCAAGACGATCCCGGCGCCGAGCGCCATCACCAGGAACCCTCCCAGCGCGCCCAGCGCGAACGCGTGGCCCGGCCGGACCTGGCCGGAGGGTGAGCGCAGGAGCCGGCCGGCCGAGCCCTGGAGCGCGTCCTCGTCCGAGTCGACGCCCGGCAAGAACCGGATCACGAGCTGCCGGACGACGCACAGGACCACCAGGCCGGAGAGCAACGCGACCTTCGCGGAGAACTCGGTCGTCTGGGGCGCGATCAGCAGGACGGAGGCCACGCCCACGGCCGCCCCGAAGGTGATCCGCGCGACGCGACCGCTCGGCGTGGTCTTCGGATCCGTGATCATGAAGAACAGGAAGATCAGGATCTCGGGAGACAGGGCGACGATCCACCAGAACCGCGCCCCGCAGACGGGGGCCGCGGACCAGCGCGCCGTGATGCAGTGCCCGGAGGCGGCGAGCACGCCGAGCCCAGCGGCGAACGCGACCCAGAACGCGGCCGACATGCCGAGCAGCTTCAACCGCGAGGTGATCAGCAGGCCGCCGCTCAGGATGATCGTGTACGCGAGGACCAGCCAGCCGTCCAGGGGTCCCCACCAGAAGTCGAGCGGCTCCACCCGCGTGCTGCCGAGGATCAGGAAGGCGGCCACGAGGCCGACGTTCGACGGGTTGAAGACGTGCGACCCGCGGTACTTGACGACGTACTTCGTCAGGAGCGAGAGCCCTGCCACGGCGGCGAAGACGTACCAACCGTGCCACGTCCAGTGGTCGCCGGGCTCGGTGCCGACGACGCGGAGGATCAGCGCGACACCGCTCCCGGTGAGCATCGCGCTCGCCGGCCACGCGACGATCCGGGACCGGTGGAAGGTCCACACGACCTCGATCAGGGCGCACGTCAGGATCGCGACGAGGATCTGCGGGATCGACACGCGGAAGTGCAGTCCGAGCTGCCCCAGGATGTGGATCGAGATGATCACCGACGCGAGGTGCAGCCGCGGGTCGCGGATGCTCGGCAGCACGAGTGGGTAGCGCTGCGAACCCAGGCGGACCGAGCGAGCGGCGGGGCTCGCGACGGGCGCCTGTGCGGGGGCGTCGAGCGTCTTCATGGGAGGGTCCGGATTCGGATGATGCCACGGCGCGTCGGTCCGGCGCGCCCTCCAGGCGTCGGCGGCGTCCCCTATCCTTCGGCCACATCCGCGAGTCCGACCGGGAGGAGCAGCCTTGTCGATCCCCACCGAACCGATCGGAAGCATCCCCCGTCCCCAGGCGTTGATCGACGGGATGGGGGCCTTCGCCGCGGGCGACCTGCCCGAGGCGGCGCTCCGCGAGTTGCAGGACGAGGCGTTGCGGGACACGATCGAGCGGTTCGAGGCCACGGGTTCGCCCGTGATCTCGGACGGCGAGCAGACCAAGTCGAGCTTCGTGACCTACCCGCTCGAGGGGCTCGAGAACCTCGCCCCCGACGGCGCGGTCATCCCGTTCGCCGACGGGCACACGCGGCAGCTCCCGAGGTTGACGTCCGGTCCCTTCCGGTTCGGCACGCACGCGGACCGATACCTCGGGGCGGCCCGCAAGCACGCTCGTGTGCCGGTGAAGCAGGCGGTGATCGCGGCGTCGGCGCTCAGCCTGATCTACCCACAGGACGGGATCGAGGGCTACGGGCGGGAGGAGTTCATCGAGGACCTCGTGAGCGAGTGCCGCGCCGATATCCGGCGGTCGCTCGACGCGGGCGCCCACTGCGTTCAGCTCGACTTCACCGAGGGCCGTCTGTCGATCAAGCTCGATCCGTCGGGCGGGTTGCTCACGTCGTTCGTCGACCTCAACAACCAGGTGTTGAACGGCTTCACGCCGCAGGAGCGGCGGCGGATCGGCGTCCACACGTGCCCCGGTGGAGACCAGGACTCGACGCACAGCGCGGACGTCGACTACGCGGAGCTGCTGCCCGAGCTGTTCCGGTTGAACGTCGGCAACATCTACGTCGAGCTCGCGGGCGAGACGGATCGCGATCGGGTGCTCGGGGTGATCGCCCAGCTCCTGCGGCCCGAGCAGCGGATCTTCGTCGGCGTGATCGACCCGATCGATCCCCGCGTCGAATCGCCGGAAGAGGTGCGGGACCGGGTGCTGGAGGCGGCCGAGCGCCTGCCGAAGGACCGGCTCGGCACGTGCGACGACTGCGGGTTCTCGCCGTTCGCCGACGACACCTCCACCTCGCGCGACGTCGCGTTCGACAAGATCGCGGCGAGGGTCGAGGGCACACGGCTGGCGGCCGACGCGCTCGGGATCTGACGGAGGGGAGGATGAGCCGGCCGATCCTCGAGGACGCGTTCACGCACCACGTCTGGGCGACCCTCCGGTTGCTCGACGCCTGCGCGCCGCTGACCGAGGAGCAACTGACCGAGCCGGTGCCCGGGACCTACGGACCGATCCTGGACACCCTGCGCCACGTCGTGGGGGCCGACGCCTGGTACCTGTTCGTGATCACCGGAGGCGAGGTCGCCAGGATCGACGAGGATGCGATGAGCGTCGACGAGCTCCGCGCCGAGATGGAGGGGCACGCGGCGACCTGGTCGAGCATCCTGCACGCCCGCACCGATCCCGATGAG
>DATBLY010000104.1:0-24807 GCA_036555125.1 Actinomycetota bacterium | reverse complement strand
CACTCGCCGTCGATCAGGGCCACGCGGACCGCGCCGACGGGGCCGTCGAACGGCAGCCCGGCGAGGCACGTCGCGAGCGAGGCTCCGTTCATCGCCGGGATGTCGTAGGGGTTCTCGCCGTCGACGCCGAGGACGGTGATGACGACCTGGACCTCGTCGCGGTAGCCGTCCCGGAAGGTCGGACGGAGCGGACGGTCGATCAGGCGCGCCGTGAGGATCGCCGTCTCGGAGGGCCGTCCCTCGCGGCGGAAGAAGCTGCCGGGGATCTTCCCGGCCGCGTACATCCGCTCCTCGACGTCGATCGTGAGGGGGAAGAAGTCGATCCCCTCGCGGGGGTTCGAGCTGACGCAGGTTGCGAGCACCTGGGTCTCGCCGTACGTGACGACGGCGGCGCCGTCGGCGAGCGGGGCGAGCTTGCCCGCCTCGAACGACAGGGTCTGGTTCCCGAAGGACCAGGACTTGCTGGTGGTGGTGGCCATCGGCCGGTTGCCTCCTTGGGCGTTCGTCGGACGCGGCTGCGTCCGATCGCGGATGGAGGCGCCGGGGTGTCGGCCAGTTGTCAGTGGTGGGCCTCCGAGCGCGTGGTTCGGGGGCTCGCTACTGATAACCGACCTCGTCGTCGTCGCCTCCCGGGACGGGGTCAGGTCGTTCGCATCCCTCCTTCGGCGGCCGGGCCGCGCGCGTTGCCTATCGCCGGAGCCCGAGCTTCGCGATCAGGTCGCGGTACCGCTCGATGTCCTGGCCCTTCAGGTACTCGAGGAGGCGCCGGCGCCGGCCCACCATCTTCAGCAGTCCGCGGCGGGAGGCGTGGTCCTGCTTGTGGGTCTTCAGGTGCTCGGTCAGCTCGGCGATGCGCTGCGTCAGCACCGCGACCTGGACCTCGGCGGAGCCTGTGTCGCCCGCGGAACGGGCGTGCTCCTCGATCAGTTGGGTCTTGGCTTCCTTGGTGAGCGTCATGGTCAGCCACCCAGGCTACCAGCGGCGATGCTGGTCCGTCCTAGTCGGACAGCACCGGGTGCCCGTCCGAGACGATCCGCGTCGGCAGCAGGCGCCCGTGGAACCGCCCCTTCGGCCCGACGGTGACCTCGGCCACGGCCGTCGTCGAGCCCTCGACCGAGAACGCCGGCCACACGAAGTTGCCGAGGCCCCAGAAGATCGGCCGGCCGTGGTACATGCTCATCGGCTGCAACCGGTGCGAGTGGTGCCCGAAGATCACGTCCGCCCCGGCGTCGATCATCGCGTGGCCCTCGCGGATCTGGTAGTCGCGGGGTTCGGTATCGAGCTCGACGCCCCAGTGGATCGCGACGACCACGATGTCCGCGAGCACGTCCGCCGCTCGGATCGCCCGGAGCTTGAGCTTCAGGCTGTGGCCGGTCGCCGTACCCGGCTTGTGGGGCCCGGCCGTCTGGTTCAGCGGGTCGAGCACCTCGCCGAAGCCGACGACCGCGACCGTCCATCCCTTCAGCTCGAAGACCGCGGGCCGCTCCGCGGCTCGCTCGTTCCGCCCGGCACCGACCGGCGCGATCCCCGCCTCGCGGAGGTTCGCGATCGAGTCGAGCAGGCCTCGAGGGCCTTGGTCGTAGCCGTGGTTGTTCGCGAGGTTGCCGACGTCGACCCCGGCGGCGAGGGCCGAGGGGAGGGCGTCCGGGTCGCACCGGAAGTTGAACTCCTTCGGGATGGGCGCGACGATGTCGGTCGACGGACATTCGTGGTTGATCACGGTGAGGTCATCGCGGCGGAACACGCCCCCCAGCCCGGACCATGCCCATCGGTAGCCCTGCGATACGAACACCGGCAGGTAGCTCGGGTCCAGGCTCACGTCCCCGGTGCCGTGGATGACGATCGTCCCCTTCGGCTCGGGAGATGGGGTCGGCGAAGGCGACGGGGTGGGCTCCGGGGTCGTCCCGCTGGGTCCGGTCCCTCCGAGTGGGGCGGCTCCCCCGGCTCCGGGCCCCCGCGCCGCCGCACCCCCGTCCCGTCCGGCCATCGCCGAGGCCGTCATCATCCCGACGCCGACGAGGGCGATCAGCACGAGCAGCACCCAGAACGGGAAGGGAGCGCTGCGGGCGTGGCGACCGGTCATGGGAGGGTCCTCAGCTGGTCTCGGCGTCGGGAACGATCGCCCGCGTCCGGCGCACGTCGTCCGCGATCGCGGCGATCAGGTCGTCGACCGCATCGTACTTGACCTCGTCGCGCAGCCGGGCCCAGAACTCGATCGCGATCGGTCGCCCGCGCAGGTCTCGATCCTCGAAATCGAGCAGGAACGCCTCCACGTGCAGCGGCTCGACCCCGAAGGTCGGGTTCGTCCCGACGTCGATCGCCGCCCGGTACCGCGTGCCGTCGAGCTCGGCGACCCCCGCGTAGATCCCCTGCCCGGGGAGCAGGAGGCGCGGCCACGTCCGCAGGTTCGCCGTCGGGAAGCCGAGCCCGGCGCCGCGGCCGTGTCCCGAAACGACCTCGCCGTCCAGCGTGAAGCGGCGGCCGAGCGCGACGCGCGGCCAGTCGAGGTCGCCGGCCCCGAGCGCCTCGCGGACCGACGACGACGAGACGGTCCGGCCATCCACCTCGAGCAGGCCCACGCCCTCGGCGGTGAGTCCGTACGGCGCACCCATCGCCGGGAGCACGTCGACGGTGCCGAGGGCGCGGTGGCCGAACGTGAAGTTCGCGCCCATCACCGCGTGCCGGGCGTGCACACCGCCCACGAGGACGTCGCGCACGAACCGCTCGGCCGGGATCTGCGAAAACGCGGCGGTGAAGGGGATCACGACGAGCGCCTCGATACCCGTCTCCGCGATCAGCGCGGCCTTGCGCTCCACCGTGGTCAACAAGCGCGGCTCCTTGCCCGGCGTGAGGACCTCGCGCGGGTGGCGATCGAACGTGATCGCGACCGGTCGCGCGCGTCGCTCGCGGGCCGCCTCGACCGTGCGACCGAGCACGGCGCGGTGCCCGAGGTGGACGCCGTCGAAGAACCCGACGGTCACGACGGCGGATACCTCGTCGAGGGCGACGTCCGCGTCCGCCTGCACGACCCGCATGCGGCGCAGCGTACCGAACCGCCTCCGCCGGCCCCGAGCGCGTGGCCGCTGGAGGCCCGACCTGGGCCCGGGCAGGTACGGTTCCGCGATGGCACGTCGTTCCGGCCGCACGAGCGTCTCGGCGATCCTGTGCACGATCGTGCTCGCCGCGGGTTGCGCGCGCTCCGGCTCGGCGCCGCCCGCCTCCGCGCTCGGCGACGGCGCGGTCACGATCGGCTCGTTCGACTTCCCCGAGAGCGCGCTCCTCGGGGAGCTGTACGCGCAGGCCCTCGAGGGTCACGGGATCCGCGTCGTGCGCCGGTTCGCGCTCGGTCCGCGCGAGCTCGTCCTCCCGGCGCTCCAGCGCGGCCTGATCGAGCTGGTCCCGGAGTACGTGGGGAGCGCCCTCGCCTACCTGGGCGGCAGCCCGTCGGCGGAGGCGACGCCGACGCTGCTGCGCCTGCGGGGCGTGCTCGCCGACCGCGGGTTGTCCGCCCTCGCGCCGGCGCTGGCCCAGGACCAGAACGGGTTCGTGGTCACGGCCGACACGGCCTCGCGCCTGGACCTGCACGCCCTGACCGACCTGATCCCGCACGCCGACGAGCTGACCCTCGGGGGGCCGGCCGAGTGTCCGACGCGCCGGCTCTGCCTGCGTGGCCTCGAGGAGGTCTACGGGCTGCGGTTCGGTGGGTTCCTGGCCCTCGACGCCGGGGGTCCGCTCACCTTGGAGGGCCTGTTGTCGGGCGCGATCGACGTGGGTCTGTTGTTCACGACCGACGGCACGATCGAACGGCGCGGCTTCGTGCTGCTGGCCGACGACCGCCACCTCCAACCCGCGGAGAACGTCACGCCGGTCGTCCGAACCGACGCCCTCGAGCGGTTCGGCCCGGAGCTGGGCGAGGCGCTCGACGCGATCGCGGCGGTCCTCGACACGCAGACGCTGCGCGGGCTGAACGCGGCCGTCGATGCCGGTGCGCCGATGGCCGAGGTCGCGCGCACCTGGCTCGACGCCCACGGATTGCGCACGGGATAGAGTCGCGAGGCGAGCATGGACGCGATCGAGGACCGGCCCGACCCCGCCCAGCCCCTCGCGCCTGCCCGCGAAGCCGTCCTGCGACCCGGGAGCCGGCGGCGGCCGAGCGGCGAACCGCCTCCGCTGCCCCGCGAACTCGGCGGATCGGGCAAGTTCCTGCTCCTGATGGTCGCGTACTTCGCGAGCGTGCTCCTCGGCGTGCTGTTCTTCGCGCCGTTCGAACGGCTCTTCGAGCGATGGGACACCGAGCGGATGCGGTGGCTCGCCTCCATCCGGACCGACGCCCTCACCGAGTGGATGCTCGCGATCGGCCTGCTCGCGTCCCGATGGTCGATCCGCATCCTGCGGTGGAGCGCGTTCCTCGGGCTCGTGGTCTTCCGGCGGTGGCGCCACCTGCTGGTGTTCGTCGGCGCGATCGTCGCCGTCGAGATCATCACGTACCAGACCACGCTCTTCATCGCTCGCCCGCGCCCGCTCGGCATCGACATCCTCGGACCGTGGACCGGGTTCTCGATGCCGTCGAGACCGCTCGCGGGTCTGGCCGTGACGTTGGTCGGGATCAGCTACTCGTTCATCCCGTCGGGTCGCTGGCGCTACCGCTCGAAGTGGGTGATCGCCGTCGTGCTGGCCGTGCTCTCGCTCTCGAGCGTCTACCTGGCGACCGAGCAACCGACGAGCGCCGCCTTCGGTGCGATCTTCGGGTTCGCCGTGGGCCTGGTCGCCTTCCGGTGGTTCGCCCCGAACGACGTCTATCCCGTCACGTACCGGCGCGGCAAGGCGGCGCACCTCGACGTGGGCGGGCGTCGCGGCGAGGCGATCGTCCACGCGATCGAGGATCAGCTGGGGTTCGTGATCTCGGAGGTGAAGCCGGTCGGGCTCGCCGGCTCGGGAGGCTCGACGCCGCTGCGCCTGCGCGTCGAGGCGACCTCCGAGGATCCGGAGCGATACCTGTTCGCGAAGCTGTACGCGAAGAGCCACGTCCGCGCGGACCGTTGGTACAAGCTCGGCCGGACGATCCTCTACGGGCAGCTCGAAGACGAGACGCCGTTCCAGTCGGTTCGCCGGTTCGTCGAGTACGAGGACTACACCCTGCGCCTGATGGCGGACGACGGGCTGCCCGTGCCGCGCCCCTACGGCATCGTCGAGATCACGCCGGAACGCGAGTACATGATCGTGATGGAGTTCTTCGAAGGCTCGGTGGAGCTGGGCGACGCGGAGGTCTCGGACCGGGTGATCGACGAGGGCCTCGCCCTGATCCGCAGGATGTGGGACGTCGGCCTCGCGCACCGCGACGTCAAGCCCGCGAACCTGATGGTCCAGGACGGTGAGCTCCGCTTGATCGATGTCTTCTTCGTCCAGGTCCGGCCGTCTCCGTGGCGTCAGGCCGTGGACCTCGCGAACATGATGCTGGTGCTCGGCCTTCGGACCGACGCCCGGCGTGTCTACGAGCATGCGTTGCGGTGGTTCAGTCCCGACGAGATCGCCGAGGCGTTCGCCGCCGCCAGGGGGGTCGCGAGCCCGACCCAGCTGCGATCGATGCTGAAGCAGGACGGCCGCAACCTCGTCGCGGAGTTCCGCGCCCTGGCGCCCACTCGCGAGCCGATCAAGATCCAGCGCTGGAGCCTCCGCCGCGTCGTCCTCGCGGTGACCGTGGTCCTGCTCGGGCTCCTCTCCATCGGGTTCGTGGTCTCGAACTGGGAGGCGTTCGCGTGAGCCGCCGGGCCGCGCTGCTGGTCGCGACCGGCCTGCTGCTGCTGGCGCCGGCCTGCTCCAGCAGCCGATCGATGCTCCCGCCCTGCAACCGGCCGGACGACCGAACGCTGATCCTGATGGCGCAGGCGGTCCCCACCGCGACGAAGCTGCCGTGCATCACGGCGATCCCGGCCGGGTGGACGTTCGGAGGGTCGCTCGTCGAAGCCGACCTCGCGCGCATGTGGCTCGATTCGGACCTCGGCGGGCTCCACGCGGTCCAGGTCGACCTCGTCGAGCGGTGCGACACCTCGGACGCCGTGGAGGTGCCGCCGGGACCCGGCGAGGGAGGAACGCAGGTGTTCCAGCTCCCGGTCAGCCTCCCGCCCCGATTCGTGGCGACGAGGTTCGTCGTGTTCCCGGGCGGGTGCCTGCGCACGGAGTACCGCTTCGCGACCGATGCACCGGCGTCCCTCGCGATCGAGGCCGACACGGCGATCGGGCTGATCGCGCGGTCGGCCGTGACCACGGAGGTCGAGGACGAGTTCGGCCTGCCGCTGTGCGGGGTCGGATCCGCGGCGTGCGCCGGGGAGAGCGGGTGACCGCGGGGACGGGAACGTCGCGGCAGCCGGAGCCCCCCGCGCTCCGGGATCATCGTCGGGCACTCTGGTACGCCGTCGGTCTGCTGGCGTCGCTGGCGTTCGTCCTGTTCGCGGTCGGCCGCCATCCGACGGACGCGGCCCCCCTCACCACGGTTCGGTTCGTCGGGGAGTTCGACCAGTCCATGTACCGATGGATGGACGATATCCGGGCCGCCCCGCTCACGTGGCTGTTCCGGTTCCTGAACGTGCTCGGGGGCGGGATCGTCACGATCCCGATCCGGATCGGCGCGTCGGTCCTGCTCGCGGTCCGGCGCCGATGGCGCGCCCTGGCGGCGTTCGTGCTGACCTGGGCGGCCTCGGAGCTGATCCTCGGCTGGCTGAAGTCGTGGTTCCACCGCGGGCGACCGGACGGCGCCCTGGTCGACACGGTGGGGTACTCGTTCCCATCCGGGCACGCTGTCGCGGGCGCGGCGCTCGCGGTCGCGCTCGTGCTCGCGTTCATGCCGGCCGGCCACGAACGGCGCGTCTGGGAGTGGGTCGCCGCGGGCTTCGCCTTCGTGATGGCCTTCTCCCGCGTGTACCTGTACGCGCACTGGTTCTCCGACGTCGTCGCCGGCGTGCTGCTCGGGACCGGCGTCGCGATCGGGGCCGCGGCGCTCACGACCGAGATCCGTGACGTGGCCGCCCGGCGGGGCTGGATCAGGCCGGAGCCAGGATGACCTGCGGTCGGCCCGTGGTCCCGTCGTCGGCGTAGACGCCGATCAGCTCACCGTCCGGATCGAACACGGCGTAGGGACCTTCGATGCCCGCCGGCCCGAGGATCCGGCCGTGCCGCGCCGCGATCGCCTCGTGCTCATCCAACGACAGCCGCGGGAGGTGCGCGACGGCCAGGGCGAGCGGCCGCGGCGCCCCCGGAGCGTCCGGCGCGGTCGCGTCGTCGACGCGGAACGGCCCGATCGCCATCCGCCGCAGCCGCGACAGGTGCGCGCCGCAGCCGAGGCGCTCGCCGGCGTCGGCGGCCAGGACGCGCACGTAGGTCCCGCTCGAGCAGGTCACGGTGAACCGGGCGTCGCGACCGTCGAACGCGTCGAGCGCGAACCGGTCGACGCGGATCGGCCGTGGCTCCGCCTCCACCCGGACACCGCGCCGAGCCGCCTCGTACAGCTTCGTCCCCCCGACCTTCACGGCGGAGAACGCCGGCGGGCGCTGGAGGGAATCGCCCTCGAGCGCCGCCAGCGCGCCGCGGACGTCGTCCGCCGAGACGGCGACGTCGACCGGGGAGCCCACGACCTCCCCGTCGGCGTCGAGCGTCGTGGTCCGGACCCCCAGGCGCATCGTCCCCTCGTAGGTCTTCGGCATGCCCGCCAGGAACCGCAGGAGCCTCGTCGCCCGGCCCACGCCCACCAGCAGCAGGCCGGTCGCCATCGGGTCGAGCGTGCCCGCGTGACCGACGCGGCGGATCCCGAGGGCCCGCCGGATCCGGTCCACCGCGTCGTGGGAGGTGATCCCGCCCGGCTTGTCGATCAGCAGGAGCCCGTCGGTCGCGAGGCCGCTCACGGCTCGCCGGGCTCGCCCCGAAGGGCCCCGACCAGCCGCGCGATCGTCTCGGCCGGGCCGTGCTCGGACGTGTAGCCGGCCGCCAGCCGATGCCCGCCGCCCCCGAAACGCGCCGCGACGGCCGCCAGGTCGTGCGCCCCGCGCGACCGGACGCTGACCTTGAACCGCCCGTCCTTCTGCTGCTTCACGATCGCGGCGACGTCGACGTCGCGCGCGGTCCGCAGCACGTCGATCAGGTCGTCGGTCTCGCTCGGGTGGACCCCCGCCGCGTCCAGGTCGGCCCTCGTGAGGTACGTCCACACGAGGTCCCCGTCCAGGTCGACCGCGAGCCGGCCCATCGCGGTCGCGACGAGGCCCAGGTACTCGCGGGGGTTGTCCTCGTAGAGCGCCTGCACGAGCGCCGTGTGGTCGAACGGGTGCTCGCGGAGGCTGGCGGCGATCCGGAGCGTCTCGGGGGTCGTGGCCTCGTACTGGAACCGGCCGGTATCGGTGACCAGCCCCGCGTACAAGCAGACCGCGGTGGCATCGGGCATCGGGCCCCCGATCCGGCCGACGAGCCGATAGACGACCTCGCACGTCGACGAGGAGGCCGGATCGATCAGCGGGATCGTCCCGACGCCGTCGTTCGAGCGATGGTGATCGATCCAGATCAGCTCCTCCGCCTTCGCCGCCGGCCCGCCGAGGCCGCCCAGCCGGTCGAACGACGCGCAGTCGCAGGTGACCATCAACCGGGGAGCCGCCGGGAACCGATGCAGGTCGACCAGGTCCTCGGAGCCGGGCAGGAGCGCGGCCCACCGGGGCGGCTCGAGCGGCTCGTTGGGGTAGGAGCAGACCGTCTCGGTCCCGCGCGAGCGCAGGAACGCGGCCAGCCCGAGCATCGAGCCGAGCGCGTCCGCGTCGGGGTTCACGTGACAGGCGAGGGCCACCTCGGTCGCGTCCGCGAGGACCTCGGCCGCGCGATCCACGGCCTCATCGATCGACATCGGGCGCCTCTCGGTGGAGCTCCTCGATCAACCGATCGATCCGTTCGGCCGACTCGATCGCCGTATCCTCCTCGAACTCGAGCTCCGGCAGGAACTTCAGCCGGATCTGCCTGCCGATCGCCGACCGCAGGTGTGGCGTCGCCGACCGCAGCCCCGCCCGCGTGGCGCTCCGCGCCTGCTCGTCGCCGAACGCCGTGTAGTAGACCCAGGCATGCCGCAGGTCTGCGGTGACCCGAACGCCGGTGACCGTCACGAACCCGATCCTCGGGTCCTTGAGACGCGGGATCTCCTCGGCGAGGACCTCACGGAACTCCTCGCCGACCCGGTCGGTGCGCGGTCCCTGCGGCATGCGGCCAGCCTACCCACCGATCCCCGGCCCGTCCGGCCCGGGAACCTCAGTCGTCGGGTCCGTGGAAGGACACCTGCCGATCGATCACCTCGACCTCGCGGAACCGCTCGACGAAGCGCTCCACCTCGGCGATCACCCGCCGGACGTGGAACGGCTCGCCGGCGACGGTCGCCACCGCGAGCTCGCATCGCTGCCACAGCTCATGGTGATCGACCTCGGCGACCGAGACGTTGAACGTCGACCGCAGGCCGTTCGTCAGCGCCTTGACGACGTGGCGCTTCTCCTTGAGCGAGCGGCACCCCGGGATCCGCAGGTCGAAGCGCTCGAGCGCGACCAGCATGGCCTAGATCGAGCGCGCCACCTCGCGGACCTCGAAGGCTTCGATCACGTCGCCCTCCTTCACGTCCTGGAAGTTCTCGACGCTGATCCCGCACTCGTAGCCCTGGGCGACCTCGCGGACGTCGTCCTTGAACCGGCGCAGGGACCCGATCCGTCCCTCGTAGACCACGACCCCGTCACGGACGATGCGGGCCTGCGCGTCGCGCGTGATGGTCCCCTGCGTCACGTAGCAGCCGGCGACCACGCCCAGGCGCGGGACGCGGAACGTCGCTCGCACCTCCGCCTGACCCAGCTCGATCTCCTGTTCCTCCGGCTTGAGCATGCCGGAGAGCGCCGCCTTGATGTCGTCGATCGCGTCGTAGATGACGCGGTACAGGCGGATGTCCACGCCTTCGCGCTCGGAGAGCTCCCGGGCCTTCACGTCGGGACGCACGTTGAACCCGATCACGATCGCGTCGGACGTCAGGGCGAGCGACACGTCGTCCCCGGTGATCCCACCGGCGGCGGCCCGCACGATGTTCACCCGGACCTCGTCCTGCGGCAGCTTCAGCAGCGCGTCCGTCAGGGCCCCGAGCGACCCCTGCACGTCGGTCTTCACGACGAGGTTCAGCTCGGGGATCTCGGCCCGCTCGGCCGCTCGAAGCAGATCGGACAGCGTCGGGGGCCGCGTGGCCACCTGCTCGGCCGCTCGGGTCCGAGCCTCGCGCTCGGAGGCCACGTGTCGCGCCTCGCGCTCGTCGGCGACCTGGCGGAAGTCGTCGCCCGACGCCGGCACCGCGCTCCACCCGAGGACGACGACCGGCTTCGACAGACCGGCCTTCGCGACCGGATCCCCGTTCTCGTCCATCATCGCCCGGACCTTCGCGTAGACCGTCCCCGCGACGAGGGCGTCGCCGACCCCCAGGGTCCCCCGCTGGACGAGGACCGTGGCCACGGGACCGCGGCCCTTGTCCAGATGCGCCTCGATCACGGCGCCGCGGGCGGGCCCGGTCGGCACGCCCTTCAGCTCCTCCAGGTCGGCGACCAGCAGGATCGTCTCCAGGAGCGTGTCGAGGTTGGTCTTCTCTCGCGCCGAGACGTCGACGAACTCGTACGTTCCCCCCCACTCCGCGGGGACGATCCCCTGCTCCACCATCTGCTGGCGGACCCGGGTGGGATCGGCGTCGTCCTTGTCGATCTTGTTGACCGCGACCACGATCGGGACGCCCGCCGCCTTCGCGTGGTCCAGGGCCTCGATCGTCTGCGGCATCACGCCGTCGTCGGCCGCCACCACCAGGACCACGACGTCGGTGATCTTGGCGCCGCGGGCGCGCATCGCGGTGAACGCCTCGTGACCCGGCGTATCGATGAACGTGACCTCGCGGTCCCCCGCGTGGACCTGATACGCGCCGATGTGCTGGGTGATGCCACCGAACTCCCCGGCCACCACGTCCGTCTCCCGGATCGCGTCGAGCAGCTTCGTCTTGCCATGGTCGACGTGACCCATGACCGTGACGACCGGCGGGCGCGGCACGAGCGATGCGGCGTCCTCGGCCTCGAGCTCCTCCGGCTCCTCCTCTTCCTCCACGCCGACGATCTCGGCCGCGTAGCCGAGGTCGTCGGCGATCAGGGCGATGGCCTCATCCGACAGGGACGTGGTCGCGGTCGCCATCTCGCCGGCCAGGAAGAGGATCTTCACCATGTCGGCGGGCGACCGGTCGAGCTTGTCGGCGATCGATTGCGGCGTCGATCCCCGAACGAACTGCATCACGGGCAACGACGGCTTCGGCGCCGTCGGGGGAGCCGGGGCGGGCGTCGGGGCGGCCGGAGCCGGGCTCGGGACCGCCGGCGCCGCCGCCGCGGGCTCGGCCGGCGCCGGCGCGGTGGCTTCCTTCTCCGCCGGCTTCGGCATCGGCTTCGGCTTCGGCTTGCGCGGCGCCGGGGGCGGCTCCAGGACCTCGCGACGCTTGGGCGCGCTGGCGGTCGCCTTTCCGCCGGACGCACGGAGGCGGGGGATCAGGTCCTCGGGTACGCTCGAGGAGGCCGACCGCCCGGTCGACCCCATCTGCTCGAGCGCCGCCAACAGTTCCTTGCTGGTGACGCCGAGCTCCTTCGCGAGCTCGTGAACCCTCATCCCTGTTCCAGCACCCCCTCGATGGCGACCCTTAGCCTACCCAGTTCGCCGTGCCCCCCAGCCGTTCGCAGCGCCCGGAGGAGCGCGCCGCGCCGCAGTGCGAGCTCGACGCACCCCAGGTCGCGGTGCACGTAGGCGCCCCGACCCGGAGCCGAGCCGGTTGGATCCGGCACCGGCACCCCGCCGCGTTCGACGAAGCGGAGCAGATCCCCCTTCGGGGCCTGCCCCCTGCACCCCACGCAGGTGCGCTCGGGCACGCCGCGCGGGGACACGCACCTACTCCGTCGGCGCCTCGACGACCTCGGGGACGGTCTCGGTGGCGACGGGATCGGCCGGGGCTCCAGACGGCTCGCCGTCGCCCGCGACCGCGTCGGCGGACGCGTCCGCCGCGTCGGCGGACGCCGCCGCGGGCGAGCGCTGCTCGTCTACGAACTGCGTCTCGCTCTTGATGTCGATCCGCCACCCGGTCAGCCGTGCGGCGAGCCGGGCGTTCTGGCCTTCCTTCCCGATCGCCAGCGAGAGCTGATAGTCCGGCACGATCACGAGCGCCGTCGAGGTGTCCGGGTCGATCCGGACCTCCTTGACCTTGGCCGGCTGCAGAGCGTTCGCGACGAACGCCGGCGTATCCGCGCTCCACGGGACGACGTCGATCTTCTCGCCGCGGAGCTCGTTCACGACCATCCGGACGCGCGAGCCCTTCGGTCCCACGCACGCGCCGACGGGGTCCACGCCCGGCTCGTTCGACACGACCGCGATCTTCGAGCGGTGCCCGGGTTCGCGCGCGACGGCCTTGATCTCGACGATGCCTTCGTCGATCTCGGGCACCTCCATCGCGAACAGCGCCTTCAGCAGCCCGGGATGCGAGCGCGAGACGACGATCTGGGGGCCCTTCGTCCCGCGGCGGACCTCGGTGATGTAGGCCTTCAGGCGCTCGCCGTGCCGGTAGGGCTCCGACGGCACCTGCTCGGCCTGCGGGAGCAGCGCCTCGACCTTCCCCAGGTCCAGGAGCGTGTACCGGCGTTCCTGCTGCTGCACGATGCCCGTCACGATGTCGCCCTCCCGGCCGGCGAACTCCTCGTAGGTCATCTCGCGCTCCGCGTCGCGGAGCTTCTGGAAGATCACCTGCTTCGCGGTCTGCGCGCCGATGCGGCCCTTGAATTCGTCGGTGACCTCGACCTCTTCCTCGCCGATCACCTTCATCTCGAGGACGGGAGGCGCGGCCTCCTCGCCCTCGGCCGGCGCCGGCACTTCGACCTCGACCTCCTCGAGCTGCTGCATCCACATGCGGAGGTCGCCCGTCTCGGGGTCGATCACGGCCCGGAAGCCCACGAACTCGTCGTCGGCGGTCGGGTTCTCCTGCTTCCACCAGGTCTTGTAGGCGGAGGCCATCGCCTCCTCCAAGCCGGCCAGGATCGTCTCGAAGGCGATCCCCTTCTCGCGCTCCAACTCGCGGAGCGCCGCGATCATCTCGGCGTTCATCTGCTGCTCCCCTTCAGTTCCGCATCCCAGTCGACGATCGTGCGAGCGGACGCGACGTCGTCGTAGCGGACGCGCTGCTCTCCGCCGGACGAAGCGATCACGATCGCCTCGTCGTCGGCCGAGACCAGCTCGCCCTCGTGGATGGTCGACCCTGCGGGCCCACGGACCCGCAGCCGGACGCTCTCGCCGACCGCCCGCCCGAAGTCCTTCGGGCGCTTGAGTGGCCGCTCGATGCCCGGCGACGACACCTCGAGCGAGTACGGCCCGGGTTCGAAGCCCTCCAGGTCGAGACGCCGCGAGATCCGCTCGGAGAGCTCGGCGATCGTCTCCAGATCGACCCCGCCGTCGCGGTCCACGACGACCCGGAGCACCCGCCGACCGGCATCGCGACCGAAGCCCACGTCCACGAGCTCCAGCCCCGCGCCCTCGACCACCGGGCGTACCAGCGTCTCCGCCTCCACGGCCCGGTCACCCCTTCCGAACGAAAAGGTGGGCGCGAGCCCACCTCCGGCCATCCTCGGCTGCCTTGACAACGGGCAGTATAGCCGTTCCCGCCGGGAACCGCCGGAGATGACCCCGGGTCAGAGCGCCCGGCGATGCCCTCCTGGCGTCGACCACTGGTCGCGGGCGTGCATCCGGCGCGCGATCCGCGCATCGTCCCATCCTTCGTGGACGCGGATCCCGAGGCTGCCGGCCACCTCACGCGCCGCCTCCGGCGTCGGGAGCACGTCGCGGACCCAATCGCCGGTCGCGTCGATCAGCACGAGGTCCCAGGTCTCCCGGCCGACGTGCTGCAGGACACCCTCCACCTGGGGCCGGAGCTTCACGAACTCCCGCAGCGAGGAGGCCACGCGGACCCGAGCCATGGCGGCAGCCTACGCGGCGCGCGGGCCGGCCGCGAGCCCGGTCACGGAGCCGCGGCGAGGGCCTGCTCGGCCGCCTGCGCGGCCTCGGCCAACCGCGCCTGGGTGCGCTCCCCCGTGGCCCGGACCTTGACGTCCACCGTGCCGGCGGCCACCCCTCGCTTACCGACCACGACCTGCACCGGGTAGCCGATCAGGTCCGCGTCGGCGAACTTGACGCCCGCCGTTTCCGCGCGATCGTCGATCGCCACGTCGACGCCCCGTTCGAGGAGCTCCGCATACACACGCTCCGCCTCGTCCACCGACGCCTCGTCGTCCCGGGTCGCGACGATCACGACGACCTCGAACGGCGCGACGGCCTTCCGCCACACGATCCCCGCCTCGTCGTGGGATTGCTCGACCGCGGCGGCCAGGATCCGCGTGATGCCGATCCCGTACGAACCCATCTGGAACGGCTTCTCCGTCCCGTCCTCGTCGACGAACCGGGCCCCGAGCGGCGCCGAGTAGTGCGTGTGGAGCTGGTAGATGTGCCCGACGACGATCGACCGCCCGATCCGAAGCGCGCCCCCGTCGACGGGACACGGGTCGCCCTCGCGGAACTCGACGACGTCCTCCCAACGGTCGACGCGGAAGTCGCGTCCGACGTTGGCGCCGGTCACATGTCGGTCGACGATGTTCGATCCGGTCACCCAATCACGGCCGCCCCTGACGAGGTGATCGGCGATGATCGTCGTGTCGTCGCCGAACCCCTGCGGGCCGACGTAGCCCTTCGCGAAGCCGCGGGCCCCGAAATCGGCGTCCTCGAACGGGCGCACCTTGGCCGGGAAGACGAGCTTCTCGAGCTTGTTCACGCTCACTTCCCGGTCGCCCGGAACGAGCACGGCCGTCGAGCGTCCGGCCACGTCGAACAGCACGCACTTGAGCGTCGTCGAAGGCTCGACCTGCAGGAACGTGGCCAACGCCTCGATCGTCGGCGTCCCGGGCGTGTCGACCTCGACGAGCCGTTCGGTGCCCTCCCCCGCCGGCTCGGGCGCCATCGGCCTCGCGGCCTCCGTGTCGGCGAGGTAGTCGCCGTTCTCGCACTCGACGAAGAGGTCTTCGCCCACGGTCGCGCGCGCCATGAACTCGTGGTTCACGCCGCCACCGATCTGACCCGGATCGGCCTCGACGATCGCGACCTCCAGACCCAAGCGCTCGAACACCCGCACGTACGCCTCGTACATGACCCGGTAGGACTCGCGCATCCCGTCCTCGTCCCGGTCGATCGAGTACGCGTCCTTCATCAGGAACTCCCTAGCCCGCAGGAGCCCGAACCGCGGCCGGAACTCGTCCCGGTACTTCCATTCCACCTGATAGACGTTCTTCGGGAGATCGCGGTACGAAGGCAGGTCGCCCGCCGCGAGCGCCGCGACCACCTCCTCCTGGGTGGGGCCCAGGACGAGCCCCCGGTCGTGACGGTCCGCGAGCTTGAACATCACGTCCCCGTACAGCTCGTATCGGCCGGTCGCCTTCCACGGCTCGGCGGGCAACACGATCGGCATCCGGAGCTCGATCGCCCCGGCCGCGTCCATCTCCTCGCGGACGATGCCCTCGATCTTCCGCATCGTGCGCAGACCGAACGGCAGCGACGTGTAGACGCCGGCCATGACCGGCCGGATGAACCCGGCGCGCAACAGGAGGCGATGGCTCGCGATGTCCGCGTCGGCCGGGTCTTCCCGGAGCGTCGGAACGAAGGATCGGGACAGGCGCATGAGGTCCCACAGGATAGCCGGGCACCCGCGGGCGGTCGCCCGAGGGAGACGATCCCCGAACCGCCGCCGCGCGTTGACACCGCGGCGCGGACGGGGCACCATCGTCGCCCATGCGGACGCGAGGCAGGACCTGGGTCTGGCCCGAGGGCTCGTCGAGCCCCGGGTCGCCGCGCGTCTGACGCCACCGCACCAGCGCCGCATCGTCGCCCCGGGCTCGCCCGGGGCGCTCGTGTGTCGGAGGTAGGCGGAAGGAGCAGGGTCGTGGAGCCGCAACTGCAGGTCCGGCCGGATCGGGGGACGTTCGACGCGCTCACGCGCACGTGGCCCCTCGTCCCCGTGTGGGCGGAGCTGATCGCGGACGTCTCGACGCCGGTCGGCCTCTTCCCGACGCTCGCCGGCGGCGGGCCGGGCATCCTCCTGGAGTCGGTCGAGCGGTCCGAGCGCTGGGGTCGATTCTCGTTCGTGGCCGGCGACCCCGCCGGCGTCGTCGTGGTCGACGAAGAGGGCGCCCGGATCGCCGACCTGGTCCGCCCGCTCCCGATCGAGGACCCCGCCCCCGGGGTCGGGCCCCGGGAGGCGCTCACGCGCATCGCGCGCTCGCTGAGCGGGCCGCGACCGACCGACCTCCCTCCGCTCACCGGCGGCCTGATGGGCTACCTCGCCTACGAGGCCGCGGGGCTGCTGGACGGCCATCCCGCGCCCGAGGCCGCCTCCGCGCCCTGCCCGCCGGTGGGCCTGCTCCTGATCGACCGCGCCGTCGTCTTCGACCACTGGCGGCAGCGCCTGATCCTCGTGGCGCACGCCCCCGCCGGCGGCTACGACGGGGCGGTCGAGGCGCTCCGGTCGCTCGCGAGCAGGATCGCGACCGCCGAGGTCCCGCCGCTCGTGCCCGGGATCGATGCCGCGCGGCCCTCCGACGAAGGAGAGCCCAACATGCCCGACGAGGGGTACCGCTGGACGGTCGGGGCGTTCAAGGAGCACATCCGCGCCGGCGACATCTTCCAGGGCGTTCCCTCCCGCCGCGTGACGTTCCCGGCCCCCGAGGGCGGCTTCCCGATCTACCGCCGACTCCGGGTGACGAACCCGGCGCCGTACATGTTCTTCGTCCGGATGCTCGGCATGGAGCTGGCGGGCTCCTCTCCCGAGCCGCTCGTGCGCGTGGAGGGGCGGCGCGTCTCCACCCGGCCGATCGCCGGCACGCGGCCGCGGGGGCAGACCGAGGTCCGCGACCGGCTCCTCGAGCATGAGCTGCTGGCCGATCCGAAGGAGCAATCCGAGCACGCGATGCTCGTCGACCTCGCCCGCAACGACCTCGGACGGGTCTGCGTCCCGGGTTCGGTCCGCCCCACCGAGCTGATGGAGGTCGAGCGGTTCTCGAAGGTGATGCACATCGTCTCGACCGTGGAGGGCGAGCTCCGCGAGGACCTCCATCCGCTCGACGCGCTCGCCGTCACGTTCCCCGCGGGGACCGTCACCGGCGCGCCGAAGCACCGCGCGATGCAGCTGATCGCCGACCACGAGCCGACGGCCCGCGGTCCCTACGCCGGGGCGGTGGGCTACCTGACGTTCGCGGGCGACCTGGACTTCTGCATCACGATCCGCACGGCCGTGGTCGTCGACGGCCGCGTGAGCGTCCAGACGGGCGCCGGCGTGGTCGCCGACTCGGATCCGCAGGCGGAGCTCGACGAGACGAAGAGCAAAGCCGCGGCGCTGCTGCCCGCGGTGGCCCCGGCCGCGCCGTCCGGCGATACGCTCGGGGGTCATCCGGAGGTGGGCACGTGATCCTCGTCGTCGACCACTACGACTCGTTCGTCTACAACCTGGTGCAGCTGGTCGAGAGCCTCGGGCGGCGGACCGAGGTCGTGCGGAGCGACGCGGAGCCCGCCGAGGCGCTGGTCGAGCGGGGCCCCGAGGCCGTCCTGCTCTCACCGGGCCCCGGCCGCCCCGAGGACGCGGGGTGCTTCACCGACCTCCTGCGGATCCTGCCCGAAGAGACGCCCGTGCTCGGCGTGTGCCTCGGCCACCAGGCGCTCGGCGTCGCGTGCGGCGGGACGGTCGATCGCGAGACGCCCGTCCACGGCAAGGCCTCGCTCGTGCATCACCAGGGCAAGGGCATCCTGGAAGGGGTCAGCGACCCGTTCGAGGCCGGCCGCTACCACTCGCTCGTGGTCGAGCGCGACCGGCTCCCCGACGAGCTGGAGCTGACCGCGTGGACCGAGGACGGCCTCGTCATGGGGACCCAGCATCGGACGCTCCCCCGCTTCGGCGTGCAGTTCCACCCGGAGTCGATCCTCACACCCGAGGGGCCGAGGATCGTCGAGAACTTCCTGGCGCTCACCCGCTGACCCGGGCGTAGCGAGCCGGCGCGGCGCGGCGCGTCACCGCGGCGCGGGGCAGCCGGGTCCGTACGCGAACGCCGCCGAGTCGGGCGACACGCGGCAGGCGGCGGCGTTCACGGCGACGAAGGCGCCCGCCGGGATCGCCTTCAGCTCGTCGAGGAGGTCGTTCGTCCAGTGGTCGTTGACCTCGCCCTGGAAGTACCAGTCGCTCCCGTTGTCGGCGACGATCATCCCGTAGTGCTTCATCGCCTCGAGGATCACGCGGGCGTCGCGGCTGAAGCCGCCGACGTCGAAGCCGGCCTTCAGGCGGAACCGAGCACCCATCGGCGGACAGGTCGGATCGTCCTGTCCGGCCTGATGCCGGGCGGGCCACACGTACCGCCGGCTGGTGCACGACGCCGTGAAGCGGATCGCGTGCGCGATCCGCCCGTCGCGGACCTCGTCCCACCGCACCAGGCCGGGGAAGATCGGCAGGCCCGCGGCGTCGGCCGACGTCCACCCGGCGGGACGGAGGTCGTTCGCCCGAGCTCCGGCGAGCGCGTAGATCGCCCCGCTGCCGGCCGTCGGGTCGCCGCCGTTCCAGTCGGCCGCGTACAGCTCGTACAGCACGCAGGCGTCGCGGTCGATCATCATCGCGTGCGCGTCGGACCCGCCCTCGATGTGGATGTCGGGACCGAACGGGTAGGGGCCGGGATCGCTCTCGTCCGCGTACCGGAAGTCGATCCGGACGGTGCCGTGGTTCGCACCGACGACGTCGAACGGCATCCCGTAGGCCGGCGGACCGAAGTCCGGGTGCAACCGCGTCGATCCCGCGTGCATCGCGCGCTTCCAGGTCTTGCTCCTGCGGTGCACGGGCAGGCGCGAGACGTCCAGGTTCCACACGTTGTCGTCGGGGAAGACCGTGCACCCTGTGCCGGGGACCGGCGCGCGGCGTCCGTCCGCCACGTCGGGGACGTCCCTCCCTAGCCCGGATCCGCTCGCGGGGACCGTCGTGCCGGCGAGGACGAGGCCGAGCGCGGCCGCCACCGCCGGGATCGAGCGCAGCCTCATGCGGAGCATCATCGGCACCGGTGGGCTCCGAAGTTGAGCGGCCTCAGACCTAGTCTGGCTCAGACTAGGTCGACGGTCCGGCCGGGCTCGGCGCGGCACGGCCCGAGTCAGACCAGGGCATCCTCGGCGTCGGGCCCCGCGGCCTGCTTCTCGGCCGCCATCCGCTTCGCCTCGGCGACGAGCCGAACCACGAACTCGGACTCCGGGATCTTGTCGACGACCTCGCCCCGCACGATCAAGAAGCCCTGCCCCTTGCCCGCGGCGATCCCCAGGTCGGCCTCCCGCGCCTCGCCGGGTCCGTTGACGACGCACCCCATGACCGCGACGCGCACCGGCTGGGTGATGCCCTCCCGCTCCAGCGCCTCGTTGACCTCCTTCGTCAGTCCGAGCACGTCGACCTCCGCCCGCCCGCAGGAGGGGCAGGCCACGAGGTCCAGGCCGCGCCGGCGCAGCCCGAGCGACTCGAGGATCTTCGTTCCGACCTTCACCTCCTCGACGGGGTCGTCCGTGAGCGAGACGCGGATCGTGTCGCCGATCCCCTCCGCGAGCAGCGTCCCGATCCCCACGGCGCTCTTCACGCCGCCCATGGGCATCGGGCCGGCCTCGGTGACGCCCAGATGCAGCGGATAGTCGCAGGCCGCGGCCAGCCGCCGGTACGCCTCGATCATCACGCGGGGGTTCGAGTGCTTGACCGAGATCTTGATGTCGGTGAAGTCCTCCTCTTCGAGGATCCGCGCCTCGTTCAGCGCCGACTCGACCAGCGCGTCGGGCGTCGGCGCGCCGTGCTTCTCGAGGAGCTCCTTCTCGAGCGAGCCGGCGTTCACGCCGATCCGGATCGGGACGCCCCGGGCCTTCGCCTCCCGGGCGATCAGGCGCACCTTGTCTTGGTACCTGATGTTGCCCGGGTTGATCCGCAGGCCCTGGATCCCCGCCTCGAGCGCGGCCATCGCGTACTTCCACTGGAAGTGGATGTCGGCGACGACCGGCACCGTGGACTTCGTCGCGATCGCGACCAGGGCCTCGGCGTCCTCCCAGTGCGGCACCGCGACGCGGACGATGTCGACGCCCGCGGCCACGAGCGAGGCGATCTGCTGCAGCGTCGCGTTGATATCCGACGTCTTCGTCGTCGTCATCGACTGGACGGAGACTGGCGCGTCGCCACCGACCGGCACGTCGCCGATCCGGATCTGCCGAGTGGGGCGCCGTGCGCTCAGCATCGCTCCAGCCAGTCTACGGAGGGTGGCGGATGAACCGAGGGATGGTCAGCTCCCGAAGACGTGGAACGTCACGCGGCGCGGCTTCGGTTCGTCCATCTCGAACAACATCAGGCGCTGCCAACGGCCGAACCCGGGCTCACCGGCCACGACAGGGATCGCGTGGGACGTGGCGGACAGCAGCATCGCCTTGACGTGCGCGTGACCGTTCCGGCGCTCGTCCGCGTGGAGGTTCTGCGTGCGGACGTCGAAATCGTCGTGCGCGTAATAGACGCCCTCATCCGGCGCCAGCTCGGTCATCCTGCGGCGGAAGTCGGCGAGCGCGCCGTCCTCCCATTCGTTGATCAGCAGGGCGCAGGTCGTGTGCTCGCAGAACGCGATCGCCGCGCCGTCGGTCACGCCGGCGTCCTTGATCGCTCGCTGCAGGTCCTCGGTCAGGTCGAGGTAGCTGTAGCGTTTCGGCGCGGCCACCTCCACGCTCGTCGTGGTCGACTTCACGGTTCCCCCCTCCGGCTCTTCGATCCGGATGCGACGGGCAGGTCGAACGCGAAGACGCTCCCCGAACCCGGTTCGCTCCGTGCGGTGATGTGCCCGCCGTGGGCCTCGACGACGGACCGCGCGATCGCGAGGCCGATCCCCGTGCCCCCGTCCCCGCGCGAGCGGGCCGGGTCGGCGCGGTAGAAGCGCTCGAAGAGGCGCGGCAGGTGCTCCGCCGAGATCCCGACCCCGGTGTCCGCGACGCGCACCTCCACGGAGCCGTTGTGCCGCTCGGCCGAGACCCGGACGGACCCGCCGTTCGGGGTGAACCGGACGGCGTTGTCCAGCAGGTTGAACAGGACCTGATGCACGCGCTCGCGGTCCACCTCGATGGGGGGCAGGTCGTCCGGAACGTCGCTCGCCACCTCCACCCCGCGATCGGAGCGGGCGACCTCGATCTCGGACAGCACCTGCGACACCAGCGGCGCCAGCTCGATCTCCTCGCGTCGCAACGGCAGCTCGCCAGACTCCAGGCGCGAGAGCTCGAGGAGCTGGTCGATCAGACGCGACAGCCGCTCGGTCTGCGTGAGCATCACCTGCAGGGTCGCGGGGTCCGGCGCCTCGACGCCGTCGAGCAGGTTCTCGAGGTGTGCACGGATCGCGGCGATCGGCGTCTTCAGCTCATGCGAGACGTTCGCGACGAGGTCGCGCCGGCTCCGTTCGAGGTTCTCGAGCTCGCCGCTCATGCGGTTGAAGGCCGTCGCGAGCTGACCGACCTCGTCGCGGCTCTGCGTGTGCACCCGCTGGCTGTAGTCACCGACCTCCATCCGCTGGGCCGCGCCCGCCATGTCACGCAGCGGCTGCGTCATCCCGCGCGCGAGCCACCGAGCCACGACCAGCGCGATCCCCGATGCCAGGGCGCCGGCGACCAGTAGCTGCACCCAGAACTCGAACAGGAAGCGGGTGGAGGCGACCACGAACCCGGGCTCACGACGGACCGCGTAGAACATCCCGGAGTCCTCGCCCCGCGACGGGACCGCCGCGTACTCCACGCCGTTCGCGACGCCCACGTGGACGCCGCCGTCGAACATCGGCGGCTCGGGGAGCTCGTCGCCCAGCCACGTCTCCGTCCCCCCGACGACCGAGAGGTACGAGGTCCGCCCGTCGTCGACCGGGTCCGCCGCGCCCGCGCTGTGCGACTGCGCCAGCTGTAGGAGGTCCACGAGGTCGGCGTCGCGGAACGAATTGCGCAGGGCGAACGCGAGGATGAAGTAGACGAGGACGACGGTCATCCCGACCGCGAACACGATCGTCGACCCGAGCTTCGCCCGGATCGTGGGGAGCTTCTCGAAGGGTCGCGTGCTCACGGCGGTTCCTGGAACGCGTAGCCGACGCCGTGGACCGTGCGGATGAACCGCGGGTCGTTCCCATCCTCGCCGAGCTTGCGCCGGATCCTGGCGACGTGAGAGTCGACGACACGACCGCCCGCGTAGTCGCGATAGCCCCACACGCGATCCATCAGCTGATCACGCGACAGCACGATCCCGGGGTCCCGCGCGAGCGCGATCAGGATCTCGAACTCGAGCGGCGTCAGCTGCACCTCGCTCCCGTCGACGGCCACGCGCCTGCGGGCCGCGTCGATCTCGATCCCAGGGCGGACGATCGGTCCCTCGTCCCGCACCGCGCGGATCCGGTCGATGCGTCGCAGGATGGCCTTCACCCGCACCACGAGCTCGCGCAGGCTGAATGGCTTCGTCAGGTAGTCGTCCGCGCCGACCGCGAACCCCGCGACCTTGTCGGCCTCCTCGGTCCGCGCCGTGAGCATCAGCACCGGGGTCCAGGCGTTCCGCTGGATCGCCTTGCAGACCTCCAGGCCGTCCATCCCGGGGAGCATCAGGTCGAGGACGACGAGATCGGGATGATGCTCCGCGTGCAGCTCGATCGCCTGCGGGCCGTCGCCGGCGACGAGGACGCGGTATCCCTCCGCTTCCAGCCGGGCGCGGACGGCCTCGGCGATGGCCTCCTCGTCGTCCACGACGAGCACGGTCTGGTCGGGCACCGCGCCATCGTATCCGGGGGTCGTCGGGCCGATGACCAGGCCGTGTGGAGAAATCGTGGCGTGCCGAGCGGCGTCGAGACAGAGGAGTCGTGGCCGAGCGGGATGGCGCCCGCGGACCTCAGGGCGCGATCGTGATGGGCTTCGTGATGTCGAGGATGATCGTCGCCAGCACGAACACCACGAAGAACGCCATCACGGCCGCCGACACCGGGATCAGCTTGCGCATGTCGATCGTCTTGCCGCGGACCTTCTCGATCGCGAGCACCGCCAGATGGCCACCGTCGAAGGGCGGCAGGGGCAGCAGGTTGATCAGCCCGATGAACACCGTGACGAACGCGAGGAAGTACAGGACCGCTCCCCAGTCACCGGCCGAGCCCGTCTGTCCGACCGCCTGGCCGATCCCCACGACGCTCGTCGGGTCGTTCGCCGACCGCGGCTCATCGGTGAACAGGAGGGAGAACACCCGCCCGATGCCCTCGGGTCCGAAGATCCGCGTGATCTGGTGGACCGACGTCTCGATCGCGCGGCCGACCTCCTTCACGCCTCCCACGACGGCTCCCACCAACCCCGGTTTGTCGAAGCCCAACCGGATCCCGATCCGGCCGATCGTCTCGCCACCCACGACGTCCTCCTGCGGGATCATCGTGATCTCGAGCTCCTGCCCGTCGCGCTCGATCGTGAAGACGACCGGCTGGCCGACGTGGTCGCTCGAGTAGTCGAGCAGCTGGTCGGGGGTCGGGGCGGCGAGGTCATCGACGCCCACGATCCGGTCGCCGGGCTGCAGGCCGGCCGCCGCCGCGGGGGACGGCTGGCCGTTCTCGAGCGTCGTGTCCACGATGCCCACCACGGGGACCGGGCTCCGGGGGTCGCCGAAGACGAACAGCCACACGGCGAACAGGATCGCCGCCACCACGAAGTGCGAGCCGGGACCCGCGAGGATCACCAACGCGCGTTGCCAGATCGGTTTGGCACCGTAGCTCCGCGGCAGGTCCTCCGGAGCCACGGGCTCGTATGGGTTCATCCCCGCGATCTTCACGTAGCCCCCGAGCGGGAGCGCCTTGACGCCGTACTCGATCTCGCCGCGCCGGAACGACCAGACGCGGGGCCCGAAGCCCACGAAGTACTCGAGCACCTGGAACCCCAACCTTCGGGCGGCCAGGTAGTGCCCGGCCTCGTGGATCAGGATGATGAACAGCAGCCCCGAGAAGAACGCGACGATCGCGAGCGTCCCGGACATCGGTCCCTAGCCGGCCTCGGCGAGCTCGGCCGCGCGCTGGCGCGCCCAGGCGTCCGCACGCTCGATCTGCACGATCGACAGGACCCCGGACGGCTCGTGCTCGTCGACGGCCGACTGCACGATCTCGACGATCCGGGTCAGGGCGATCTTGCCCTCGAGGAACGCCATCACGGCCACCTCGTTCGCCGCATTCATCACGGCCGGGAAGGTCAGGCCGAGCCCTCCCACGCGGTAGGCGAGGTCCAGCGCCGGGAACGCCTCGCGGTCGACGGGCTCGAACGTGAGCGGTCGCTCGGTCAGGGGAGCCTGAGCGACGCCGGTCGGGAGTCGCTCCGGCCACGCGAGCGCGAGCTGGATGGGGAGACGCATGTCCGCTACTGCCATCTCGGCACGCATGCTGCCGTCCCTGAACTCCGCGATCGCATGAACCAGGCCCTCGGGGTGGATCAGCACGTGGATCTGCGAGTAGTCCAGGTCGAACAGGTAGTGCGCCTCGATCACCTCGAGGCCCTTGTTCATCAGCGTCGCCGAGTCGATCGTGATCTTCGGTCCCATCGTCCAGCGGGGATGCCGCAGTGCCTGCTCGACCGTGACACGTTCCAGCTCTCGGCGGGTCATCCCCCTGAACGGTCCCCCGGAGGCGGTCAGCCACAGGCGCG
>DATBLY010000107.1:0-4812 GCA_036555125.1 Actinomycetota bacterium | reverse complement strand
GTGGACGCCGGACGCGTCGTCAAGGGCACGCGCTTCCGGGACCTGCGCGACGCCGGCGATCCGGTCGAGCTGGCGGCGCGCTACGACCGTGAGGGCGCCGACGAGCTGGTGTTCCTGGACATCACCGCCACGGTCGAGGGCCGCTCCGCGACCCTGGACGTGATCTCGCGCACCGCGGAGCAGGTCTTCATCCCGCTCACCGTCGGCGGCGGCGTGCGCGAGGAGGACGACGTGAAGACGCTGCTGCGCGCTGGCGCGGACAAGGTCTCGCTCAACTCCGCTGCGGTGCGTGACCCGGCGCTGCTGTCCCGATGCGCGGAGCGCTTCGGGACGCAGTGCATGGTGATCGCGATCGACGCGAAGCGTCGATCGCGAGGAGGCTGGGAGGTGTACGTGGACGCGGGTCGGACGCCCACCGACCGCGACGCGGTCGCGTGGGCGGCCGAGGCGACGGCCGAGCGGGGGGCCGGCGAGGTCCTGCTGACGTCGATGGACCGCGACGGCACCGGCGAAGGCTACGACCTCGAGCTCCTGCGGGCGATCGGCGACGCGGTCGACGTCCCCGTGGTCGCGAGCGGCGGCGCCGGGCACCTCGAGCACTTCGCCTCGGCGCTCACCGAGGGCGGGGCGGATGCCGTGCTCGCGGCCTCGACGCTGCACTTCGGCACGTTCACCATCGCCGACGTGAAGGACCACCTCGCGGCCGCGGGGGTGGAGGTCCGCCGGTAGATGGCCGCCGCGACCGACGCCACCGGGCCCGACCGCTCGCCCGTGCCGATCGACGACCTGCGGTTCGACGAGCGCGGGTTGATCCCGGTGATCGCGCAGGACGCCGACACGGGCGACGTCCTGATGCTCGCCTGGGCGAACCGCGAGGCCCTCGAGCGCACGGTCGCCGAGGGCCGGATGGTCTACTGGAGCCGCTCCCGACAGGAGCTGTGGCGCAAGGGCGATTCGAGCGGCCACGTGCAGCACTGGGACGAGCTCCGCGCCGACTGCGACGCCGACGTCGTGCTCGCCCGGGTGCACCAGGAGGGCGCCGCCTGCCACACGGGCGAGCGCACGTGCTTCTTCCGTACGCTGGGACCCTGATGCGACAGCCGATCGCGCCGGAGGGCCGATGCTCAAGCTCGTGATCCCGAAGGGGTCGCTCGAGGAGCAGACGCTCCGCCTCCTCGAGGCCGCGGACCTCGCCGTCCGTCGCGGCTCCTCGCGTGACTACCACGGACGGATCGACGACGACCGGATCGAGCGCGTCTCGCTGCTGCGGCCGCAGGAGATCCCGACCTACGTCCAGGACGGCCTCTTCGACCTGGGGATCACCGGCCAGGACTGGATCGCCGAGACGGGCGCCGACGTCGTGGAGCTCGCCTCGCTCTCCTACGCGAAGAGCGGCACGGGCCACGGGACGAAGATCGTCCTGGCCGTCCCCGGCGACCACCCCGCGAACTCCGCGAAGGAGCTGCCCCCGGGGACCCGGATCTCGACCGAGTTCGAACACCTGACCCAGCGCTACTTCGACGATCTGGCGATCCCGGTCCGGGTCGTGTGGTCGTTCGGCGCCACCGAGGCGAAGGTCCCCGAGATCGTCGACGCGATCGTCGACGTGACCGAGACCGGCAGCACGCTCCGGGCACACGGCATGAAGATCATCGAGACGCTGATGACCTCCGAGCCCGTGTTGGTCGCGAACCGCGATGCCGCGGGCGATCCGGTCAAGCGCGGGGCGATGGACGACCTCACCACGCTGCTGCTCGGGGCCCTCCGCGCGGAAGGCCGCGTGCTGATCAAGCTGAACGTGAGCGAGGAGGCGCTCCAGGCCGTGCTCGCGGTGGTGCCATCGATGAAGGCGCCGACCGTCTCCCCGCTGTCCGAGGGCGGCTACGCGATCGAGACCGTGGTCGAGAAGCGCACGGTCAACACGCTGATCCCGCAGCTGAAGGGCGCCGGCGCGACGGACATCCTCGAGCTCCCGATCGCGAAGATCGTGCCCTAGGCTCGTCTGCATCGGCCACCCGCTTGGGTAGGCTCGGGGCCTTCCCCATGCGTCGGACCACCGTCTCCATCCTGGCCGCCGTGCTGCTCGGCGCGGTCGCGACCCCCGTGCGCGCCGCGCCGGGGGACCTCGACACGTTCTTCGCAGGCGACGGCATCGCGACGGCGTTCCCGAACGGCGCGATCGCCACGGCGGTCGCGATCGACCACCACGAGCGGATCCTGGTCGCCGGCTACACGGTCCGGGCCGACCCCGACCTTGCGCTCGCCCGGTTCACGCCGGCGGGCCGCCTCGACCCGTCGTTCGACGGGGACGGGAAGGTCGTCGTCGACCTGGGCGGGAACGACTACGCGTTCGACGTCGCGATCGCGGACGACGGGGGGATCGTCGTCGTCGGGGAACGCGACGCCGCCGAGGACCGGGTCGCCGTCGCGCGCCTGCGGCCGAACGGCCGGCTCGATCCCACGTTCGGGGGCGACGGCGTCGTGCTGACGTCGTTCGGCCGCCGGTTCCAGAGCGCGAACGCGGTGGGGTTGATGACCGACGGGCGGATCGTGATCGCCGGGTCGACCTCGAACGGCAGCACCGGACGCTCGGCCCTGGCCCGCTACCGGACGGACGGCGGCCTCGACCCCACGTTCGGGGACGACGGGCGGGTCACGGTCGACCTGTCGCCGAGCGGCGAGCGCTTCGACGGCCTGGTCGTGCTGCCCGGCGGCGCGGTCGTCGCCGCCGGCTCCGCGGAGCGCGGACTGGTGCCCGCGTTCTCGGTCGCGCGCTTCGAGCCGGACGGCGCGCTCGACCTCGACTTCGGCAAGCGGGGTGCCGGCTCCTCGCTGATCGACGTCGGCGCGGGATCCGACGTCGCGCACGCCCTGACGGTCCAGCCCGATGGACGGATCGTGGTCGTGGGCTCGACCACCGGCGACCCCCGGGGCGACTGGGCGATCGCCCGACTCGGACCGAAGGGCCGCCTGGACCCCGGGTTCTCGGCGGACGGTGTGGTGGTCACCGCCGCGTCGACGGGCGCCGGCGCGGCGTTCGGCGTGGTCGCGCAGCCGAACGGGAAGCTGCTCGTCGTCGGTCGAGTGCATCGCACGGCGACGCGGGACGATCTGGCGGTCGTCCGCCTGAAGCCGGGCGGGGGCCGCGACCTGCGGTTCGGCGTGGGGGGCATCGCGACCGTCGACGTCGGCGGGCGCGCCGACTCGGCCCGCGACGCGGTCCTGCAGGCGAACGGCAAGCTCGTGGTCGTGGGCGACGCATCGATCGGCGGGCGGAGACGGTTCGTGGCGACCAGGCTCCGCACGCGCTGATCCGGACGGGCCGTTCGGCCCATCGACACGCCCCACCAGCGGTGTTACGATGCCCACGATGTTTGAACGAGCATTCAAACCCGGGAGCGGCGCGTCGAGCGCTCACGTATCCGGTACCTAGGGCGCCGGCCCGACTCGCGCACGCGAGCCACGGCGGCGCCCTCCTCGACCCTCCGCTCGCGGAGGGTCGTTCGCATCCCGGGATCCATCGAGATCGAGCATCGGGGGTCGGAGATGACACAGCAGCGGCAACAGACGCAGATCGAGATGCGCGTGGATGCCCGCGCCCTGGAGCGGGCCTGGACGTCCGACCCTCGCTGGAGAGGCGTCGAGCGTCCCTACAGCGCCGAGGACGTCCTGCGGCTGCGGGGCTCGTTCCCGATCGAGCACACGCTGGCGCGCCGCGGCGCCGAGCGCCTCTGGGAGCTGATGAACGAGGGGGAGCACGTCGCGGCGCTCGGCGCGATGACCGGCGGCCAGGCCGTCGAGATGATGAAGGCCGGGCTGCGCGCGATCTACCTGTCGGGCTGGCAGGTCGCCGCGGACGCGAACGTCGCCGGCCAGACCTACCCGGATCAGTCGCTCTACCCCGCGAACTCGGTGCCGCAGATGGTCCGCCGGCTGAACAACGCGCTGCTGCGCGCCGACCAGATCGCGTGGGCCGAGGGCGCGGACCCCAGCTTCCTGCCGCCGATCGTCGCCGACGCCGAGGCCGGGTTCGGCGGGCCGCTGAACGCGTTCGAGCTGATGAAGGCGATGATCGAGGCCGGCGCCGCCGGCGTGCACTTCGAGGACCAGCTCGCCTCCGAGAAGAAGTGCGGCCACCTGGGCGGCAAGGTCCTCGTGCCGACGTCCGCGTTCATCCGGACCCTCGTCGCGGCACGCCTGGCCGCCGACGTGGCCGGGGTCCCGACGCTCGTCATCGCGCGGACCGACGCCATGGCGGCCACGCTCCTGACCTCGGACGTCGACCCGCGGGACCACGCCTTCACGACCGGGAGCCGGACGCACGAGGGCTACCACGGCGTGCGCAACGGGATGGACGCCGCGGTCGCGCGCGGCCTGGCGTACGCGCCGTACGCCGACCTGCTGTGGTGCGAGACCTCGACGCCGGACCTGGATGAGGCGCGGACGTTCGCCGAGGCGATCAAGGGCCGCTACCCCGACCAGCTCCTCGCGTACAACTGCTCGCCGTCGTTCAACTGGCGGCAGCACCTGGACGACGCGGACATCGCGCGGTTCCAGAAGGAGCTCGCCGCGATGGGCTACCGCTTCCAGTTCATCACCCTCGCCGGGTTCCACGCGCTGAACGCCTCGATGTTCGAGCTGGCGCTGGGGTACGCGGCCGAGGGGATGCCCGCGTACGTCCGCCTGCAGGAGCGCGAGTTCGACCTGGAGGAGGACGGCTACACCGCGACGCGCCACCAGGCCGAGGTCGGCACCGGTTACTTCGACCGCGTGTCGCAGGTGATCTCGGGCGGCGAGGTCTCGACGCTCGCG
>DATBLY010000099.1:0-17690 GCA_036555125.1 Actinomycetota bacterium | reverse complement strand
GAGGGTCAGCGCCACGAACCCGGGGCCGACGAGCACGCCGAGCCCCTCGACCATCGACGATGAGGCGTTCGCGGCCGTGAGCTGCTCGGGCGTCTCGGCGAGCTGCGGGAGGATCGCGTTGTGCACGGGCCGGGTGAGCGTGACCGTGCAGTTCGCGACGATCGCCACGGCGTAGGCGAGGAGGGCCGGTCCCGACCACATCGCGACCGCCAGGCCGGCACACGCACACATCTGGATCAGGTAGCCGCCGCGGAGCGCGCGGTCGCGACGGATCCGGTCGCCGAAGGTCGCCGCGACCGGAGCGACGAGCGCCGCGGGGATCAGCAGCGCCACGAGCACGGCGCCCGCCTCGCTCGCGCCGCCTCGCTCGTAGGCGTAGATCGTCACGACGATCCACACGGCGTACTCCTGCGCGCTGAACAAGAAATACGCGACGAGGACGCGGCGGAGGGAGGCGTTGCGCATCCCGGTCCGGAGCGCCTCGACCGAACCCCCCACCGTCCCCTCCTCCGTGGCCGGTCATCGTGCCGATGACCGGCCACCCGGTCAACCCGGGGACGAGAACGGGGCCCCCGAAGGGGCCCCGTTCCCGGTTCCGCGCGAGCGACGGGACTAGAAGTCCATGTCGCCGCCGCCCGGCATCGCGGGCGCCTTCTCCTTCTCGGGCCTCTCCGCGACGATCGCCTCGGTCGTCAGGAAGAGCGCGCCGATCGACGCGGCGTTCTGCAGCGCCGAGCGGGTGACCTTCGCCGGGTCGACGATCCCGAACTTGAACATGTCCCCGTACTCGCCGTTGCCGGCATTCAGGCCCTGACCCGGATCGAGCGTGCGGACCTTCTCGACCACGACCCCGCCCTCGAGGCCGGCGTTGAAGGCGATCTGCTTGAGCGGCTCCTCGAGCGAACGCCGCACGATCGCGGCTCCGGTCGCCTCGTCGCCCTCCAGGTCCACCTTGTCCAGCACGGCCTGCGCGTTCAGCAGCGCGACGCCGCCACCGGCGACGATGCCCTCCTCGACCGCGGCCTTCGTGGACTGCACGGCGTCCTCGATCCGGTGCTTCTTCTCCTTGAGCTCGACCTCGGTGGCCGCGCCGACCTTGATCACGGCGACACCGCCGGACAGCTTGGCCAGCCGCTCCTGCAGCTTCTCGCGGTCGTAGTCGGAGTCCGTCTTCTCGATCTCGCTCTTGATCTGGTTGATCCGGCCGGTGATCTCCTCGTCCTTGCCGCCACCCTCGACGATCGTGGTCTCATCCTTCGTCACGACGATCTTGCGGGCGGTGCCGAGCAGGTCGAGCGTGGCGTTCTCGAGCTTCAGGCCGACCTCCTCCGAGATGACCTGGCCGCCCGTGAGGATCGCGATGTCCTGCAGCATCGCCTTGCGGCGGTCGCCGAACCCGGGGGCCTTCACCGCGACGGAACGGAAGGTGCCTCGGACCTTGTTCACGACGAGCGTCGCGAGGGCCTCCCCCTCGACGTCCTCGGCGAGCACCAGGACCGGCTTCCCCGTCTGCATGACCTTCTCGAGCACGGGGAGCAGGTCCTTCACGGCGCTGATCTTGCTGTTGGCGATCAGGACGTAGGGCTCCTCGAGGATCGTCTCCATCCGCTCGGGATCGGTGATGAAATACGCCGAGATGTAGCCCTTGTCGAACCGCATCCCCTCGACGAAATCGAGCTCCATGCCGAAGGTGTTCGACTCCTCGACCGTGATGACACCGTCCTTGCCGACCTTGTCGACCGCCTCGGCGATCGTCTCGCCGATCTCGGGGTCGGCCGCGGAGATCGCCCCGACGTGGGCGATGTCCGCCTTGTCGGTGACCTCACGCGACTGGTTCTTGATCGACTCGACGGCCAGCTCGACCGCACGCTCGATGCCGCGCTTGAGCGACATCGGGTTCGCACCCGCCGCGACGTTGCGGAGGCCCTCCTTCACGATCGCCTGGGCGAGCACCGTGGCGGTCGTCGTGCCGTCACCCGCGACGTCGTCCGTCTTCTTCGCGACCTCCTTCACGAGCTCGGCGCCGACCTTCTCCAGCGGGTCGTCGAGCTCGATCTCCTTGGCGATCGAGACGCCGTCGTTCGTGATCGTGGGTGCACCCCACTTCTTCTCGAGGACCACGTTGCGACCCTTCGGGCCGAGCGTGATCTTCACGGCGTTCGCGAGCTGGTCCATGCCCCGCTCGAGCGCCCGCCGCGCGTCCTCGTCGAACGAGATGATCTTCGCGGCCATCCGTTCCCTCCTCCTTGGTCGTTGGCTGCGTCCTGGCCTCGGTGCGGCCGTCGGGTTCTCAGCCTGCGATGCCGACTGCTAGCACTCGGGCCTGCCGAGTGCTAACGATTCTAGCTGCTGGCTCCGGGGGGATGGCAACCCCCTCCGGGACCGTCGCGGACGGTAGGCTCCGGCCCGAGGAGGGACCCGAGGCGCCATGGCGAGCCAACCGACGTGGGAACGCCGGTTCCGCGCGCCCCAGATCGGGTTCCCGGCCTGGTCCCGCGCCGCTCCCGACGCCCTCGCCTACGTCTCGAACGAGGGCGGGTCCTGGCAGGCGTGGGCGCTCGATCGAGCCTCCGGCGCCCGCCGGCGGGTGACCGACGAGCCGGTGGGGGTCGAGACCGTGCTCGTGGCGCCCGACGGCCGGATCGTGTGGTGGCAGGACGACGTGGGGGACGAGCGCGGGCGATGGATGACGGTGCCCTTCGCCGGCGGGGACCCCGAGCCCCTCGTCCCCGGGGTTCCCCGGGGGTGGGCGGAGGGGATCGACTTCGCGGACGGGACGATCGCGCTCGGGATCGCCACCGACGACACGTACGACATCTACGTGGCGTCCCGCGGAGCGGAGGCACGTCGGATCGCCTCGAGCTCCACGTACCTGGCCCTCGGCAGCGCCGCGCCCGGCCGCGGCGGCCTGTCCGCGAACGGGAGGTTGCTCTGCGTCCGGCACACCGAGGGCAGGGACCTCGTCCACCCGGCCCTGCGGGTGCTCGACGCGGACGGCGAGGTCGTGGCCGATCTGGCGGACGAGGGCGTCGGGCTCGACCCGGCCGCCTGGAGCCCCGTGAGGAGCGATCTCCGGCTCGCCTTCACCTCGGAGCTGGGGGCCTTCGAGCGACCGGCGATCTGGGACCTCGGATCGGGCGAGCGCCGGGACCTGACCGTCGATGTCCCCGGCGCCGTGATCCCGCTGTCGTGGTGGGCCGACGGATCGGCGTTGCTCGCGAAGCACGAGCACGAGGGACGCGATGGGCTCCTGCGCGTCGACCCCGGCACGGGCGACGCCGTCCGCGTGATCGACGCGGACGGGTACGGCTACCTCTCCGACGCGGGCGTGCGACCGGATGGCCAGGTCTGGTGCCTGATCGAGGACGGAGCGACGCCTCCGTCCGTCGTCGCGGGCGACGGCGCGCGGATCCTCGCCCCGCCCGGACCGCCGGCCCCCGCCGGACGTCGGGCGCGCGCGAGCAGGACGGACGGGCCGGCCGGTCCCGTGCAGTCCTTCGTGGTGACGCCCGAGGGCGACGGCCCGTGGCCGACGGTCCTGTCGGTCCACGGCGGACCGGAATGGCACGAGCGGGACCGGTTCGAGCCGGAGACCCTGGCCCTCGTCGATGCCGGCTATGCGGTCGTGCTCCCGAACTACCGGGGGTCGACGGGCTACGGCGTCGCGTTCCGCCGGGCGCTGATCGGCGACCCGTGGTTCCCCGAGCTGGAGGACGTGATCGCGTGCCTCGATCACGCGATCTCCGCGGGGATCGCCGATCCGGCGCGCGTGGCGTTCGCCGGGTGGTCCTGGGGCGGCTGCCTCGCGTGCCTCGCCGCCGGGCTCCACCCGGATCGGTTCGCCGCCGTGTTCGCCGGGATCCCCTCCGGGGACCTCGTGGCCGCCCATCGCGCCTGCATGCCGGAGCTCCGCGCGTACGACCTGGCCCTGTACGGCGGCGGCCCGGACGAGCTCCCCGAGCTCTGGGCGGAGCGGAACCCGATGACCTACGTCGACCGCGTGCGTGCGCCGGTGCTGGTGATCGCGGGCGAGCACGACCCGCGTTGCCCGCCCGAGGGGATCACCCCCTGGATCCACGCCCTCCGCGACCGCGGGGTCCCGATCGAGGACCACTTCTACGCCGAGGGCCACCACGCGAACCGGACCGACCAGCAGGTCGACCACATGCGCCGGATCCTGGACTTCTTCGGCCGCTACCTCTGAGGGCCGGTCACTCCTCCGCTGGCGCGGTCGCCGACATCTCCCGGATCTGCTCGACGATCTCGGCGTTCGCGAGCGTCGTCACGTCTCCGAGCCTGTTGCCCCGCGCGACGTCGCGAAGGAGCCGGCGCATGATCTTCCCGGAGCGCGTCTTCGGCAGGTCCGGCGTGAAGATGATGTCGTCCGGCTTGGCGATCGGACCGATCACGGTCGCCACGTGCTCCCGGAGCTCCGTCAGCATGGCGTCGTCGCCCTCGAACCCGCCCTTCAGCGTGACGAAGGCGACGATCCCCTCGCCCTTCAGCTCGTCGGGACGCGAGACCACCGCCGCCTCGGCCACCTTCTGGTTGTCGACCAGGGCGCTCTCGACCTCGTACGTCGAGAGTCGATGCCCCGCGATGTTCATGACGTCGTCGATGCGCCCGAGCAGCCAGTAGTAGCCGTCCTCGTCGCGCTTGGCACCGTCGCCCGCCAGGTAGACCTCCGGCCCGTACTTCCCGAAGTAGGTCTGGACGTATCGATCGGGGTCGCCCCAGATCGTGCGGGCGATCGCCGGCCACGGGTGACGGAGGACCAGGTACCCACCGCCGCCGAGGGGAACCGAGGACCCTTGCTCGTCGACGACGTCCGCCTGGATGCCGGGGAAGGGGTTCGTGGCCGACCCCGGCTTGAGCAGCGTGATCCCCGGAAGCGGCGTGATCAGGATCGCCCCGGTCTCGGTCTGCCACCAGGTGTCCACGACGGGGCAGCGCCCCCCGCCGATGTGGGTCCAGTACCAGACCCACGCCTCGGGGTTGATCGGCTCACCGACCGATCCCAGCAGGCGGAGCGACGACAGATCGTGCCGCTCGGGATGCTCGGTCCCCCAGCGCATGAACGCCCGGATCGCGGTCGGCGCGGTGTACAGGATCGTGGCGCGGTACTTCTCGACGATCTCCCATAGGCGATCCCGCTCCGGCCAGTCGGGGGCACCTTCGTAGATGATCCCCGTGGTGTGGTTGGCGAGCGGGCCGTAGACGATGTAGCTGTGCCCGGTCACCCAGCCGATGTCGGCCGCGCACCAGAAGACGTCGTCCTCGTGGATGTCGAAGATCATCCGGTGCGTCGCCGCGACCTGCGTCAGATAGCCCCCCGTGGAGTGCGCGATCCCCTTCGGCTTGCCGGTCGTCCCGCTCGTGTACAGCAGGTACAGGAGATCCTCGGCATCCATCTCCTCGGGCTGGCACTCGGTCGGCTGATCGGCGATCAGGTCGTGGTACCAGAGGTCCCGTCCCTCGACGAAGGGATGCTCGCCCCCCGTGCGACGCACGGTGACCACGTGCTCGATCGACGGACACTCCGCGACGGCCTGGTCGGCGTGGGCCTTCAGGGGAACGACCTGGCCCCGGCGGTACCCGCCGTCGGCCGTGATGAGGACCTTCGCCTCGGCGTCGTTGATCCGGTCCTTCAGCGACTCCGCCGAGAAGCCGCCGAACACGACCGAATGAGGCGCCCCGATCCGAGCGCAGGCGAGCATCGCGATCGGGAGCTCCGGGATCATGCCCAGGTAGATCGCGACCCGGTCCCCCCTCCGCACGCCGATCGACTTGAGCGCGTTCGCGAGCCGCGCGACCTCATCGAGCAGCTCGCGATAGGTGAGCGTCCGCGTGTCGCCGGGCTCGCCCTCCCAGAAGTACGCGACCTTGTCGCCGCCGCCCGCCTCCACGTGGCGGTCCAGGCAGTTCACGGAGACGTTCAGCGTCCCCCCGACGAACCACTTCACCCACGGCGGGTCCCACTCCATCACCGAATCCCACGGGCGGAACCACCGGAGCCGCTCGGCCTCCTGCGCCCAGAACGCCTGGGGATCGGCGGCGGCCCGCTCGTAGATCCCCGGATCGCGCACGAGGGCCCGTTCCACGAAGTCCGCCGGGGGCTCGAAGACCCGGCGCTCCGAGAGCAGGGCCTCGATGTTCCGCTCTTCGTCGCTCACGTTCGATGCCTCCATGACTCGCGAGAGGGCCGCATCGTACGAGGGTTCCCGGGCCCGTGCGACCCGGACGGAGGGCCGGTGGTGCTTGCAACCGCCCCTCGCGGGGCTCACCATCCCCGCAGGGCCGCCCTAGGGGCGGCCTTCGAGACGTACGGGGGAAGGAGGCAGGCGGTGGCGCAGTACGAGGGCTACTGCATGAAGTGCCGCACGAAGCGCACGTTCGAGGGCCAGGTGGTCACGCTCAAGAACGGCCGTCCGGCGGCGCAGGGGAAGTGCCCGGTCTGCGGGACGACGCTGACCCGGATCCTGGGCAAGGCCGAGGCGGAGGCCGCGAAGGGCTGAGTCCCTAGTTCGAACCCGAGAGCAGCTGCTCCGGCGCGAAGATCACCGTGGCCGGAGCGACCCGTTGGTGGCGGGCCGCGAGGTCCGCCACCGTCGTCGTGGCGAACACCTGCTGAACGGCGCGGGCCACGTCCGCCCAGAACCCCTGGAGCCCGCACCGCGAATCCTGGAAGCACGTGTGATCCGAGGGCTCCAGGCAGAACATCGGGAAGATCTGGCCCTCGATCGCGTCGGCGATCTCGGCGACGGTGATCTCGGCGGGATCACGGGCGATCCGGCACCCGCCCCCGGCGCCGCGGAAGCTCTCCACCAGCCCGGCCTTCGAGAGGGCGCCCAGCTGCTGCTCCAGGAACCGCACGGGGACCTGCTGCCGCTCGGCGATCTCGCGGGCCGGGACCAACGCTCCCTGGTCTCGGCGCTGGGCCAGCTCGATCATCGCGCGCATCGCGTATTCGAGCTTCTGGGAGACCTTCAGCACGTGTCGTTCCTCCACGGCCAGGGTAGCCCATCTCCCAGGTTCCAGGTATCAACGCGTCGCCCGATCGGCCGACACTGGTACGTGGGGGGAGCCGATCCCCCGGGGAAGGAGCATGGAGACCGATGGCCCGCGTCCTCGTCGTGGACGACGAACCCGACGTCCTGTTGCTCTGCCGCGTCAACCTGCAGCATGCCGGCCACGAGGTCTTCGAGGCGGGAGATGGCGCGCTCGCGATCGAGCTGGCTCGTCGGGAGCTCCCCGACGCGATCGTGCTCGACCTGATGCTGCCTCAGGTCGGGGGCTACGACGTCCTGGATGCGCTTCGCTCGGACGAGGCCACGCGTGAGATCCCGGTCTGCGTGCTGACCGCGAAGGCCCAGCTCGAGGACAAGATCCGGTGCTGGCAGGAGGGCGCATCCGAGTTCATGACCAAGCCGTTCTCGCCGGCCGCGCTGACCGAGACCTTGGAGACGCTGATCGCGATGGATCCGCAGGAGCGGCGGGAGCGCCGCGAGGCGACGGTCCGGAAGTTGCTCGAGGAGCCGGTCTGGCGCTAGGCGTTGCCCTGGAGCGACTCCAGGTAGTCCACACCGAGGATCACGACGACGTTCACGCTGGGATCCACGTCGCCCACATCCTCGCTCAGCACCTTGACCTTCGCGCCGGGGAAGTACGTCTCGGCCAGGTAGGTCGCGTCCGACTTGTTCTGGGCGCGATCGGGACCACCGCGGAAGTAGACGACGGTCTGCGCGACGGGCGGCGACGGCACGTTGCCCGGATCCGCCGGCGCGCTGTAGCCGTCGTCCTCGAGCGATTGCTGGATCTCGGCGGCGAGCCCGGTCTCGTTCGTCCCGTTGAAGACCTGCACGGTCACGCCCTGGATCTGCGGGCTCGGAGTGACCTGCGGGCTCGGGGTGTTCGAGGGCGACGGGGAGGCCGAGCCGGTGGGGCCCGTCGGGCCGGTGGGGCCGATCGCCCCCCCGCCGTCCGGCAGCGCCGAGGTACCGGTATCGCCGAAGCCGTTCCACAGGATCGCCACGCCGGCGACCACCAAGGCGACGATGATCACGATCCGGGCGGTGCCGATGTTCACGCCGGGCATCCTATCCGAAGCTCCGGCGGCGGGGGTCGGGCCCCCCGCGCGTCAGACCCGGATCCCGAGGCGTCCGGCGACGCGCCTGCGACGGCGGGCCTCGCGGACGCGCCGGAGGCGTCTGACGAGCATCGGGTCGTACGCGAGCGCATCGGGACGATCGATCAGCCGGTTGAGCTGCTGGTGGTACCGGGCGGGAGAGAACCCGAATCGCTCGCGGATCGCCCGCTCCTTGGGGATCCGGAGCTTCCAGGCCTCACGCTCGAAGTCGAGCAGCGCGCGCTCACGCTCGTCGAGCGTCGCAGCGTCGCCCGCCCGCTCCCCGGTCCGCGTCGGCATCTCCCGCGGAGGCTAGCAACCGTCCCTCGCGGTTCAAGCACCCGACGCGGCCCGGCTAACGCTCGGCCCCCCGGCGACCGATGACACAACCGATGGTGCAGGCCGGAGATCACGTCTCGCACGAGGTCGTCGCGCGCGCCGAACCGGATCGGACGCGGTCGGTGGCGCAGCTGAACATGCTCCACAGCCTGGCGACGAAGCTGAACTCGCTGGGCGACGTCGCGAGCATCGGGAACGCCATCACAGCCGAGCTCCGCACGATCATCGACTACCACAGCTGCCGCGTGTACCTGCTCCAGGCGGACGGCTCGACCCTGCTTCCCGCGTCGTTCCGCGGCGAGATCTTCTCGGACTACGAGAACGACACGGTCGAGAGCCTGACCACCGAGATCGGCGAGGGCATCACCGGATGGGTCGCGGAGCACCGCACGTCCCTGCTCACCCCGGATGCCCGAGAGGTCGAGTTCGCGGTCCAGATCCCGGGCACGGACGACGTGCTCGAGTCGATGCTGGCCGTCCCGATGCTCGCGGGCGATCAGCTGATCGGCGTGATCGTGCTGTCGATGCTCGGGTACGCGAAGTTCGACCTCGAGGATCAGCGGCTGCTCGAGGTCCTCGCGTCTCACGCGGCCGTCGCGTTCGACAACGCGAACCTCCTGGACCTCGAGCGCGAGGCCGCGGCGACCTCCGCCTCGCTGCTGAACCTCTCGCAGGCGCTCACCCGGCGGCGGACGGTGGACGGGATCCTCCAGGAGGCGGTGGAGGCGGTCCCCCGTCTGATCGGGTGCTCGTGCGTCGCCGCCTACCTTCGCGACGAGGAGACCGGAGACTTCCGGATCGTCCGGATCCTCCAGCTCGACGGTGACTCGGTCGCGCGGACGCCGGAGGGGATCCCCGACGTTCCGGCCGATCTGGCGAAGGCGTTCCTGGACGAACGGGAGGACCCATTCGTGGTCCCGGCGCAGGCCGTGCACCAGGTCCCGCGCCAGCTCTGGTTCTTCGAGGAGGCGCGCGACGTCCTGGTGGCCCCGCTCCGCTGGACGCCCGCGGGGGTGGGGGTCCTGGCGATGGTGGCCCCGTCGCAGCGGCCGTTCCGGGAGGGCGAGCTCCGCCTGGCCGGCGGGATCGCCGACGTGACCTCGCTCGCGCTCGGGAACGCCCGCCGGCTCTCCGAGTTGGAGCGGTTCCACGAGTTGGTCGAGAGCCTCGATGCCGTGTTCTGGGAGGCCGACCCCGACTCCCTGCGCCTCTCCTTCCTGTCGAGCGGCGCCGAGCACCTCCTGGGCACCGGACCGACCGACGGCACCCGCCACCGGACGTGGGGCGAACACGTCGTCGCCGAGGATCGAGGCGAGGCGCTCGAGCGCATCCGGCAGGCGGTGGACTCCGGCGAGGACCGTCAGCTCGAGTACCGGGTCGCGACGCCGGCGGGCACCATCGTGTGGATCCGCGACCTGGTGCATGTCGTCGGACGCGCACAGCAGATCCGCGGGCTGATGGTGGACATCACCGGACGCAAGCGGGCCGAGGAGGCGCTGCGCCGCAGCGAACGCAAGTTCTCCGAGGCGTTCCGGCGCGAGCGCGAAGCGGCCCAGCGATTGCGGACCCTCGACGACATGAAGAACACGTTCCTCGAGGCGGTCTCACACGACCTGCGCACCCCGCTGACCTCGATCCTCGGGTCGGCCCTCACGCTGGAGCAAGCGGGTTCCGACCTGTCTCGACCCGACGCGACCGACCTGGTGCGGCGCATCGCCGCGAACGCACGCAAGCTCGAACGGCTCCTGGGCGACCTGTTGGACCTCGACCGGCTCCAGCGCGGCATCGTCACGCCGCAGCGACGGCCGATCGAGCTCCTCGCCCTCGTGGAGCGCAGCATCGAAGGAGCGGAGAACCCCGACGGACGACCGATCGACGTCGAGGTCGAGGATGCCACCGTGTCCGTGGACGCCGCGAAGGTCGAGCGGATCATCGAGAACCTGGTCTCGAACGCCCTGCGGCACACGGCATCCGACGCTCGCATCTGGGTCAGGGCGTCGGGCCGGGACGGCGGGCTCGATCTGGTGGTGGAGGATGAGGGCGCGGGGATCCCGCCGGACCTCCACGAGGCGATCTTCGAGCCGTTCCGGCAGGCGCCCGGATCGACGACGGCGGCGCACTCACCGGGGGTCGGGATCGGGCTCTCGTTGGTCCGGCGCTTCGCCGAGCTCCACGGCGGCCGGGCCTGGGTCGACGACCGACCCGGCGGCGGAGCGTCGTTCCACGTCTTCCTGCCCGGAGGGTGATCGGGCGGAGAGCCGGGCGGCGAGGGGGACCGCCGCCGCCCGGCACGCTCCGCGTCCGGTCGGCGAACGCTCAGATGAAGAGCGTCACCGCGTCCTGGGCCTGGAGCAGCGCCGTGGTCGCGCCCGCGGGCGGCTCCAGCCCGTCGATCAGGTCGTCCTTCGTGAGCCCGAGCAGATCCATCGTCATCTGGCACGGAACCATGTGGACGCCGAGGTCCCGAGCGACCTCCAGCAGCTCCTGCGGGGAGGCGACGTGGTGCTCCTCGGCGAGCTTCTTCATCATCGAGGGCCCCATGCCCGCGAAGTTCATCTTGCCGAGCTTCAGGTGCTCGGTCCCTCCCCGGTTCATGAACGACAGCATCTTCTGCATCCAGTTGTCGCCCGTGATCCGCACCTCGTTCTTCACCAAGGGGAACAGGCCCCAGAACGTGAAGAAGACGGTCGTCTCCATGCCCATCGCGGCTCCGGTGGTCGCCAGGATGAACGTGGGCCACACCTTGTCGAGGTCGCCGCTCCACGCCATGATCACGAGCTTGTCGTGATGGGCGCTCTCATGCTCGTGGCGGTCGACCTCCTCCGCCACGCCTTCCAGCGTCGTCATGTCGGTCATCGGGGATCACCTCTTCCGGATGAGGAAGCGGAACACGCCGCCCTCCTCGGTCTGCTCGACGAGCTCGTTGCCGGTCGTGGCGCACCAGGCCTGGAAGTCGGGTACGGACCCTGGATCGGTCGCGAGCGATTCGATCAGCTCACCGGGGTTCAGCTCGCGGATCGCCTGCGCCGTCTTCGCGATCGGCATCGGGCACGCCAGCCCCTTCAGATCGAGCGTCTTGGTGACGGTCTGGCTCATCGTGGTCCCTCCTTCGGCTTGGTCCAGGGCGCGTTCTCGGGCAGACGTCCCTTCGGGACCGTCTCCCAGTACGCCCGGTTGAAGACCCACTTCGCGACGTGCCACGCGCGGCTGGGCTGCGGGGGCGTCGGCGGGTGCTCGTAGTCGAACCGGAGCGCGGTCGCCTTCCCGTTCCCGGTCTCCAGGAAGCACATCACGCGCCCCCCGTAGTTCTGCTTCGGGGCGCTGCCCTTCACGAGCGAGGCGATCCGGCTCGCGATCACCGGCGCCTCGAAGTGCGCCGTGGACCCGGACTTCGAGATCGGCAGGTTGGTCGCGTCGCCGAGCGCGAAGATCCGGTCGTGATCGGCCACCTGGAGCGTGAACCGGTCGGTCGGGAGCCAGCCGCTCGGGTCGCCCAGCCCGGAGTCGATCACGACCTGCTGGCCCTTGTGCGGCGGCACAAGCACCAGGAGGTCGTACTCGACCTTCTCTCCCTCGAGGGACCCTACGGTGCCGGCCGATGGGTCGACGGACTCGACGTTGAAGAACGTCGAGAGCTCGATCCCCCGCTCGGCCATGATCGGCTGGATCAGCTTGGACGCGCTCTCGATCGTGAACGCCCGGTTGAGCGGCGACAGCAAGGTCACCTCGCTCCGCTCGCGGATGCCGCGCTTGCGCAGGTACTCCTCGACCATGAACGTGAACTCCACGGGAGCGGGTGGGCACTTGTACGGGATCCCGGCGACGCCGATCCGGACCCTCCCGCCGTGGAACGAGCGGAGCGCTTCGCGCAGACGTTCGGCGTCACGCAGCGAGTAGAAGCCGTGCGCACCCTCCAGGAGCCCCGGGATCTGGTCGTGGACGAGGCGCGCCCCCGTGGCGATCACCAGGTAGTCCCACTCGAGGCTGCCGCCCCGGGCGAGCTGTACCGACCGGGCATCCGGATGGATCCGGATCGCCTCCTCGATCGCCAGCTCGACCCCGGATCGCAGCAGGGTCCGCTCATCGCGGGAGAGCCAGTGCCCGCTCGCTTCGCCGAGCGCCACGTAGAGGTACCCAGGCTGGTAGTCGTGCATCCCGGTCGGGTCGACGACCGTCACGTGCGCGTCGCGCCCGAGGCTCTTGTCCACGAGGTTGGCGACGAGCGTGCCGCCGACCCCCCCGCCGAGCACCACGACGCGTGCCGGCATGGCTCACCGCGCCTTCCGGATCACGAAGCGGGCGAACCCGTCCTCGTCGATCGTCTCGACGAGCTCATGCCCAGCCTTCGCGACCCACGCGGGGATGTCCGTCTTCGAGCCCTCATCGCTCGAGAGCACCTCGATCACGTCGCCCACGGCGCCCTCGCGGATCGCGCCGATCAGGCTCATCAGCGGACCGGGGCAGGGCATGCCGCGCGCGTCGATCGAGCGCGTGATGTCGGTTGCGGTCGTCATCGGTCGTTCCTCCTCAGATGAACGTGACGGGTCCGTCGGCCTCCGAGAAGAACGAGGCCACCCCCCACACGTCGTCGACGAGCGGGTCGAGGTCGTCCTTCGTGATGCCGAACATCTCCATCGACAGGGAGCAGGCGTGGATCCGGACCTCGCCCAGGTCCTTCGCCTGGCGGAGCAGCTCGCTCCAGTGATCGCCCCCGTGGCTCCGCATCAGCTCCGGCGCTTCCGGGGGGGCTTCGGGGGCGACGCCGTGGTCCTTCAGGATCCGGTCGGCGCGGAACGCGTCGAGCGCCCAGTACTGCAGGAACAGATCGACCGGGCGCCCCATGGCCGCCGCGCCGACCGTCAGGACGGCCGCGGCCGACAGCTTGTCGTCCGTGCCGGAGAACAGGACCAGCGAGAGCCTCGGATCGGTAGCCATCGGATCGTCCCCCTTCCTGATCCGTTCCGCTGTGCACGGACAGCTTCGGCCGACGCCCGAGGCTCGCCAGGGGGCGAACCGCCCGGTCCGGGGGGGACCCTCGGACCGGATCGGCTGCCTACCATGGCCGCGTGCTCGACCTGCTGATCGAGGGCGCGCTCGTCATCGACGGCGACGGGACGGCCGGACGACCGGGATGGGTCGGGGTGCGGGGCGACCGGATCCGGTCGGTCGGCTTCGACCCCGCGCGGCCGGCGCCGGAGGCCGGCCGGGTCGTCTCGGCGGCGGGACGCGTGCTCGCGCCGGGGTTCGTCGACGTCCACACCCACTCGGACCTCGCGGCGTTCACCGACGCCGAGATGGCGAGCACGATCCGTCAAGGGGTCACGACCGTGGTCGTCGGCAACTGCGGCGCCTCACCGTGGCCATCGGCGGGCGCCGCCGAGTGCGCGGCGATCCTCGGGGTCGACGTCGCAGAGGTGGGCGAGCCCTTCGCGACGTTCGCAGCGTTCCTCGACCGGATCGACGAGGCGGGGCCGGCCGTGAACATCGGGGCACTCGTCGGCCACGGCGCCGTCCGGGCGGAGGTGCTGGGCTCCGCGCCGCGAGCCCCCGTCGGCGACGAGCTCGGGACGATGCGCCGGTTGGTCGGGTCGGCCGTCGCCGACGGCGCGCTCGGCGTGTCGACGGGGCTGATCTACGTCCCCGGTCAGTGGGCGGACACGGAGGAGCTCGTCGCCGTGGCGACCGCGAGCGCCCGTGCCGGGGGCCTGTACGCGAGCCACATCCGGGGCGAGGGCGCCACCGTGTTCGCGGCGGTCGACGAGGCGATCGCGGTCGGCGAACGCGCGGGGCTCCCCGCGCACGTGAGCCACCTGAAGCTCGACGGGCCCGACGTCTGGGGCCGCGCCGACGAGCTCCTGGCACGGATCCACGGCGCGGGCGACGTCACGGCCGATCAGTACCCGTACACGGCATGGAACTCGTTCCTGTGGACCCTCCTGCCGACGTGGGTCCCCGCCGGCGGGCTGGGGCCGATCCTGGCGGACGCGCCCGCCCGCCGGCGCCTCGAGCGCGCCGTCGAGCACGGGGAAGACGGCACGCCCGCGATGGCGATGGCGACGTTCGGCTGGGACCGCGTCGTCCTGGAGGACGGCGCGGACCCCGCGTGGCACGGCCGGACGCTGGCAGACATCGCCCGGGAGCGGCGCGAGCGCCCCGTCGAGGCGCTGTTCGCGATCCTGCTCGCCGACCCGGACACCTCGTGCATCGGCTTCGGGATGGCCGACGACGACGTGGCGGCGATCCTCGCGGACCCCACGGTCTTCGTCGCATCCGACGGCTGGGCGATGTCGCCGAACGGGCCGCTGGGCGGGCTCCCGGTCCACCCGAGGAACTACGGCACCTTCCCCCGGGTGCTCGGGCGCTCCGTCCGCGCCGACATCCTGACGCTCGAGGACGCGGTGCGGAAGATGACCTCCCTCCCGGCCGACCGGTTCGGCCTGAGGGACCGCGGGCGGATCGTCGAGGGCGGGTTCGCCGACCTGGTCCTGTTCGATCCCGGCCGGATCGATGACGTCGCCACGTTCGACGACCCGCACCGGTTCCCCTCGGGGATCGAGCTCGTCTGCGTGAACGGGACCGTCGCATGGGACGGGGAGACCGTTCGCAGGGCCGGACGCGCGCTCCGCCGGCGCTGAGCGGGGGGCGGTACCCTCCCGTCCGTGAGCCCCACCCCGGTGCCGCTCGAGCTCGGGTTCGCGCCCGACGACCTCGCCTTCGTCGCCGATCCCTACCCCGTCTACGCCGAGCTCCGCGAGCGCGCGCCCGTCGTCTACGACGAGGCGACCGACCACTGGCTCGTCTCCCGATACGAGGACGTCAACGCCCTGTTGCGCGACCGGCGGTTCGGCCGGACGTACCTGCACCGGGCGACCCACGCGGAGATGGGTCACCCGGACGATCCGCCGGAGCTCGACCCGTTCTGGCACCTGATCCGCAGCGGGATCCTCGACATGGAGCCGCCCGACCACACGCGCGTGCGCGCGCTCGTGTCGAAGGCCTTCACGCCACGCATGGTGGAGTCGCTGCGTTCCGCGATCGAGCGCAAGATGGCGGAGCTCGTCGGGTCGGTCCGCGGGTCGGGGCCCTTCGACCTGATCGCCACGCTCGCCGAGCCGCTCCCGGTCTGGGTGATCGCCGAGCTGCTCGGCATCCCCGAGCCGGATCGGGGTCTGCTCCGCCCGTGGTCGGCGGATATCTGCCGGATGTACGAGCTGCATCCGACGGCCGAGGATCGTCGCGTGTCCGTGGCGGCCTGCGTCGCGTTCGGCGACTACCTGCGCGCGATCGCGCGAGAGCGACGCGCGGACCCGGGCGAGGACCTGATCAGCGAGCTCGCCACCGTGGTCGACGAGGGGCAGCGCCTGAGCGAGGACGAGCTGGTCGGGACGTGCGTGCTCCTGCTGAACGCCGGGCACGAAGCGAGCGTGAACGTGGCCGGCAACGGGTGGTGGTCCCTCTTCCGTCGCCCCGAGGAGCTCGCCCGGCTCCGGGCGGATCGCGCACTGGTGCGCAGCGCGATCGAGGAGCTGATGCGTTGGGACACCCCGCTGCAGCTGTTCGAGCGGTGGGTGCTGGAGGACGTGGAGCTGCACGGCGTGCGCATCCCGAAGGGCGCGGAGCTCGGACTGATCTTCGGCTCGGCCAACCGCGACCCGGCGGTGTTCGCCGACCCCGACCGGCTCGACCTCTCCCGATCGCCGAACCCGCACCTGTCCTTCGGCGCGGGGATCCACTTCTGCCTCGGGGCCCCGCTCGCCAGGCTCGAGCTCGAGATCGCGTTCGGCACCATCCTCGAGCGGCTGCCGAACCTCGCCCTCGCCGAGGAGCCGCGGTGGAAACGCAACTACATCATCCGCGGACTCGAGCGCCTGACGGTCACGGCGTAGGCCGAGGGTGGGCCGGAGCGCCGCGGACGGTCGCCGCCCGGGGAGGGTTCGGAGCCGGCGGTCGGATTCGAACCGACGACCTAGCGATTACAAGTCGCTTGCGCTACCGGGCTGCGCCACGCCGGCCGGGCCGAGTCTACCCCCCGCCCCCCGGGCGGAAGCTGCGCGCGTACGCGATGAGGCCGTACAGGACGAGCCCGTTCAGGACGAGCCCGATCGCCGCCGAGACCCCGGAGCTGCCGAGGCTCGCGATCCCGCCGAAGACCCCGAGCCCCGCGAGCGCGATCCCCAGGACGCGGCCGACGTTGGATCGGCGCAGCACCAGTGCGCCCGCGACGACCTCGAGCCCGGAGACCAAGGCGGAGAGCACGCCGACGGCGACGACCGCGTCGCGCGGGACCAGCTCCTCGACCCCCATCGCGTCGCGGGAGAACACCAGGACGATCCCGACCAGCACGCCGAGCGCACCGAGGACGATCAGGATCGCGCCGGCGGCGGTCACCCAGCCCGGCCGCTCCGCCGCGCTCGCGGCGGGGGGGATCGCGCCCGGCTCCGAGGGCGCGCCCGGCGGCGGCGGGAGGTCGCTCGACGGGAACCCCGTCGGGGCGACGTCGCCCGGCGGGGGCGGCGCCCACGGGTCGCCGGCCGGCGGGGGTGCGGGCGGGGGCGGGAGCGAGCCCATCGCCCTCAGCCGGTCCGACGCGGGAGCACGTACGACCACAGCGCCGCGGCGAGCGCCGCGGCGGCGTTCAAGGAGCCGACCCGCCCCCGCATCGGCAGGGCCACGAGCAGATCGCAATGCTCCTTCGCGAGGCGCGACATCCCACGACCTTCGCTCCCGAGCACCAGGGCCAGCGGCCCCGGTGGGGCCGGTTCGTCGAACACGCTGGTCCCCCGTTCGCCGTCGAGCCCGACGACCGTGAACCCGCGATCGCGGAGTCGGTCCAGCGCCCGCGGGATGTTCGCGACGCGCGCCAGCGGGAGGTGGAGCAGGGCGCCCGCCGACGCGCGCACCGCCGCGTCGGTGATCGCCGCCGAGCGCCGCGTGCGGGTCACGACCATCGATGCGCCCGCGGCCTCCGCCGCACGGACCACCGCCCCGAGGTTCTGCGGATCCTCGATCCCGTCCAGCACGACGACGACGGCGTCTTCCGTGAACGGGACCGTGGCGAGGTCTCGCTCGCCGAACGTTCGCGGGGAGGGGGTCGTCGCGAACGCGACGACCCCCTGGTGGTCCGGGGCCCAGGCGTCGAGCGCGGAGCGCTCGACGTCCTCCACGGGTACGCCGGCGGCGCGGGCGGCGTCGAGCAGCACCCGCATGCCCGGCGTCGATCGCGCGC
>DATBLY010000093.1:0-8233 GCA_036555125.1 Actinomycetota bacterium | reverse complement strand
CTGCGGGAGCTGGTCGGCGCCCGGGGCGAGAACTGGCACCTCCTCACGTCGGCCGCGTTCATCTCGATGGCCCTGCCGTTGCTCGTGTTCTTCTCGCTGCAGAAGTACTTCGTGCGCGGCCTGACCGCCGGGTCGGTGAAGGGCTAGCGTGGCGCGGACCCGGCGGCGCCCCACGCCGCTCGCGGGCACCGCCCCGCTGTCGCCCCGGAAGAAGTGGCGGGCGATCCTCCTGGCGACACTGGTCTTCGCGCCCGCCTACTGGGCGATCGTGGCCGGGATGGTCGCGGCGGCGTCCGACGAGGCCGACGCGCCGGCGGCGGCACCGTTCATCGCGTTCGGACTGGCCCTGATCCCGTTCGTGTTCGTCGTGCTCGCGTTCCTGTCCGAGCACCCGCGGGCCCCGGGGGCGGCCGTCAAGGCGATGGTCCTGTCGCTCCTGGTCGGGATCCCGGTATCCGCCCTGGCGCAGGACGCCGTGACCGGCCTGATCGCCGGCGCGGGGGCGGGCGGGATCGTCGCCCTGCGGATGGACCTGGCGCACACGGTCCGGCTCCGGGTGATCGCCGTGGTCGCGGTCTCGCTCTACTGCTTCTTGCTGCTGCGCACCGTGAGCGAGGTCGCGTTGCTGATGGGGCCGGCCCTGCCGTTCACGGCACTGGGGATCGCGGACCACCTGTCGGAGCGTCGCGCCGAGCGGTCGAGCCAGCCCGGCTGACGCACGCGGAGGCGGCATGAGGTACGGACGCTTCGACGACGCCGCCCGCGAATACGTGATCGAGCGATCCGACACGCCGCTGCCGTGGATCAACTACCTGGGCGGCGAGGGATTCACGTCCTTGATCTCCAACACCGGGGGCGGGTACGCGTTCGCTCGCGACGCCCGCCTGCGCCGGCTGACGCGCTTCCGGTACCAGGGGGTCCCGCCCGACATGGGCTCGCGGTTCCTCTACGTGCGGGATCGCACCGAGGGCCACGTCTGGTCGCCCACCGGCCAACCCGTCCGGACCGAGCTGGACGGCTACCGGTGCCGGCACGGCCTGGGCTACACCGTGATCGGGTCGCGCCTGCGCGACGTCGAGGTCGAGACGACGTACGTCGTGCCTCAGGGCGCCACGTTCGAACAGTGGCGCGCCCGCGTGACGAACCACCGGGATCGGCCGGCCGACCTCGACCTCTTCAGCGCCGTGGAGTTCTGCCTGTGGGACGCGCTCGACGACGCGACGAACTTCCAGCGGAACCTCTCGACGGGCGAGGTCGAGGTCCACGACGGCGTGATCTACCACGTCACGGAGTACCGGGAGCGCCGGGACCACTTCGCCTACTTCGCGTGCTCGGAGCCGCTCGCCGGGTTCGACACCCAGCGGGAGGCGTTCCTGGGGCCGTACCGCGGGTGGGACCGGCCGATCGTCGTGGAGGAGGGCCGGGCGCGCGGGTCGATCGCGCACGGGTGGTCCCCGATCGGCTCGCACCACGTCGCGCTGTCGCTCGAGCCCGGAGGGTCACACGACGTCGTGTTCGTGCTCGGGTACGCGGAGAACCGCCGCGAGCGCAAGTTCCACCCGCCGGGATCGGACCGGGTCGACACGCGCGGCGTCGAGGCCACCCTCGAGACGACCCTGCGGTCCGGGTCGGTCGACGCGGCGCTCGACGAGCTCCGAACGCGGTGGGACGGACTGCTCGGGACGCTCTCCGTGCAGACGCCGGACCCGCACGTCGACCGGATGGTCGACACCTGGAATCCGTATCAGGTGATGGTCACGTTCCACCTCTCGCGCTCGGCCTCGTACTTCGAATCCGGGATCGGGCGGGGGATGGGGTTCCGGGATTCGAACCAAGACCTGCTGGGGTTCGTCCACCTGGCGCCCGAGCGGGCCCGGGAGCGACTCCTCGACCTGGCGGCGACCCAGCTCCCCTCGGGCGGCGCCTACCACCAGTACCAACCGCTGACGAAGCGCGGGAACGACGAGCTCGGCGCCGGCTTCAACGACGACCCGCTCTGGTTGGTGCTCGCCGGGGCCGCGTACCTGAAGGAGTCGGGTGACCGGGGGATCCTCGACGAGGCGGTGCCGTTCGAGAACCGGATCGGGTCCGAGGCGCCGATGCTCGAGCACCTCCGCCGCGCGCTCGCCTACACGCTCGAGCGGCTCGGCCCGCACGGGCTTCCCTTGATCGGCCACGCGGATTGGAACGACTGCCTGAACCTGAACACGTTCAGCGAGGAGCCGGGGGAATCGTTCCAGCGCGCGACCAGCCGCGAGGGAACCGTCGCCGAGTCGGTGTTCATCGCGGGGCTCTTCTGCCTGGCCGCCGGGGAGCTCGCGGCGATCGAGGAGCTGGCCGGCGACGCGGCCTCGGCGACCCGATGGCGCGACGCGCGAGCTCGGATGGCCGAGGCGATCGGCGCGCACGGCTGGGACGGCGGCTGGTTCCTCCGCGCCTACGATGCGTCCGGCTCGCGGGTCGGCTCCGCGACGAACGACGAGGGTCGCATCTACGTCGAGTCGCAGGGGATGTGCGTGATGGGCGGCGTCGGCATCGACGACGGCCGGGCCGCGGCGGCGCTGGCGTCGGCCCGCGAGCGTCTCGGGACGGAGCACGGGCTGGTCCTGCTGGACCCGCCGTACACCCGCTACCACGTCGAGCTCGGCGAGATCAGCTCGTACCCGCCCGGGTACAAGGAGAACGGCAGCGTCTTCTGTCACACGAACCCCTGGATCGCGATCGCCGAGGCCCTGGTGGGGGAGGACGATCGAGCGTTCGACACGTACCTGCGGATCAACCCCTCGTTCCGCGAGGAGCTGAGCGAGGTCCACCGATGCGAGCCGTACGTGTACGCGCAGACGATCGCCGGGAAGGCCGCCCCGACGATGGGCGAGGCGAAGAACTCGTGGCTCACGGGCACGGCCGCCTGGAACCTGGTCGCGATCACGCAGTGGATCCTGGGCATCCGCCCCGAGCACGAAGGCCTGCGGATCGACCCGCGGCTGCCCTCGGTCTGGGGCGGCTACCGGGCCGAACGCCGGTTCCGCGGCGCCACGTACCGGATCGAGGTCCGCAAGCCCGTCGACGCGACGGGGCGCGCGTCGTCCCTGGTCGTGGACGGCGAACGGATCGAGGGGACGGTCGTGCCGCCAGCCCCCGCCGGTGCCACCGTCGAGGTGCTGGCCGAGGTCGAGACGTGACCCGGCCGGGTTGTAGAATCACCGTCCCACGTCGGAGTGGCGGAACTTGGTAGACGCGCTAGGTTGAGGGCCTAGTGCCCTTCGCGGGGCGTGGGGGTTCAAATCCCCCCTCCGACACCCATCTGCCCACGGGAACGCAGAGACCCCGGAGAGCGGATCGGCCTCCGGGGTCCCTCATCCCTCCAGCGTTCCTCACGCGCTCAGGTCGTGGCGTCGAGTTCCGTCAGTAGTGGAAGCCGCCCCCACCGCCGCCGTGATGGAAGAGGGCGACGTACAAGACGACGTAGGCGACCGCTCCAACCGCGAGGTAGATCGCGAGCCACTTCTTCCACTTCCGCCCGTATCCGGACCGTTCCGATGCCATGTCCACCTCCTCGTCTGCTCGGTGGTTCCACGGGTAGTACCGGCGGCCGCTTCCGACGGCTTGCGCGTGATGCGGATGCTCAGCGAACTCTCAGATGCTCGGTCGATCGAGCACCCTCGGTCGTGCACGAGTCCCGACACCACTCGAGCTGCGGAAGGGAAGGAGGTCCCGGAGCCAGCGTCGCTCCGAGACCGAGGACCCTCAACTCGGCTACGGTGTCGATCATGATGACCCCTGAAGCGCAGTTCTCGATGACGGTCAGCACCGCGGACGGCGGGACCCTGCTCGTCTACCCGGAGGGCGCGGCCGACCTGGGGACCTCCGGCAGGATCGAGGTCGCCCCGCAGCCGGGCCCGGCCACCGAGATCACGGTGACCGCCGACCTGTTCGGCGTTCCCGGCGAGGCGGACGACACCACCGGCGGGAACGTGAGCGTCGGCCAAGGCATCGAGTGGTCGGTGAGCGACCCGGATGCGATCTCGGAGATGCGGGTCACGTTCGTCGAGGCGCCGTCCCTCACGCACGGCGGACGGGCGGAGGACGCGATCGCCTACAAAGACGGCGTGCCGGTCGAGGACGCTCTCGTCGAGGTCCCGGATCGGGACCAGCCGAAGCCGTGCATCGTGTCGAGGTCGACGGGCAGCGACGGGCGGTGGGAGATCACGTTCCTGGTCGACGGGAGCGACCCGAAGGGGCGGATCTAGGGAGCGCCCTCGGCGGCCGTGGGGCTCCGATCACCGGGACGTGACGGCGACCAGGAAGACCAACCCCCAGGCGGCGAGGCCGATCCATCCGAGGATGATGCCTGCCGTCGCGAGTCCTCGGCCCGTCTGCGTCCCCGCCGATCCGTCGATCTCGCGTTGCGCCTGATATCCGAGGGCGACCCCGAGGATGCTTCCGATCACGAGGCCGACGAGCGAGAGGATGAGCGCGGCGACGGCCGTCCCGTTGGTGCGGGCGCCCGGCTGGATGGGAGTGCCGGCACGGGCGCGGGACGGGCCGAACACGGCCTCGTGCCGTGCGTCCTGCTCGGCGATCGCCCGGTCCGCCGGACCACCCTCGCGGAAGACCCGCTCCCACCTCGTTGCGGAGGCGCTCGAGGCCGAGGCCTCGACGGTGGATCCGGGCGACCGACCGGACGGCGCCCCACACGATCCGCAGTACCGATCGCCTTCCTCGAGGTGGGAACCGCACCGCGCGCAGAACCACGTCCGGACGCTCACTCGCCCACGAATATAGGCGAACGGGCCGCCCGTTTCGAGGGCGCCACGTCCGGCCGGTCGGCCCCGGTCTTCCTTACCGGCTCAACCGGGCGCCGCGGCCCGTCTCGGGCCACGGACCGGTGCGCCGGATCGACCGCATGCACGCCTCGTGGACGGGCCGCGGATCCCCGCCGCTGCGCACGAGCCTGACGTGTGACTCGTCCTCCTCCACGGGACGCTCGCACACCAGGCACTCGTAGGTCGTGGCGTTCATCCTCCAGGCATCGGCGCGCGGAGCCGGTGGGGTTAGCGCCGTCGGTCGTCGCGCTCGGCCGTCACGCGCCGAGCGCCTTGAAGCCCTCGTAGACCATCCAGGCCGGCCAGAAGATGCCCTGGAAGAACGCGAGGATGAACTCCCAGAACGTGTCCGCGGTCTGGAAGAAGTACACCCAGGCGCCGAAGATGCCGATCCCGTACAGCGCGCCCCCACCGGCCGCCGCGCTCGCGTTGCCCTTGCTCACCTGATCACCTCCGCCCTCGAACCGCCGTCATGATGACTCCGTTGAACCCCCGACGCGACCGGGCATGCTGGCCGAGGCGGTCTCGGCGTCGCCCGGTCGAGATGCGGCCGGTAGGGTGGGAGGCGATGGACGGAGCGGTGCAGGGGTACGTCGACGGGATCGCCCCGGGGTTCCGGCCGTTGTTCGATCGCATCCACGGCCTGATCCTCGAGGCGCGGCCCGACGCCCAGGTCGTGCTCTCCTACCGGATCCCCACGTACCGGGTGGGGAAGCGGCGACTCTTCGTCGGCGTGTGGCAGCACGGCCTGTCGATCTACGGGTGGCGGGACGGGCGTGACGGTGGGTTCGTCGAGCGTCACCCGGCCCTCAAGACCGGCGCGGGGACGATCCGGCTCCGACCCGAGGACGCCCAGGCGATCTCCGACGACGAGCTGCGCGACCTGGCCCGCGCCGCGCTCGGGGGATGAGGTCCGCGTGAGCGACGCGACCGACCGGGCCGTCTCCGAGCTCTACCAGGCAGCCCCCGAGGACTTCGTCGCGCGGCGGGACGCGTTGGTCCGACGGCTGAAGGACGAGGGCAGGGACGACGACGCGGCCACCGTGAGGCGCCTGCGCAAGCCCACGGTCGCCGCCTGGGCGCTGAACCGGCTCTCGGCGGAGGTGCCCGACGCGATCGCCGGCCTGATCGCCAGCGGGGAGGCCCTGACCGAGGCGCAGCGGGGCGTGATCGGCGGCGGGTCGCCCGCCGCGCTCCACGAGGCGACGGCGCGACGGCGGGCCCTCGTCGCGGAGCTCACCGCCCGCGCCGGGGCGATCCTCCGGGAGGCCGGGCGCGCGTCCGACGCGCACGGCGAGGACATCCAGGGGATGCTCGAGGCCGCCTCCGTCGAGGCCGAAGCAGGCGAACGGCTGCGGACCGGCACCGTCGAGAAGACCGTGCGGCCATCGAGCGGGTTCGGGCTCGGCCTCTCGCTGGTGGATGCCGGCGAGGTCGAACCCGCGGACGAGGTGCAGCCGGCCGCGACGTGGGCGGACCGCGCCGCCGCCCTCGACGCGGAGATCGCGTCGCTGACGGCGGCGGGCGAGGAGCAGGACCGAGCGCTGACGAAGGCCGAGCGGGCGCGGGACCGGACGATGGCCGCGGTCGAGACCGCGCGCGAGCGTCTCGAGACCGCGAAGGCCGCGCTCCGTGACGCGGAGGCGGACCTGTCGGCCGCCCAGCTCCAGGCGAAGCGTACGCGCCGGGCGCTCGAACGCGCCGAGAAAGAGCGGGCGCGCCGGCGGTGACGCAGGTCCCGACCACGCCGCCGGAGCCGAGGGTGGGACGCGGGCCTTCGACCTAGGTCGCGGTCGCGACCTCCGGACCACAGGAATGGCCGACCGACCCCTTCAGTCACGGAACGGGTCGTCCTACCGTGAACCCTCGCACCGGAACCGCTCGACGATGGAGGATCCGCGATGTCCGTCTCACCGCTCCGCGACTCCTACGACCTGACGTCCGGGCTGCGCGACCGGATGTCGGACGGCGTGCGACCGGACCCGGTGGCGGTCGTCCCCGAGCTGCAACGCCTCGCCCGGGAGCACCTCGGCGAGAGGCTCGAGATCCGCGAGGGCCAGGGGGACGGCGCGATCGACATCCGCGTGCACGCGTGGTCCGTGGGGCGCGTCCGCCGCTCCGCGCGTCAGCAGCCGAAGAGGTAGCGCCGACCCTCAGGCCTTCCGGTCCCGCCGATTCGGCAGGCCGTTCTCGTTCAGGTCGGTCAGGAACGCGTCGACGTTCTCGAGCTTGCGCAGGACCTTCTCGGTCCACGTGGTCGGCTCCGGGTCGGGGTCGGTCGACAGGTCGACCAGACGGTCGGGCCGCTTGCGCTCCTTCGGTTCCTTCGATGGCCGCGGCAACGGGAGGCGCAACCGACGTCGCTCTCGGGGCGGGTCGACCTCGACCACGTCGGTGCCCTGCGCCAGCGCGGCGAGGTGGGCCGCCCGCGTCAGGTCGCCGGCCGAACGGGTCATCTCCGTCAGGTCGACGATCGATGCGATATGGACGCGGATCCCGTGGCCGATGTCGATCAGCACGGCATCCTCGCTGAGCTCGGGATACCCCGCCATCGTCGGGAGCAGCTCGAAGCAGTCCAGACGCCCGGCCTCGGTCTCGAAGCTGACCTTGGTCCCCGTGGAGGTGGCCGGGTTGTCCCGACCACCCAGGTCGGCCAGCGCGAGCCCGACGCGGCGGAGGTTCTGGTCGTCGCCCGCGAGGCAGATGTCGACGTCGTCGGTCTCGGTCGGCGATCCATGGGCGACCGCCGCGAGCCCGCCGATCAGCACGTAGCGGACCCCGTGGGCCTCCAGGCTCGCCAGGATGCGAAGGGGATCGAAGATCTCGGTCGCCATGGTGCGTCCTCCTCCACCCGGAGGTATCGGCGCAGGACCGCCCCGGTCTTGAAGGGCAACCTCGGGGTTCGGCTACCCTTCCGCCGTGCCCTACGTCGCCGCCGCGGGTCGCTACGAGACGATGGTCTACCGCCGGTCGGGTCGCAGCGGCGTGCGGCTGCCCGCGATCTCGCTCGGCCTCTGGCAGAACTTCGGCGGCGACCGGCCGCTCGAGGTCAGCCGCGCGATCGTCCTGCGGGCGTTCGACCTCGGGATCACCCAGCTCGACCTGGCGAACAACTACGGCCCCCCCTACGGTTCCGCGGAGGAGACGTTCGGGCGGATCCTCGCGCAGGACCTGCGGCCGTACCGCGACGAGCTGATCGTCTCCACGAAGGCCGGCTACGACATGTGGCCCGGCCCGTACGGCGAGTGGGGGTCCCGGAAGTACCTGCACGCGTCGCTGGACCAGAGCCTGCGACGGATGGGTCTCGACTACGTCGACATCTTCTACTCCCACCGCTTCGATCCCGAGACCCCGCTCGAGGAGACGATGGGCGCGCTGGACGCCGCCGTCCGTCAGGGCAAGGCGCT
>DATBLY010000086.1:0-12939 GCA_036555125.1 Actinomycetota bacterium | reverse complement strand
CGAGCTCGAGCGTGCACGCGACCGACGCCAGCGCGAGGGTCAGCACCCCGGCGACCGAACGGAGCCTCCGGAGGTTCATCGTCGGCGCGGGAGCCAGAGCCCGACGATCGCGACCACGATCGCGATCCCCGAGCACACGGTCGACACCCACAACAGCTCGGTGGACCTCAGGAACCCTCGGGCCGACGCGACCAGCGCTCCACCCGCGACCAGCAGGAGGGCGAACGCGACCGCGTACAGACCGAGGGATCCGCGGGCGGGTCGCGGCGACCGGGACACGTCCGTCACAGGCGGTCCCGGAGGTAGCCGACGAGGCCGTCGATCGGCAACCGCTCCTGGGCCATCGAGTCGCGCTCCCGGACCGTCACCTGGCGATCCTCGAGCGTGTCGAAGTCGACCGTCACGCAGAACGGGGTCCCGACCTCGTCCTGCCGGCGGTACCGACGGCCGATCGCACCCGCGTCGTCGTACTGCGTCATCCACTGGGGCTTCAGCAGGTCGTGGACGCGCCGGGCTTCGGGGACGAGCTTCTCGTTGCGGGAGAGGGGAAGGATCGCGACCTTGATCGGCGCGAGGTCGCGATGGAGCTTCAGGAGGGTGCGCTTCTCCGTGTCGCCCTTCGCGGTGGGAGCCTCGTCCACCGTGTACGCATCCACCAGGAACGCGAGCAGCGTGCGGTCCACGCCGCCGGCCGGCTCCACGACGTACGGGAGGAACCGTTCCCCCTTCTCCTGGTCGAAGTAGGAGAGGTCCTCGCCGCTCTCCTCCTGATGGCGGCGCAGGTCGAAGTCGGTCCGGTTCGCGATCCCCTCCAGCTCGGACCACCCGAACGGGAACTCGTACTCCACGTCGCTCGCGGCCTTCGCGTAGTGCGCCAGCTCGTCGGGCTCGTGCGGGCGGATCCGGAGCTTCTCCTTCGTCATGCCCAGGTCGAGGTACCACTGGAACCGCCGGTCGATCCAGTACGCGAACCACTCCTCGTCCGTTCCGGGCTCGACGAAGTACTCCATCTCCATCTGCTCGAACTCGCGCGTGCGGAAGATGAAGTTCCCGGGCGTGATCTCGTTGCGGAACGACTTGCCGATCTGGGCGACGCCGAACGGCAGCTTCTTGCGCGCGACGGTCTGCACCTGCGTGAAGTCCACGAACATCCCCTGCGCGGTCTCGGGACGCAGGTACGTCACCGCGGCGTCGTCCTCGACCGGCCCCATGTGCGTCTGGAACATCAGGTTGAACTGCTTCGGCTCCGAGAACACGGTGCCGCCGCAGTTCGGGCAGACGGGCGGATCGTCCATGTGGTCCGCTCGGTAGCGCCGGTGACAGCTCTCGCACTCGATCAGCGGATCGTGGAAGCCGGTGACGTGCCCGGAGGCCTCCCAGACGCGGGGCGACATGATGATCGCAGCCTCGAGGCCCACGATGTCGTCGCGGAGCTGGACCATCGAGCGCCACCAGGCGTTGCGGATGTTCCGGCGGAGCTCGACCCCGAGCGGCCCGTAGTCCCAGGACGAGCGGAGCCCGCCGTAGATCTCGGACGACTGGAACGCGATCCCCCGGCGCTTCGCGAGGGAGGTGACGGCCTCCATGAGGTCGGCCATGGTGCGGACTCCTTTCCCGGTCGCTGGCGGCGGCCGCTGGCGTGACGTCCATCGTACCGGCGGCACCCGCTGCGTCCGTGGACGCCACGCAACCTCCACACGCGTCAAGACCCGCGCGGCCGCCTCCGATACCCCGAGGAAGAGGTGATGCGCGCGATGTCGACCGGGTCCTGCCAGAGCTGCGGTGCGAAGCTCTACGCCGGCCAGTCGTGGTGCGGCCAGTGCTTCGCGGCCGTCGGCGAGCCACCGGGATCGTCGGCAGCCGATGATCCCGCGGCCGTTCCACCTCCCCCTTCCGCGCGGATGCCGGCGCCCCGGGAGCCCGCCCACGTCGCGACGTACTCGCGCTGGCGCGGCGGCCCAACGTCGTTCGGACCGGCCGGAAGGATCGTGCTGAGCGTCCTCGCGGTCCTGCTCGGCATCGTGGGGTATCCGATGTCGCGCGGGCTCATGGTCGCGAGCGTGGGCTTCGACGTGCCCGGGACGGGCTACGTGCTGATGTACGCCGTGGTGGCCGTGGTCGCGGAGGTGTACCTGTTCTCGCGGATCTGGAAGCGAGAGCGGATCCGCTAGTCGCCCTCGGTCAGCGCACCGAACCGGCGCGTCCGCTTCTGGTAATCCCGGATCGCCTCGAAGAGGTGTTCCCGATCGAAGTCCGGCCAGAACACCGGCGTGAACCAGAGCTCCGCGTAGGCCGCGCGCCACAGGAGGAAGTTCGAGATCCGTTGCTCGCCGCTCGTGCGGATCAGCAGGTCCGGGTCGGGCATGTCGGGCTCGTACAGCCGCTCGGCGATCGAGTCTGCCGAGATCTTCTCGACGCGCAGCTTCCCGGCATCGTGCTCCTTCACGATCCGCTTGACGGCGTCCACGATCTCGGTGCGGCCGCCGTAGTTGAACGCGATCGTCAGGGTCATGCCGGTGTTGTCCCGCGTCAGCTCCTCCGCGTCACGGATCTCGCGCAGCACCGACCGCGGCACGCGCCAATCGCGGCGGCCCGTGAACCGGATCCGCACGTTCAGCTCGTGGAAGCGGTCGCGGCGCCGGCGGAGCAGCCGCCGGTTGAAGTTCATCAGGTACAGGACCTCGGGCTGCGGGCGCTTCCAGTTCTCGGTGGAGAAGGCGTAGACGGTGAGCCACCTCAGCCCGACCTGGACGCCGCCCTCGACCGTGTCGGCGAGCGCCTCCTCCCCGGCCGCGTGCCCCTCGGTGCGGGGCAGGCCTCGCTGCGTCGCCCAACGGCCGTTGCCGTCCATCACGATCGCCACGTGCGCGGGCACGTTCGCCGGGTCGATGTCCGCCAGGAAGCTGCTCACGGCACCGCCTTCGCGGGGCGGCTCACGGCGCCGTCCTCGCGAGCATCGGGAGCGACCGGATCCTGCGTTCCAGGTGGTATTCGGCGAACCCGTACAGAAGTCCTCGCGCCTCGCCCCGGATCCTGGGCTCGGGCATCGGCGTGGCGCCCGCGTCCATCAGGTCAGCGACCGCCAGCCCCGCGAGCGTGACGAGCGCCTCCCGCGAGACCGGCGCGGACCCGGGCTCGGCACAGCCGGCGCACACGGCGCCGCCCAGCCCGAAGTTGAACAGCTGCGGATCGGCGGCGCCGCAGACCGCGCAGGCGGTGAGGGCCGGGTGGAACCCCGACAGCGACAGCAGCTTCAGCATGAACGACTCGGCCACGGCCGTGGGATCGGCCGGGCGCGTCTCCAGCGCCCGGAGCCCGGCCAGCAGCAGCAACACGAGTCGGACGTTGCGCTCGTGCTCCTCGGCCACCTTGTCGACCGCCTCGAGCATCGTCTCGCCCGCGGCGAAGAGCGCGAGGTCGTCGCGGAGCGCGGCGTGCGGCGAGATGATCTCGGCCTGGGTGACCGTGTCCAGTTGGCCGCGCCCGCGGTAGAGCATCAGCGACACGTGGGTGAACGGCTCGAGCCTCGCGCCGAAGCGGCTCGTGGTCTTGCGGATCCCCTTCGCCACCGCGCGGACCTTGCCGGAGCCCTGGGTCATGACCGTGACGATCTTGTCGGCTTCGCCGAGCTTGACCGAGCGGAGCACGACCCCCTGCTCCTTGTATGCGGGCATGGCCGAATCGTAGCTCCCGGCCTATGTCGGAACGCCCGTTCGGCTTGTGACGTTTCCGTGGCGGCATCGGCCCCGGATCGAGGGGCTCCGGCGAGCGGCCGCCGGGCCTCAGCCCGGCGCCGCTCCGGACGTCGTGGTGCCCTCCGTCACCACGCTCGTCGCGTCGGACGCGTGCGTCGCCCGGATCAGTTCGGTCACCATGCGCTCGATGTCGTCGTGCGTCAGGGCCTTCGATGTGCCGGCGGCATCGGGGGTGTAGGCGGACTCGGCGTGCTGGGTGAGATCCAGGCCGGCCTCCTCCTCCTCCTCGGTCGCGCGGAGGCCGAGGAGCCGGTCGACCACCTTGAGGATCGCGAGCGTCGCGACGAACGAGAAGGCGAGCGTCACGCCTGCCGCGATCGCCTGCTTGCCCAGCTGGCCGAGGCTTCCCTCGAACGCGTTGATCGCCGTGCTGGCGAACACGCCGGTCAGCAGGGCCCCGAGGATCCCCCCGGCGAGATGGACCCCGACGACGTCGAGGGAGTCGTCGAAGCCGGTCTTCGCCTTCACCTGAACGACCATGTAGCAGACCGCGCCCGCGGCCAGGCCGATCACGATCGCGGCCCAGGGCTCCACGAAACCGGCGGCAGGCGTGATAGCCACGAGACCTGCCACCCCGCCGGTGGCGGCCCCGAGGGTCGTCGCCTTGCCGTGCCGGATCCGCTCGAGGATCAGCCAGCCGATCACGGCGGCCGCGGCGGCCAGGTGTGTAGCGGCGAACGCGCTCGCCGCCAGGCCGTTCGCGCCGAGGGCCGATCCGGCGTTGAACCCGAACCAGCCGAACCACAGGATGGACGCCCCGAGGATCACCATCGGCACGTTGTGAGGGATGAACGCGCGCTTGCCGTATCCGTTGCGGGGCCCCAGGTACAGGACGGCGGCGAGGGCTGCCGCTCCCGCGTTGATGTGGACCACCGTGCCGCCCGCGAAGTCGAGCGCGCCGAGGCCGGCCGCTCCCAAGAACCCGTCGGCGAACACCCAGTGGGCGACCGGGGCGTACACCAGGACGGACCAGAGCCCCAGGAAGGCCACGTACGCCGAGAACCTCATCCGTTCGGCGATCGCCCCGGTGATCAGGGCCGGCGTGATGATCGCGAACATCAGCTGGTAGAGCGCGAAGCCGACCTGAGGAACGCTGGTCGCGTACGTCTCGCTCGGAGCCTGGCCCACGTCCCGGAACCCGGCGAAGTCCAGGCCCCCGATCACGCCCCCGATGTCATGGCCGAACGCCAGCGTGTAGCCGACAGCCACCCAGAGCAGCGAGACGAGACCCAGCGCGAAGAAGGACTGCATGATCGTCGCGAGGACGTGCCTCGATCCGACCAGACCGCCGTAGAAGAGCGCGAGCCCGGGGGTCATGAACATCACGAGCGCGGCGCTCACCAGCACCCACGCCGTGTCGGCGCCGTTGATCTCAGGCACGACCGCCTCCCTCCGTTGGATACCCCGCACTTGTAGGGCACCGGCGTTGCGGGTTCAGGTCGTGCGTGTTTCGTTCAGGTAACGTCCGCGTCCGCTGCCGGACGAGCGACCGTGCGGGTCAGGCGCCGATCGGATGCCAGACGGTCTTGAACTCCATCAGCGCCGTGATCTCGTAGGGGCTCTGCGCGTCTTCGGAGAACGGGTCCACCTCCGGCGCCCGGTGGAGGCGCTTGACGTTCTCGGCGGCGAGCTCCTCGACCTCGGCCCGCAGGTCGTCGGGCACGCCGGTGACGTCGATCCCGTTCACGTCCATGTGTCCCGCCACCCACGGCACGAGCTCGCGGACCCTTCCGGTGAGCAGGTTGACGACGCCGCCGGGCACGTCCGACGTCGCGAGCACCTCGCCGAGCGTGACCGCCGGCAGGGGCGCCGTCTCGGACGCGATCGCGACGGCGGTGTTGCCCGAGACGATCGCGGGCGCCAGTCGGGAGACGAGTCCGAGCAGGGCCTGATCCGGCGGCGCCACGATGCCGACCACGCCGGTCGGCTCGGGGATCGTGAAGTTGAAGTACGGCCCGGCGACCGGGTTCGTGCCGCCGAGGGCCTGGGGGATCTTGTCGCACCACCCCGCGTACCAGACCCATCGGTCGATCGCGGCGTCGACGCCGCGCGCGGGGTCGGCGGCGCCGGCGTCCGCGAGCTCGGCCACGAACTGCTCCCGCCGCCCCTCCATCAGCTCGGCGACCCGGTACAGGATCTGTCCCCGGTTGTACGCCGTGAGCCCGGCCCACTTGGGCTGCGCGGCGCGGGCCGCTACCACCGCGTCGCGGAGATCCTTCCGGGAGGCGAGCGCGGCCCAGCCGAGGGAGCGCCCGTCGTGGGCGAACACCTCGTAGGAGCGCCCGCTCTCGCTCCGCGGGAACGCGCCGCCGACGTAGAGCTTCGCCGTCCGCTTGACCGGGAGGCGTTCGTCCTCGCCCCTCCTCGCCGTCACGAGCCGCTCCCGTTCGCGCCGTCGAGCCGCAGGTACGGCTCGAGCCCCTGCAGCCCGCCCTCGCGCCCGAACCCAGACTCCTTGTACCCGCCGAACGGCGACGCGGGATCGAAGCGGTTGAACGTGTTGGCCCACACGACGCCGGCGCGCATCCGCTCGGCCATCCACAGGATCCGCGAGCCCTTCTCGGTCCAGATGCCGGCCGAGAGCCCGTACGGCGTGTTGTTCGCCTTCTCCACCGCCTCGGCCGGCGTGCGGAACGTCAGGATCGACAGGACGGGCCCGAAGATCTCCTCCCGGGCGATCCGGTGCGATTGCGAGACGCCGGTGAACAGCGTCGGGCGGAACCAGAACCCGCGCTCCGGTAGCACGCACTCGGGCTGATAGATCTCGGCGCCCTCCTCGACCCCGCTCGCCACGAGCTCCTCGATCTTCTCGAGCTGCACGCGCGAGTTGATCGCGCCGACGTCGGTGTTCTTGTCCAGCGGGTCGCCGACGCGGAGCGTCTGCAGCCGCGCCTTCAGCTTCTCGATCAGCGGCTCGAAGACGGGCTCCTGCACCAGGAGCCGCGACCCCGCGCAACAGACGTGCCCTTGGTTGAAGAAGATCCCGTTCACGACGCCCTCGACGGCCTGGTCGAGCGGCGCATCCTCGAAGACGATGTTCGCGGCCTTGCCGCCCAGCTCCAGCGTGAGCCGCTTGCCGGTCCCGGCGGTCGCGCGACGGATGATCTTGCCGACCTCGGTCGAGCCCGTGAAGGCGATCTTGTCCACCGGCGCGTCCACGAGGGCGGCGCCGGTGTCGCCCGCGCCCGTCACGACGTTCACGACCCCCGGAGGCAGCTCGGCCTCCTGGATCACCTGGGCCAGCAGCAACGCGGTCAGCGGCGTCGTCTCCGCCGGCTTCAGCACCGCGGTGTTCCCGGTGGCGAGCGCCGGGGCGAGCTTCCAGGCCGCCATCAGGAGCGGGAAGTTCCACGGGATGATCTGCCCCGCCACGCCGAGCGGCGACGGGTCGCGGCCGGGGAAGGCGTACCCGAGCTTGTCGGCCCAGCCCGCGTAGTAGAAGAAGTGCGCGGCGGCGAGCGGCAGGTCGACGTCGCGTGACTCCTTGATCGGCTTGCCGCCGTTCATCGACTCCAGCACGGCGAACTCTCGGGAGCGCTCCTGGAGCTGGCGGGCGATCCGATAGAGGTACTTCGCGCGCTCCGCGCCGGAGCGCTCGCGCCACCGGCGCTCGTAGGCGTCGCGGGCGGCCTCGACGGCGATCGCGACGTCCTCCGGTCCGGCGTCCGCGACCTCCGCGAGCGTGTCCTCGGTGGCGGGGTTGATCGTCTCGAACCGACGGCCGGACTTCGGCTCGACGAACTCGCCGTTGATGAACAGTCCGTAGCGTTCCTCGAGCCGGACGATCTCGGTCGACTCGGGTGCCGGCGCGTACCCCCAGGCCGGAGGCCCGGACGACGCATGTTCGATGGCCTCGGGCGCGCGGTCGTTCGTGCGGTCGGTCATGCGCTCAGTCGATCGTGAAGTAGTCGGGGCCCTGGTAGCGCCCCGTCCGTTCCTTGTCGATCTGCATCAGCACGTCGTTCAGCAGCGAGGAGGCGCCGATCCGGAAGCGGTCCGGCGTCAGCCAGGCGTCGCCGAGGGTCTCGTGGACGAGCGTCAGGTACTGGATGGCCTGCTTCGCGGTGCGGACGCCGCCGGCCACCTTCACGCCGATCCGGATGCCGGTCTGGCGGTGGAAGTCCCGGACCGCCTCCAGCATGCACAGTGCCACCGGCAACGTGGCGTTCGTGCCGATCTTGCCGGTGGACGTCTTGACGAAGTCCGCGCCCGCCGCCATCGCCAGCATCGACGCCTGCCGGACGCGGTCGTAGCTCCCGAGCTCGCCCGTCTCGAGGATCACCTTCAGATGTGCGGCTCCGGCGGCCTCGCGTGCCGCGACGAGCTCCTCGAACGCCTGCGCGTAGCGTCCCCCCAGGAAGAGCGAGCGGTTCAGGACGATGTCGACCTCGTCCGCGCCGAGCTCCACGACCTCGGCGATCTCGCGCAGCCGGGCATCGAGCGGACCGAGCCCGCTGGGGAACCCCCCGGCGACGCTCGCCACGTGGACGCCCGATCCCGACAGCTGCCCGGCCGCGACCGGAACGAGCTGCGGGTAGAGGCAGACGGCGGCGACCGAGGGGATCGACGCGTCCGTCGGTTGGGGGCGGACGGCCTTGGCGCAGAGGGCGACGATCTTGCCCGCGGTATCGGCGCCCTCGAGCGTCGTGAGGTCCATCGACCGGATCGCGAGGTCGAGGGCCCAGAGCTTCGCGTCCTTCTTGATCGAGCGCTTCGCGAGCGACGCCGCGCGCTCCTCCAATCCGACCGCGTCGACGGCGACGGTATGGGCGACAAGGCGGGCCGCCTCGCGCGGCACGATCGTCGGCGAGTGGGGCCGGATGGATGCTGGCTGGGACATGGGGACTCCTGGGACCGGCTCCCGGCCATCGTAGCCCACCGGCGCTTCGGGACCCCTGTCGCTATGCTCCCCGGCCGAACGCCTGGAAGATGGTCGGAGTGGAGGACCGATGTGCTGAGGAGGATCGCGATACTCGTGGCGGTCGTCAGCCTGACCGCCGGGTGCACCGGTGCCGACGGCGATGCCTCTCCGACGATCACGGCGGATTGCGCCGACCTGAGCGCGGACCTGACGTTCTCGATCGAGCTGGTGGACTACGCCTTCCATCCGTCCTGCGCGATCGTGGCGACGGAGTCGCCGTTCGAGCTCACGAACACCGGCGAGGCCGTGCACACGTTCACGATCGACGGGAGCGGGATCGACATCGAGGTCGGGCCCGGCGACACGTATCGGTCGGAGGACGGACTGGACATCCAGCCCGGGACCTACCTGCTGCGATGCACGCTGCACGAGCAGATGATCGGCACCCTCGAGGTGCGCTAGCCGCGCCTCAGAAGCCCAAGCGCTCCAGGGCCTTCGGGTCGCGCTGCCACTCCTTGACGACCTTGACCCGCAGGTCGAGGAAGACCTTCGTGCCGAGCAGCCGCTCCATCTCCTGGCGGGCCGCCGTCCCGATCGTCTTGAGGGTCTCGCCCCCCTTGCCGATCACGATCCCTTTCTGGGAGTCGCGCTCGACGACGAGGGTGGCGTGCACGGACGTCAGCGCCGGTTCGTGCTCCAGCTCCTCGATCACCACGGCGATCGAATGCGGCACCTCCTGCCGGGTCACGTGCAGCGCTTGCTCGCGGATCAGCTCCGCGAGCTGGACCTCGAGCGGCTGGTCGGTGAGGTCGTCGGGCGGATACAGGGGCGGCCCCTCCGGGAGACGGTCGAGGATCAGATCGCGGAGCAGTCCGATCCCCTTGCCCCCGCGCGCGGACGTCGGGACGATCTCGTCGAACGGGCCGATCGCCGCGGCGGCCTCGAGCTGCGGCACCAGGGCGTGATGGCCGACGGCGTCCACCTTGTTGACCGCGCAGACCTTGACGCCCGCCACCGGCGCGACCTGCTGCTCGAAGACGTAGGCGTCCCCCCGTCCGACCCCGGCCGCCGCGTCGACGACCTGGATCACCACATCGACGCCCTCGACGGCGTCGCGCACGAGCGCGTTCGTCCGCGTGCCGAGCAGGGTCTTCGGCTTGTGGAACCCGGGGGTGTCGGTGAACACGACCTGGGCGTCCTCGGCGTTCCAGATCGCGCGGATGTGGCGCCGGGTCGTCTGGGGTTTGTCCGAGACGATCGCCACCTTCCGGCCGACGAGCGCGTTCACGAGCGTCGACTTGCCGACGTTGGGCCGCCCGACGACGGCGACGATCCCCGATCGGAACCCGCTCATGCCGGCAGGTCGTGAGGTCCGAAGGCGGCGGGCAGCAGATCCTCGAGCGCCCACGTTCGGCGCTCGCCGGACGGCGACTCGCAGATCACGGTGAGTCCGGGGCCTCCGAACTCGTACAGGACCTGCCGGCACCCCCCGCAGGGCGGGGTGGGCGCCTCGCCGCTCCCGACGACGGCCACGGCCCGGATCCGCCGATGCCCCGCGGCCACCGCCACGGCGACCGCGTTCCGCTCGGCGCAGACCGACATCGGGTAGCTCGCGTTCTCGATGTTGGGTGCGCCGAAGATCTCGCCGTCATCGGTCACGGCCGCGCCCACGAGGAAGTTCGAGTACGGCGCGTACGCGCGCTCGCGGGCCGCGCGCGCGGCGGCCACGAGCGCGTCGACGTCGGCGCGCGGCCCGCTCACGCCGAGCCCTCCCGCTCCTCCACGGCCGGCTCGGCGGAGACCGGCACCGCGTCGACGCGCGTGATCAGGACCGTCGCGATCCGCCGACCCTGGATCTCCTCGGCGCGGAAGCGGAGCCCCTCGAACGTGATCTCCTCGCCCTGGCGCGGGATCCGCCCGAACAGATCCAGGACGAGGCCGGCGACCGTGTCCCACTCCTCGTCGGGGAGCTGAGCCTCGAGGATCTCGTTCACGTCGTCGATCGAGGCCTTGCCCGACACGCGGTAGGCGCCGCCATCGACCTGCACGATCTCCGGCTCCTCCTGGTCGTACTCGTCCGCGATCTCACCCACGAGCTCCTCGAGCAGGTCCTCGAGCGATACCAGGCCCGTCACCGATCCGTACTCGTCGGTCACGAGGGCCAGGTGGAACTTGTCGCGTTGCATGTCGCGCAGCAGGTCGGCGGCCTTCTTGGTCTCGGGGACGTAGATCTCGGGCCGGACGATCTCGGCGAGCGGCATGTCGGCGTGCCCCTGATGCAGCGCCTTCAGCACGTCCTTGGCGAACACGATCCCGATGCAGTGGTCCAGGTCCTCGCGGTACACCGGGATCCGCGAGAGCCCGTGCTCGAGCACCAGGGCCTGGACGTCCCGCAGCGTCTGGTCGTGCTCGATCGCGATGATGTCGGGTCGCGGCACCATCACCTCGCGCACGATCGTGTCGCCGAACTCGAAGATCGAGTGGATCAGCTCCTTCTCCTCCTCCTCGATCGAGCCCTCCTCGTGGCCGACGACGGCCATCGAGCGGATCTCCTCCTCGGAGACGAAGGGACCCTGCTTCAGCCCCTTCCCGGGCAGCAGGAAGTTCGCGAGGCCGATCAGCAACCGCGTCGGGAGCGCGAGCACCCGACCCAGGAAGAACACGAGCGGCGAGAGCGCCAGGGCGACCCGGTCGGAGTGCAGCACGCCGAACGTCTTGGCCATCGCTTCGACCAGGACGAAGTACAGGAGCGTGAAGACGAGCGACGCGATCGTGACCCCGAGGCTGTCGAACGCCCGCTCGGCGAGGAACGCGACGAGGATCGCGGAGCCGTTCTGCACGATCATCACGCAGAGGTAGACCGAGTTGAGGTAGCGGGGCGGGTCGGATTCGAGGCGCACGAGCACCGCCGCGTTGCGTCGGCCCTCCTCCTGCAGGGACAGCGCGCGGACGCGGGTCATGCGCGTCAGCGCTGCCTCGGCGAGCGCGAGCAGCGACCCGAGGATCACGAACACGATCACGAGGACCCACAGCCAGTTCACGGCACCCGCACCCCGCTGTAGCGCTCCTGCCGCGCCCACATCTCGGCGCGCTCGTCGTCCTCCTCGTGGTCGTAGCCGAGGACGTGCAGGATCCCGTGGACCAGCAGGAGCCGGATCTCGGCCTGAGGGTCGTCCGGATGGTTGCGGGCCGCCACGGCCGGCGCGATCACGACGTCGCCCAAGAGCCGCACGCCGCCGCCGTCCGCATCGTCGAGGGGGAAGGACAGCACGTCCGTCGGCCCCTCCTCGCCCATGAACCGCACGTGGAGGTCGGCCATCTCCTCGTCATCGACGAAGGACACCGAGAGCTCCGCCCGGTCGACGCCCTCGCCGCGTAACGTCTCCCGCGCGAGCGCGATCAGCGAGACCTCGTCGATCGGCGCCCGTTGCCGGTTCGAGATCAGGACGGCCGGATGGCCACCGTCGTCGTTCACGAGCCCTGCCCCCCGGCCCCGGACCGCTGCTCGCCGTGGACGCGGTAGGCCTCGACGATGTCCTGGACGATCTTGTGGCGCACGACGTCCCGAGCTCCCAGGTGGCAGAACGAGATCCCGTCGATGTCGGCGAGGATCTCCTCGATCGCGGCCAGCCCGGAGGTCTGTCCGGACGGCAGGTCCGTCTGGGTCGAGTCGCCGTTCACGACCGCCTTCGAGCCGAACCCCATCCGCGTCAGGAACATCTTCATCTGCTCGGGCGTCGTGTTCTGCGCCTCGTCGAGGATGATGAACGCGTCGTTCAGCGATCGGCCTCGCATGAACGCGAGCGGCGCGACCTCGACCGTCCCCCGCTCCATCAGCCGTGAGAGCGTGTCCGCCCCCGTCATCTCGAACATCGCGTCGTAGAGCGGGCGCATGTACGGGTCGATCTTCTCGAAGAGGGTGCCCGGCAGGTACCCGAGTCGCTCGCCCGCCTCGACCGCCGGCCGCGTGAGGATCAGGCGCGTGACCTGCCGCTCCTGCAGCGCACGCACGGCGGTCGCGACCGCGAGGTAGGTCTTGCCCGTGCCCGCCGGACCGATCGCGAACGTCACGGTCGAGGACCGGATCGCATCCACGTACCGCTTCTGCCCGATCGTCTGCGGCGTGATGCCCTTGCCCCGTCCGGTCAGCAGGCGGTCGCCGAGCACCTCGCTCGCGCGGATGGGCACCTGCCCGCCCGTGTCGCTGCCGTTGCCCTTCACCATGTCGATCGCCTGCCCGACCGACGCGTCGGTGAGGTCGTGCCCGCGCTCGAGCAGGGTCAGGAGCTCCTCGAAGATCCGGCCGGCCGCGTCGGCCTGGTC
>DATBLY010000012.1:0-3908 GCA_036555125.1 Actinomycetota bacterium | reverse complement strand
CCCCGACCGTAGACTCGCGCCGTGCTGACGTGTTCCTCGTGCGGTCGCGAGAACGCGGACGACGCACGGTTCTGCAGCGCGTGCGGCGCCGCGCTGGTCCCCGCGCCCACGGCGCCGGACCTGCGCAAGACCGTCACGATCCTCTTCTGCGACGTCACGGGCTCGACCGCGATGGGCGAGCGGCTGGACCCGGAGACCGTCCGCCGCGTGATGGGCCGGTACTTCGACGAGATGCGCTCCGTCCTGGAAGCCCACGGCGGCACGGTCGAGAAGTTCATCGGCGACGCGGTGATGGCGGTGTTCGGCGTCCCGCTCGTGCACGAGGACGACGCGCTCCGCGCCGTGCGCGCCGCCGCGGAGATGCGCGAGCGGTTGCGGGAGCTGAACGGGGAGCTCGAGCGCGACTTCGGCGTCACGGTGTCGATGCGGATCGGCGTCAACACCGGCGAGGTGGTCGTCGGGACCGGCGCGCAGACGCTGGCGACCGGCGATGCCGTCAACGTCGCCGCACGCCTGGAGCAGGCGGCGAACCCAGGCGGGATCCTCCTGGGCGAAGACACGTACGGACTCGTGCGCGACGCGGTCACGGCTGCGGCGGTCGACCCGGTGGAGGCGAAGGGCAAGGCCGAGCCGGTCGTCGCGTTCCGTCTGGAGGCCGTGACCGGGACCGAAGGCGTCGCGCGGCGCTTCGACACGCCGATCGTGGGCCGTGGGAACGAGCTGGATGCGCTCGCCGACGCGCTCCGCCGCTCGACGCGGGACCGGGCCTGCGCGCTCGTCACCGTCCTCGGCCCCGCGGGCGTGGGGAAGTCGCGCCTGATCCTCGAGTTCCTGCAGCGTGCACGCGAGGCCGTCCGGGCGATCCACGGCGCGTGCCTGGCGTACGGCGAGGGCATCACGTACTGGCCGGTCGTCGAGATGCTCACCGAGGCCGCGGGGATCGCCGAGGCGGACGGGCCCGACGCCGTCCGCGCCAAGGTCGGCGCGCTGCTGACCGACGACCCGGAGGCCGCGGCGATCGCCGAGCGTCTCCTGCCGCTGCTGGGCCTGCCCGGGCAGACGGCGACCGTCGAGGACACGCACCGCGCCGTCCGGAAGGTCCTCGAGCGGCTCGCGACGGACGCCCCGCTCGTCGCGGTCGTCGACGACATCCACTGGGCCGAGCCGGCGCTCCTGGATCTGCTCGAGCACGTCGCGGACTGGTCGCGCGACGCGCCGATCCTGTTGCTGTGCTCGGCGCGACCCGAGCTCTTGGATGCGCGCCCGTCGTGGGGCGGCGGGAAGCTCAACGCCACGACGTTCCTGTTGGAGCCGCTGAGCGGGCCCGAGTCGGACGAGCTGATCTCGAACCTGCTGACCCGGGCCGACCTGACCGAGGACGCGCGGCGGCGGATCCGCGAGGCCGGCGAGGGCAACCCGCTGTTCGTCGAGCAGCTCGTGGCGATGCTGATCGACGACGGGTCGCTCGTCCGGGAGGGCGATCGCTGGATCGCGACCCGCGATCCGGGGGACCTGGCCGTCCCGGCCTCGATCAGCGCGCTGCTCCAGGCCCGGCTCGACCGGCTGAGCCCCGACGAGCGCGCGGCGATCGAGCGGGCTTCGGTGGAGGGCAAGGTGTTCCACGTGGGCGGCGTCGTGGCCCTGTCGGCGCCCGACGATGCTCCGCGGGTCCGGGAGCACCTGCTGTCGCTCGTGCGTCGCGACCTGATCCGCCCCGAGCGCGCCACGCTCGCCGGCGAGGATGCCTTCCGCTTCCGGCACCAGCTGATCCGCGACGCCGCGTACCAGCAGATGCCGAAGGAGCGTCGCGCGGAGCTCCACGAGGCGTTCGCGGCGTGGATGTCCGAGGTCGCCGGCGAGCGCGCCGCGGAGCTGCAGGAGATCCTCGCCTACCACCTGGAGCGCGCGTACCTCCTGCGGGCGGAGCTGGGACCGGTGGACGAGCGCGGGCAGGCGCTCGCCGCCGCGGCCGCGGAGCAGCTGATCGGTGCGGGCGGGCGCGCGTCGGCCCGCGGCGACAAGGCGGCGACGGCGAACCTGCTGGGACGCGCGGCCCGCCTGCTCGACCCGGACGACCCGATCCGGGCGGACGTCCTGGTGCGGTTAGCGGAGGCGCGGTTCGAGCGCGGCGAGGCGGACGCGGCGATGGCGGACCTGCGCGAGGCGCTGGCGCTCGCCGAGGCGAACGGCGACCGCCGGACGGCGATCGCGGCGCGCCTGGAGGAGATCACCGTCCGGATGTCGGTCGCGCCCGAGGGCACGGCCGAGGAGCTCGAACGCGAGGCGCAGGCCGCGATCCCATACCTCGAGTCCGTCGGGGACGACGAGGGGCTCGTGCGGGCCTGGACCGCGCTCGCGATGGTCGCCCAGATGCGGGGACTCGCCGTCGCCGGCGAGGCGGCGGCCTTGCGCTCCGGCATCCATGCGGAACGGGCCGGCGACCGGGTCGGGGTCGCGCGCGCGGTCGAGAGCGCGGCGATGGAGAAGGTCCTGGGGAGGACCCGGCCCGAGGACGCGATCCCCTGGAGCCGGGACACACGCGCCCGCCACCCGGGGGACCGCTGGATCGAGGCGTGGACGCTGATCTGCGAGGGGTTGTTCGAGGCGATGTCGGGGCGGATCGACCTGGGCCGGGAGATCCACGATCGCGGGCGGGCGATCCTCGCCGACCTCGGGTCCGCCCTGTTCCATGCCGCGACCACGTTCGGGAACGCCCTGATCGAGGAGTGGGCCGACGATCCCGACGCGCGGGAGCGCGTGCTGCAACAGGGGTTCGAGCGGCTGCGGGCGTTCGGGGACCAGGGCTATCTCTCGAGCCACGCCGTGAGCCTGAGCCAGGTGTTCCTGGACCGAGGCCGCCTCGACGAGGCCGAGGAGATGAGCCGCGTCGCCGAGGAGGCCGGCTCGACCGAGGACATGGCGGCCGAGGTCGGATGGCGATCGACGCGCGCGCGCATCCTCGCCCGGCGAGGGGACCTCGCGGGGGCGAGCCGACTGGCGGACGAAGCCCTCGCGATGGCGGAGTCGGTCGACCTCGTGGACACGATCGTCGACGCCGCGCTCGCCGCGGCGGAGGTCCGCCGCGCCGCCGGCCGGCCGGAGGAGGCGCTCGAGCAGCTCCGGCGCGCGCACGCCGTGATGGACGCGAAGGGGAACGTCGTGATGCGCGATCGGATCGGCGGGTGGATCGAGGCGTGGTCGTCCTCGGCGTGAACCGATGGAGGACCGGCCGAGTCGCGCCGAGAACCCGCGGTCACATCGGGGACCGTTGCGCCGCGGCGCGACCCCCTACACTCCGGCCCCGTGTCGTTCGAGCAGCGCATCGCGCAACGCAGCGCCGGCGTCTACGCGGACTTCCTGATCCCGCACCTCACCCCGGAGACCGACATCCTGGACGTGGGGTGCGGGCCGGGCACGATCTCGCTCGGGCTGGCGCACCACGTCCGGAGCCTGATCGGCGTCGACTTCGAGGACGACTTCGACGACGCGAGGGCGTACGCCGAGGCGCTGGGGATCGGCAACGTCGAGTTCCGCGTGGGCGACGTCTATCGGCTGGACCTGCCCGACGACACGTTCGACGCGTGTCTCGCCCACTCGATGCTGGAGACGCTCGAGCGTCCCGTCGACGGCCTGCGCGAGATCCGGCGCGTCCTGAAGCCGGGCGGCGTGGTCGGCGTCGCGTCCGTGGAGTACGGGGGACTGATCCTGGCCGGTCCCGACGAGCCGATCCTGCGCCGGTTCTACGCGATCCGCGAGGAGCTCTGGCAGCGCGAGTGGGGGCTCGACCCGCACCGCGGCCGTGCGCTCCGAGGGCTCCTGCACGAAGCTGGCTTCGAGCGCGTCGCGGCCTCGACGATGTACCTGAGCTACGGGACGCGGGAGGGCGTGCGCTCGTTCGGCCTCGGACG
>DATBLY010000010.1:0-11468 GCA_036555125.1 Actinomycetota bacterium | reverse complement strand
GTCGAGGCCACCTTCGTCAACAAGGTGACCGGCGAGATCAAGGAGCAGGAAGTCTTCATGGGGGACTTCCCGATCATGACCGAGCGGGGCACCTTCATCATCAACGGGACCGAGCGCGTCGTCGTCTCGCAGCTCGTCCGGTCGCCGGGCGTCTACTTCAGCAAGGAGCCCGACAAGACGTCCGATCGCGACATCTACGTCGCGAAGATCATCCCGGGCCGGGGCGCCTGGCTCGAGTTCGACGTGGACAAGAAGGACACGGTGGGCGTGCGGATCGACCGCAAGCGCCGGCAGAGCGTGACGGTCCTGCTGAAGGCGCTGGGCTGGACCGCCGACGAGATCCTGACGTTGTTCGACCAGGCTCCCTCCGTCCAACTCACCCTGGAGAAGGATCACGTCGAGACCCAGGAGGAGGCGCTCGAGGACATCTACCGCAAGCTGCGTCCCGGCGAGCCGCCCACGGCGGACTCGGCGCGCACCCTGCTGGAGAACCTGTTCTTCAACCCGAAGCGCTACGACCTGGCGCGGGTCGGGCGTCACAAGGTCGACAAGAAGCTCGGCCCGGCCGCCGGCGACGCGTTGAAGCAGCTGCGCGCGCACGCGAAGGCGATCGCGGAGCTGGACAACCCGGACAGGAAGGCCTGGGAGCAGATCCGCTACCGGGTGTTCGCCGAGCTGCAGAAGGACGAGACCGGCGCCGGCGCGCCCAAGTACAAGGCCGTGCTGACGTTCGAGGACATCGTCAAGACGGTCCGCTACCTGGTGAAGCTCCACGCCGGCGAGGAGGGCTACGACCCCGACGACATCGATCACTTCGGCAACCGGCGGATCCGCTCGGTGGGCGAGCTGATCCAGAACCAGATCCGGATCGGCCTCTCGCGCATGGAGCGGGTCGTGAAGGAGCGCATGACGACCCAGGACGTCGAGGCGATCACCCCGCAGACCCTGATCAACATCCGGCCGGTCGTTGCGTCGATCAAGGAGTTCTTCGGGACCTCGCAGCTCTCGCAGTTCATGGACCAGACCAACACGCTGGCCGGCCTGACGCACAAGCGCCGCCTGTCGGCGCTGGGTCCGGGCGGCCTCTCGCGGGAGCGGGCCGGGTTCGAGGTCCGCGACGTCCACCCATCGCACTACGGCCGGATGTGCCCGATCGAGACCCCGGAAGGCCCGAACATCGGCCTGATGGGATCGCTGTCCACGTTCGGGCGGATCAACCAGTTCGGGTTCATCGAGACGCCCTACCGCCGGGTACAGGGCGGCAAGGTCACCGACAAGATCGACTACCTGTCCGCCGACGAGGAGGACAAGCACGTCATCGCCCAGGCGAACGCGCCGATCGACAAGCTCGGCCGGTTCACCGAGTCCACGGTCCTGGTGCGCCGCAAGGGCGGCGAGGTGGACTCCGTGCCCCCGGACGAGGTCGACTACATGGACGTGTCGCCGAAGCAGCTCGTGTCGGTGGCGGCGGCCCTGATCCCCTTCCTCGAGCACGACGACGCCAACCGCGCCCTGATGGGCGCCAACATGCAGCGCCAGGCGGTGCCGCTGCTCCGGTCCGAGGCGCCGCTCGTCGGGACGGGCGTGGAGTTCCGCGCCGCGGTCGACGCGGGCGACGTGGTGATCACGCTCGAGGCGGGGACGGTCGAGGAGGTCTCCGCGGAGGAGATCGTCGTCAAGGAGCGGACCGGCAACCTGCGGGTCTACAAGCTCCTGAAGTTCCGCCGGTCGAACCAGGGAACGAACATCAACCAGAAGCCGATCGTCCAGGTCGGCGATCGCGTGGCCAAGGGCCAGGTCATCGCCGACGGCCCGTCCACCGAGGCGGGCGAGATCGCGCTGGGCAAGAACCTCGTGGTCGCCTACATGCCGTGGGAGGGCCACAACTACGAGGACGCGATCATCATCTCCGAGCGGCTGGTCAAGGACGACCTGCTCACCTCGATCCACATCGAGGAGCACGAGGTCGATGCCCGCGACACCAAGCTCGGCGCGGAGGAGATCACCCGGGACATCCCGAACGTCTCCGAGGAGATCCTGAAGGACCTCGACGAACGGGGCATCGTCCGGATCGGCGCCGAGGTGAACCCCGGCGACTACCTGGTCGGGAAGGTGACGCCGAAGGGCGAGACGGAGCTGACGCCCGAGGAGCGGTTGCTCCGCGCGATCTTCGGTGAGAAGGCGCGCGAGGTCCGCGACACCTCGCTCAAGGTCCCGCACGGCGAGCAGGGCAAGGTGATCGGGGTCCGCGTGTTCAGCCGCGAGGACGGCGACGAGCTGTCGCCCGGCGTGAACCAGCTGGTCCGCGTCTACGTCGCCCAGAAGCGGAAGATCTCCGACGGCGACAAGCTGGCGGGGCGCCACGGGAACAAGGGCGTCATCTCGACGATCCTGCCCGAGGAGGACATGCCGTTCCTCGAGGACGGGACCCCCGTCGACATCATCCTGAACCCGCTCGGCGTCCACTCCCGGATGAACCTGGGGCAGGTCCTCGAGGCGCACCTGGGCTACGCGTCCCTGGTGGGCTTCACGAAGGACGGGACCGACCACCCGGGCCCGGTGCACGTGGCGACGCCCGTGTTCGACGGCGCGCGCGAGGGCGAGATCCTGGAGGCGATCCGGAGCTCGCACCCGAACGCCGACGGGCAGAAGCTGATCGACGACGTCGGGAAGGCTCGCCTGTTCGACGGGCGGTCCGGGCAGCCCTTCGAGGAGCCCGTCACGGTCGGGGTGGCCTACATCCTGAAGCTGCTCCACCTGGTGGACGACAAGATCCACGCCCGGTCGACCGGCCCCTACTCGATGATCACGCAGCAGCCGCTGGGCGGGAAGGCCCAGTTCGGTGGGCAGCGGTTCGGCGAGATGGAGGTGTGGGCCCTCGAGGCCTACGGCGCCGCGTACGCCCTGCAGGAGCTGCTCACGATCAAGTCGGACGACGTGCTCGGCCGCGTGAAGGTCTACGAGGCCATCGTCAAGGGCGAGAACATCCCCGAGCCGGGGATCCCCGAGTCGTTCAAGGTCCTGATCAAGGAGATGCAGTCCCTGTGCCTGAACGTGGAGGTCCGCTCCAGCTCGGGCGAGGAGATCGAGCTGCGCGAGACCGACGAGGACGTGTTCCGGGCGGCCGAGGAGCTCGGGATCGACCTGTCCCGTCGGGAGCCGGCCGGGGCGGACTTCGATTGAGCTCCGGGAACACACGAGCGTTGAACCTGGTGGAGAGCGAGCCACGCCCACGAGGCGCAAGGGAGGCGAGCGGCTAAGTGCTGGACGTCAACTACTTCGATGAGCTCCGGATCGGCCTGGCCACCGCGGATCAGATCCGCGCCTGGTCCAACGGCGAGGTCAAGAAGCCGGAGACCATCAACTACCGGACGCTGAAGCCGGAGAAGGATGGCCTGTTCTGCGAGCGGATCTTCGGTCCGACGCGGGACTGGGAATGCCACTGCGGCAAGTACAAGCGCGTCCGCTTCAAGGGCATCATCTGTGAGCGCTGTGGGGTCGAGATCACGCGCAGCAAGGTCCGGCGCGACCGGATGGGCCACATCGAGCTCGCCGCCCCCGTGACCCACATCTGGTACTTCAAGGGCGTCCCGAGCCGCCTGGGCTACCTGCTCGACCTGGCGCCGAAGGACCTCGAGCGGATCATCTACTTCGCGGCCTACGTGATCACGCGGGTCGACGAGGATCGCCGTCACAAGGACCTGCCCGAGATCGAGGCCGAGCTCGAGCAGGAGAAGAAGGACATCGACGCGGACCGCGACGATTGGATCAAGCGGCGCCTCTCCGAGCTCGAGGACCGGCTGAAGGAGCTCGAGGGGGAAGGCGCCAAGGGCGCGCAGCTGTCCGCGGCCAAGCGCGAGGCCCAGCGCGAGATCGAGCGCCGGACCGAGGAGGCGGCCCGCGAGGCCCAGCACCTCGACGACGTCCTGTCGGCCTTCAAGGGGCTGTCCGTGAAGCAGCTCGTCGCCGACGACGCCGTGTACCGCTCGTTGCGCGAGCGGTTCGGCGACTACTTCGAAGGCGGCATGGGCGCAGAGGCGATCAAGCGGCTGCTGCAGGACTACGACGTCGAGGGCGAGGCGGAGTCGCTCCGCGACCAGATCGAGAACGGCAAGGGCACCCGCCGGCTGAAGGCGATCAAGCGCCTGAAGGTCGTGTCGAACTTCGTCGAAGGGCGTTCGACGCCGCTCGGGATGGTCCTCGACGCCGTCCCCGTGATCCCGCCGGACCTGCGCCCGATGGTGCAGCTCGACGGTGGTCGGTTCGCGACCTCGGACCTCAACGACCTGTATCGGCGCGTGATCAACCGGAACAACCGGCTGAAGCGGCTGCTCGACCTGCAGGCGCCCGAGATCATCGTGAACAACGAGAAGCGGATGCTGCAGGAAGCGGTCGACGCGCTGTTCGACAACGGACGCCGCGGCCGCCCGGTCACGGGCCCCGGCAACCGGCCGCTGAAGTCGCTCTCGGACATGCTGAAGGGCAAGCAGGGCCGGTTCCGCCAGAACCTGCTCGGCAAGCGCGTGGACTACTCGGGCCGCTCCGTGATCGTGGTCGGCCCGGAGCTCCGCCTGCACCAGTGCGGTCTGCCCAAGCAGATGGCGCTGGAGCTGTTCAAGCCGTTCGTGATGAAGCGGCTCGTCGACCAGAACCTGGCGCAGAACATCAAGAGCGCGAAGCGGATGGTCGAGCGGGCCCGTCCGCAGGTGTGGGACGTGCTCGAGGAGGTCATCCGCGAGCATCCCGTGCTCCTGAACCGGGCACCCACCCTGCACCGACTCGGGATCCAGGCATTCGAGCCGGTCCTGGTCGAGGGCAAGGCGATCAAGATCCACCCGCTCGTGTGCGCGGCGTTCAACGCGGACTTCGACGGGGACCAGATGGCGGTCCACGTGCCGCTGTCGGCCGAGGCGCAGGCCGAGGCCAGGATCCTGATGCTGTCGACGAACAACATCCTGTCGCCCGCGCACGGGCGCCCGATCGCCACGCCGACCCAGGACATGGTCCTCGGTATGTACTACCTCACGCTCGCGATCGAGGAGGACGTCAAGGAGGAGCAGACGCCCGCCTTCGGGTCGCCGGCCGAGGCGCTCCTCGCCTACGACAAGGGCTACTCGCTCCACAGCCCGATCCGGATCCGCCTCGAGGGCAAGGCGCTCCCGCCGGAGCTGGTGCCCGAAGGGTGGGACGGCGACGGCCGCACCCCGGTGATCCGCACGACGATCGGGCGGGTCATCTTCAACCAGGCCTTCCCCGACGACTTCGAGTACCGCGACCAGCACGTCCTGAAGGGCGACGTCGCCCGGTTCGTCGACGAGACCGTCCACCGGTACGACCGGGCGACCGTCGAGCAGGTCTTGGACAACCTCAAGAACCTGGGGTTCCACTACGCGACCCGCGCGGGCGTGACGCTCGGCGTCGAGGACGTCACCACGCCCCCGGACAAGGCGAAGATCCTCGACGAGCACGAGAAGCGCGCGTCCAAGGTCGAGACCCAGTACCGCAAGGGGATCATCACGGACGACGAGCGCCGCCAGGAGCTGATCGAGATCTGGACCCAGGCGACGGACGAGGTGAAGGACGCCATGGAGGCCCAGTTCACCGTCACGAACCCGATCTTCATGATGGCGAACTCGGGTGCACGCGGGAACATCATGCAGATCCGCCAGCTCGCGGGCATGCGTGGGCTGGTGGCCAACCCGAAGGGCGAGATCATCCCGAGGCCGATCAAGTCGAACTTCCGCGAGGGCCTGTCCGTGCTCGAGTACTTCATCTCGACGCACGGCGCGCGCAAGGGCCTGGCCGACACGGCGCTGCGGACCGCCGACTCCGGCTACCTGACGCGACGTCTGGTCGACGTCGCTCAGGAGCTGATCGTCCGGGAGGACGACTGCGGGTCCGACCGGAGCATCCCCGTCGAGGTCAACGTGGTCCGACCCGACGGGTCCACGATCCGTGCCTCCCACGTCGACACCAGCCTCTTCGGGCGGGTGCTGGCCGAGGACGTGAAGGTCGGCGGCAAGAAGATCGCCCAGGCGGGCGAGGAGCTGACCGACGAGCTCACCGAGACCGTGGTGGCCTCGGGCGTCGAGTCCGTCCAGGTCCGCTCGGTCGTGACCTGCGAGGCCGAGGTCGGCGTCTGCCGCCTCTGCTACGGCCGGAACCTCGCGAGCGGCCGGCTCGTGGACATCGGTGAGTCGGTCGGGATCATCGCCGCGCAGTCGATCGGCGAGCCGGGCACGCAGCTCACGATGCGGACGTTCCACACGGGCGGCATCGCCGGCGAGGACATCACGCACGGCCTCCCGCGCGTCGTCGAGCTGTTCGAGGCGCGCAAGCCCAAGGGCGAGGCGCAGATCACCGAGCTGTCCGGCGTCGTCGCGATCGAGGACGACGAGGAGAAGCACGTCCGCCGGATCCGGGTGACCTCGGAGGACGGCGAGGACATGGTGGAGTACCCGGTCTCGTACCGGGCGCGCCTGACCGTGTCCGACGGCGACGCCGTGGTCGTCGGCCAGCAGCTCACCGAGGGGTCGGTCAACCCCCACGAGAAGCTGCGGGTCGAGGGCGTGATGGCCCTGCAGCTCCACATGGTGGAGGAGGTCCAGCAGGTCTACCGGAGCCAGGGCGTCACGATCCACGACAAGCACATCGAGCTGATCGCCCGACAGATGCTGCGCAAGGTGCACATCATCGAGCCCGGCGACACGGAGTTCCTCCCCGGAGACATGATCGCCCGGCGGGCGTTCGAGGAGCGCAACGCCGAGGTCGTCGAGAACGGCGGCGTTCCGGCGTCGGCGCGCCCCGTCCTGCTCGGGATCACGAAGGCCTCGCTCGCGACGGACTCGTGGCTCTCGGCGGCCTCCTTCCAGGAGACGACGCGCGTGCTCACCGACGCGGCGATCGGGGCGAAGTCCGATCCGTTGCTCGGCCTGAAGGAGAACGTGATCATCGGCAAGCTGATCCCCGCCGGCACGGGCATGCATCGGTACCGCAACGTCCAGGTGCGGATCAAGCCCGATGCGATCCCCGAGTACTGGCTGGAGCGTCAGCGCGTGATCGCCGAGCAGGCCGCGGTCGAGGGTGGCGAGCCGGCGCTGGTCGGCCTCACGCGCGAGCAGGCCGAACAGATGCTGGGCGGATCGCTCTCCGCCTCGGAGGACGAGTAGCGCTCGGCGATCGCCGGACGTCGAAGGCCCCGGGCTCGCCCGGGGCCTTCTTCGTCGCTCGGGCCGACGGGCCGCGCATCCGGCTGGATGCCGTCGTTCCGGGAGGCCCGGCCTCGTTCAGCGGTGGGTCGCCACGTCGGGCGCCCGATCCCCGATCAGGCTCCGAGCGTGCGCGAGGATCCGCGCCCGGCGACGTCGGCTCATGGTGCGGTCGTGGCGATCCTCATGAGTTCGGCGTGCACCTCCGGGGAGCCGGCCAGGATGTTCCCGGAGAGATAGCCGGCACCTCCGCGCCAGTCCGTGACCACGCCGCCGGCTTCCGCGATCAGGACGGCGCCGGCCGCCACATCCCACGGGGCAAGGGACAGCTCGAAGAACCCGTCGAACACGCCGGACGCGACCCACGCCAGGTCGAGGGCCGCCGCGCCCGGGCGGCGGAGATCCTCGAAGCGGGCGAGCGCGGCCCCCATCGTCCGCAGGTACCGATCCAGGAGATCCTTGCGACGGAACGGGAATCCCGTGCCCACGATCGCCCGCTCGACCGGACGACGGGAGACCTCGATCGGGGACCGGGTCCCGTCGGCCGCCACGCGCCACGCACCGGACCCCACAGCCGCACGGTACGTGTCGCCCAGGAAGGGCGCATGGACGGCCCCCGCGACGGGAGCGCCGTCGCGGACCAGGGCCACCGAGACGGCGACGACCGGGAACCCGTGCAGGAAGTTCGTGGTGCCGTCCAGGGGATCCACCAGCCAGTACTGGTCCCCGGACCGACCTCCGCCCTCTTCGCCCACCACCGGGATGCCGGGCGTGGCCTCGGCGAGGAGCCGGACGATCGCCGCCTCGCTCGCGCGATCGACCGCGGTCACGTAGTCGCCGGAACCCTTGAGCTCCGGGGTGCCCGCCTCCGCGGCCTCGGTCCCGAGGATGACCTCGCCACCCCCACGGGCGGCGAGCTCCGCGACCCGGGCGAGGTCCGGCAGGTCCGGGCGTGTGGCGGACACGGACGGACCGTACCCGCCGGCCCAGGTTGACACTCCGTGCGTGTGACCTGTAGTTTTACCGGTCGCGCCCCGGCTCGGCGGACCAGCAGGCGCGCCTATCTCCATCCGGAGGAGGACCCCGGAAGCGTCGCGCGTGCGCTGCGCGCCGGGAACCCGGCCCGCGGGTCTGGGTGAGGTACCCCGGCTCCGGTGTTTGACAACGACAGAGTGCAGACGAGGCAGCCATGCCCACGATCCAACAACTCGTTCGGAAGGGCCGCAAGCAGCCCAAGACGAAGACGAAGAGCCCGGCGCTGAAGGGTTCCCCCCAGCGGCGGGGCGTCTGCACGCGCGTCTACACCGCCACCCCGAAGAAGCCGAACTCCGCACTGCGCAAGGTCGCCCGCGTCCGGCTCACCTCGCAGATCGAGGTGACCGCGTACATCCCGGGCGTGGGTCACAACCTACAGGAGCACTCGATCGTGCTCGTCCGCGGTGGACGGGTGAAGGACATGCCGGGCGTGCGCTACAAGATCGTCCGGGGCACCCTCGACACGGCCGGGGTGAAAGACCGCAAGCAGGCGCGCTCGCGCTACGGCGCGAAGAAGGGTGCCGAGTAACGATGCCGCGCAAGGGCGCCGCCGCTCGCCGCGAGGTCCTGCCGGACCCCGTGTATCAGAACCCCCTGGTCACCCAGTTGGTCAACAAGGTGCTGTTGCACGGGAAGAAGACGGTCGCCGAACGCACGGTCTACAAGGCGCTCGAGGTCATCTCCGAGCGCACGGCGAACGATCCGGTGATCACGCTCAAGAAGGCCGTGGAGAACGTCCGCCCGATGCTCGAGGTGAAGTCCCGCAGGGTCGGTGGCGCCTCCTATCAGGTACCGATCGAGGTCAAGCCGCAGCGCGGGACCACCCTGGCGCTCCGGTGGCTCGTCAACTACAGCCGTCAGCGCCGCGAGCCGTCGATGGCGGAGCGTCTCGTCGCCGAGATCATGGACGCGGCGAACGGAACGGGGACCTCGGTCAAGCGGCGCGAGGACATGCACAAGATGGCCGAGGCGAACCGGGCATTCGCGCACTACCGATGGTGATCGAAGAGGAACGTCGAGCCGGCCTCTCGGGGCCGGTTTCTGGTGAGAGGGGGACGGGCTGATGGCCGTCCCCGCGGAGACGATGCAGGTGGCACAGACCGATCAGGACGTGAAGGGCCGGCCCGGCAAGGGCCTGGATATCCGTGAGTACCCGCTGGCGCGCACGCGCAACATCGGGATCATGGCCCACATCGACGCGGGCAAGACCACGACGACCGAGCGGATCCTGTACTACACCGGGAAGGCGTACAAGATCGGCGAGGTCCACGAAGGCACCGCGCAGATGGACTGGATGGTCCAGGAGCGCGAGCGCGGGATCACGATCACGTCCGCCGCCACCACCTGCCAGTGGAAGGGCCACTGGATCAACATCATCGATACCCCCGGTCACGTCGACTTCACCGTGGAGGTGGAGCGCAGCCTCCGCGTCCTCGACGGCGCCGTCGCCGTCTTCGACTCGGTCGCCGGCGTCGAGCCGCAGACCGAGACCGTCTGGCGACAGGCCGACCGGTACCGGGTGCCGCGGATGTGCTTCATCAACAAGATGGACCGCACCGGCGCCGACTTCGGCCGGACGGTCGACATGATCGTCGACCGCCTGAACGCGAACCCCCTCGTCCTGCAGCTCCCGTGGGGCGCCGAGGCCGACTTCCACGGGGTGATCGACCTCGTGGAGATGAAGGGCCATTACTGGGAAGGCGAGATGGGCGAGGAGTGGAAGGACACCGACATCCCCGAGGACTACGTGGATGCCGCGAACGCCGCCCGCCACGACCTGTTCGAGAAGCTCGCCGATCACGACGAGGCGCTCATGGAGAAGTTCGTGCACGAGGAGGAACCCACCGTCGACGAGCTGCGGCGCGCGATCCGTCGCGCGACCCTCGCCGGCGAGGGGGTCCCGGTGCTCGTGGGCTCCGCGTTCAAGAACAAGGGCGTCCAGCCCTTGCTCGACGCGATCGTTCACTTCCTCCCGTCCCCGCTCGACGTCCGGCCGGTCGAGGGCACGACCCCGGGCGGCGCCGACGTGATCCGCAACCCGAGCGACGACGAGCCGTTCTCGGCGCTCGCGTTCAAGATCATGTCCGACCCCTACGTGGGCCGTCTCACCTACCTCCGCGTGTACTCGGGGGTCCTGCGGGCGGGCTCGCACGTCGTGGACTCCACGAAGGATCGGAAGGAGCGCATCGGGCGCATCCTGCAGATGCACGCGAACCATCGCGAGGACAAGGACGCCGCGTACACCGGCGACATCGTCGCGGTCGTCGGTCTGAAGCACGCAACCACCGGCGACACGATCTGCGACCCCGACCAGCCGGTGATCCTGGAGACGATCACGTTCCCGACGCCGGTGATCTCCGTCGCCGTCGAGCCGAAGACGAAGGCCGACCAGGACAAGCTCGGCAACGGGCTCGCGAAGCTCGCGGACGAGGACCCCACGTTCGTCGTGAAGTACGACGACGAGACCGGGCAGACCGTGATCTCGGGGATGGGCGAGCTCCACCTCGACATCCTGGTGGACCGGCTGAAGCGTGAGTTCGGCGTCGACGCGAACGTCGGCAAGCCCCAGGTGGCGTACCGCGAGACGATCCGTCGCGAGGTCCACAAGGTCGAGGCGCGGTTCGTCCGGCAGACGGGCGGTCGCGGCCAGTTCGGGCACGTCGTGATCGACCTGGAGCCGACCGGACCCGGCGGTGGGTACGAGTTCATCAACAAGATCGTCGGCGGCAAGATCCCGCGTGAGTACATCCCGGCGGTCGACCAGGGGATCCAGGAGGCGCTGGACAACGGCATCCTCGCCGGCTACCCGATGGTCGACGTCCGCGCCACGCTGATCGACGGGTCGTACCACGAGGTCGACTCGTCGGAGATGGCGTTCAAGATCGCCGGCTCGATGGGCGTGAAGGAGGCGGCGCGACGGGCCGATCCGGTGCTGCTCGAGCCGGTCATGGAGTTCGAGGTGACCACGCCCGAGGAGTTCATGGGTGACGTGATGGGCGACGTCACCGCGCGCCGCGGGCGGATCGGGCGCATCGACGACCGGGGCGGGCAGAAGTCGATCCTCGTGCTCGTGCCGCTCGCCGAGCTGTTCGGCTACGCGACCGAGCTCCGTTCACGGACGCAGGGACGCGCCGCGCACAGCCCGATGCAGCTGCACGCGTACCACGAGGTCGACTCGTCGGAGATGGCGTTCAAGATCGCCGGGTCGCTGGCTCTCCAGGAGGC
>DATBLY010000002.1:0-21883 GCA_036555125.1 Actinomycetota bacterium | reverse complement strand
GCTCGAGACCGTTGGCCGCGAGCTCCGGCCGATGATGCCCTGGTTGCACTCCGAGGAGAAGGTGATCCCGGATGCCTGACACGAACGACCCCGACGTCGTACGGATCTTCGACACGACCCTGCGCGACGGCGAGCAGGCGCCCGGCATCGCGCTGACGAAGGCCGAGAAGGTCGAGATCGCCGAGCAGCTCTCGCGCCTCGGCGTCGACATCCTCGAGGCGGGATTCCCGATCTCGAGCGAGGGCGAGTTCGAGGCGGTCCGCGAGATCGCCTCGAGCGTCCGGGGACCGGTCATCGCGGCCCTCGCGCGGGTCACGCCCGGCGACCTCGACCGCGCGGCCGAGGCGCTGAAGGGCGCCGATCGCTGGCGGATCCACACGTTCATCTCGACGTCGCAGATCCACCTACAGGACATGCTCCGGATGTCGCACCAGCAGGTGCTCGAGGCGATCCGCGAGAACGTGACGCTCGCCGTCAGCTACACGGACGACGTCGAGTTCAGCGCGCAGGACGCCACGCGGACCGAGCTGGAGTTCCTGCTCGAGTGCTTCCGCGTCGCCGTCGGGTGCGGGGCCACCACGATCAACGTCCCGGACACGGTCGGCTACGCGACGCCCACCGAGTTCGGCGAGCTGGTCCGGATCGTGCGCGAGCAGACGCCCGACGACGTGGTGATCTCGACCCACTGCCACAACGACCTCGGCCTCGCGGTCGCGAACTCCCTCGCGGGGATCGAGAACGGTGCCCGGCAGGTGGAGGTCGCCGTGAACGGGATCGGCGAGCGCGCCGGGAACTGCTCGCTCGAGGAGATCGCGATGATCGTGCGCACGCGCGGTCAGGCGCTCGGTGTGCAGCACGGCCTGAACGTCAAGGAGATCGTGCGGACCTCGCGGCTCGTCTCGATGACCACCGGCTACACGGTGCAGCAGAACAAGGCGGTGGTCGGAGCGAGCGCGTTCGCGCACGAGAGCGGGATCCACCAGCACGGCGTGCTCTCGAACCGTGCGACCTACGAGATCATGGACCCGCTCGACATCGGCCTGGAGGGGAACTCGCTCGTCCTGGGCAAGCACAGCGGACGGCATGCGTTCGTCGATGCCCTGGACAAGCTGGGGCTCTCGGTGGATCCGGAGCACCTCGACCGCGCCTTCGCCCGCTTCAAGGAGCTCGCCGACCGGAAGATCCAGCTGAACGACCAGGACCTGGCCGCGATCGTTGGCGAGGAGCTCCGCGCCGGAGAGGAGGACGTTCTCGTCCTCGAGTCGCTCCAGGTCGGCGGGGGGACGCACCTGTCTCCGAGCGCGACGGTCCGGCTCCGTCGCGGCGAGGAAGTGATCGAGGAGTCCGCGTTCGGCGATGGCATGATCGACGCCGCGTGCGGCGCGATCCAACGGGCCGCGGGCGTCGAGGCGCGGCTCGTGAACTTCAACGTGTCGTCGGTGACCGGCGGGACGGACGCGTTGGGGGACGTCGTCGTGCAGCTCGAGATCGGCGGTCGGCGCGTGACGGGCCGCGGGGTCAGCGTGGACGTCGTCGAGGCGAGCGCCCGCGCCTACCTCGCCGCGATCAACCGCGCGGCGCAGGTCGCCGCGGCGTCGGGGGACGCCGCCGAGGTGCGCCCGTGACCCACCGGATCGGCGTGATCCCGGGCGATGGGACCGGCCCCGAGGTGGTGACCGAGGCGATGAAGGTGCTCGCGGCCGTCGCCGACGGCTTCGACGTCGAGCTCACGACGTTCGACCTGGGCGGCGAGCGGTACCTGAGGACCGGGGAGACCCTGCCAGACGACGAGCTCGAGCGGCTGCGGGAGCAGGAAGCGATCCTGCTGGGCGCGGTCGGTCACCCGGACGTGAAGCCGGGGATCCTGGAGCGGGACCTCCTGCTGCGGGCTCGGTTCGAGCTGGATCAGTACGTGAACCTTCGGCCGGTGATCCGGTACCCGGGGGTGCGGACGCTCGTCCCGAGCCACGCGGAGGACGACGTGGACCTCGTGGTCGTCCGCGAGAACTCGGAGGGCCTGTACAGCGGCGCGGGTGGGTTCCACCGCAAGGGGACGCCGTTCGAGGTCGCGGTCCAGGAGTCGATCAACACCCGCCACGGCGTCGAGCGGATCGTTCGGTACGCGTTCGATCTGGCGATGCAACCGTCCCGACGACGCAAGGTGACGCTGGTGCACAAGACGAACGTGCTGACGTTCGCGGGCGATCTGTACCAGCGGGTCGTGGACGACGTGTCGGCCGAGTACCCGGACGTCGAGACCGACTACGTGCACGTGGACGCGTGCTGCATCTACTTCCTGGACATGCCGCAGCGGTTCGACGTGATCGTCACCGACAACATGTTCGGCGACATCATCACGGACCTCGGCGCCATGATCCAAGGGGGGATGGGTATCGCGGCCGGCGGCAACATCAACCCGGAGGGGGTCTCGATGTTCGAGCCGATCGGCGGGACCGCTCCCGACCACGTCGGGAGGGGCACGATCAACCCGCTCGCCGCCATCGGGGCGGTGCAGATGCTGCTGCGCCAGCTCGGCGAGGAGCGGGCCGCGGCTCGGGTGGACGCCGGGATCCGCCTGGCGACCTCGAAGATGGCCTCGATGCGAGCCGGCGAGATGGGCTACGCGACGTCGGAGGTCGGCGACCTGGTCGTCGAGGGGGCGACGGGGGCGTGATGGCGACGGGCGCGGGGTCGGGCGGACGCCGGGTCGAGCTCTACGACACGACGCTGCGCGACGGTGCCCAGCAGACGGGCCTGTCCTACTCGATCGAGGACCGCTTGCGGATCCTCCACAAGATCGACCAGCTCGGCGTCCCGTACATCGAGGGAGGCTGGCCAGGCGCGAACCCGCGCGACACGGAGTTCTTCAAGCTCGCGACGAAGGAGACGCTGCAGCACGCCGAGCTCACCTCGTTCGGGATGACCCGGAAGGCCGGCGAACGCGCCGAGGACAGCGGCGTGCTGCGCGAGCTGCTGGACACGGGGACCGAGGTCGTCTGCATCGTCGGTAAGTCCTGGGACGTGCACGTGACCGAGGTGCTCCGGACCGATCTGGACGAAGGCGTGGCGATGGTGCGGGACTCGGTCGCGTTCCTGCGCGCCCAGGACCGGCGCGTGTTCTTCGACGCCGAACACTTCTTCGACGGGTACCGCAGCGATCCGGGGTTCGCGATGCGCGTGCTGGGGGCCGCCCAGGAGGCGGGGGCGGAGCGGCTCGTGCTGTGCGACACGAACGGGGGGATGCTGCCGGCCGACGTCGCCCGGATCGTCACGGAGGTCGCCGGCACGACCGAGGCGCCGCTCGGGATCCACGTCCACAACGACGCCGGATGTGCGGTGGCGAACTCGCTGATCGCGGTCGAGCACGGGGCGTTCCAGGTGCAGGGCGTCGTGAACGGCTACGGCGAACGGACGGGCAACGCCGACCTGATCCCGATCGCAGCGAACCTCGCGTTGAAGATGGGGGCCGACTGCCTGCCGCCCGGGGCCGAGGAGCGGCTCACCGAGACGGCGCACTTCGTGGCGGAGGTCGCGAACCTCGCGCCGGACGCCCGGCAGCCGTACGCGGGCCGGTACGCCTTCACGCACAAGGCCGGCCTGCACGCGAGCGGCGTCGCCCGGCTGGAGGAGGCGTACGAGCACGTGCGTCCCGCCGCCGTGGGGAACCGCCGCGGCGTCGTGGCGAGCGACCTCGGCGGGGCGGCGACGCTGCGGATGAAGGCCGCGGAGTTCGGGATCGAGCTGCCGGAGGGGTCCGTGGGCCGGCTCGTGACGGAGCTGAAGGACCGCGAGGCTCGGGGCTACACGTTCGAGGTGGCCGACGCATCCCTCGAGCTGCTGATGCGGCGGGCGGGCGGCTGGGAGCAGTCGTTCTTCCGCGTCGAGAGCTACCGCGTACACGTCGAGGAGCGCGTCGACGACGGCGAGCCACCGCTCGCGGAGGCCACGGTGAAGGTTCGCACGAACGGCACGAGGCACATCGAGTCGGCCGAGGGCCACGGCCCCGTGGGCGCGTTGGACGACGCGCTGCGCAAGGCGCTCGGGAACGAGTACCCGGCGCTCGGCGACATGGTGCTCGAGGACTTCCGCGTGCGTGTGCTCGACGAGACGCACGGGACCGGGGCGATCGTCCGGGTGCTGATCGACATGTCGAACGGCGAGCGGGAGTGGACCACCGTGGGGGTCTCGGAGAACATCATCGAGGCCTCCTGGGACGCGCTCGTCGACGGCTACCTCTACGGCCTCCTGCACCCCCGCGAGGACCGCGAGAGCTGACGGTGGACGGTCTCACGCTCCGCGACGCGACGGCCGCGGACGCGCGGGCGATCGCCGAGATCCACGTCGCCGCCTGGCGAAGTGCCTATCGAGGGCTGGTGCCCGACGCCGTGCTCGACGGGTTGTCGGCCGAGGATCGTGAGGCGATGTGGCGAGGTGGACTCGTGGCTCCCGAGCCCGGCTGGGGATGTCTCGTCGCCGAGGACCGAGGGAACATCGTCGGGTTCGTCGGGTACGGGCCGCCCGACGACGCCGAGGCCGGTCCCGATCTCGGGGAGATCTACGCGATCTACCTGGAGCCGACGGCGGTGGGCACGGGCATCGGACGCGATCTCTTCGCGGCGGGATCCCGCCGGTTGCACGACGCCGGGTACCGGCGCGCCTTCCTCTGGGTGCTCGAGACGAACGATCGCGCCCGCCGCTTCTACGAGCGTGCGGGCTGGGCGTGGGACGGCACGAAGAGCGCGCACCGGTTCGACTGCGCCGAGCTGCCGATCGTGCGCTACGCCGCCGATCTCTGAGCGGCTGGCGGCATGGCCTCGCGCATCGCGATCCGCGCGATCGCGTCCTCGATGTCGATCGCCGTGGACTTGTACAGCCCGAGCGACACGATCGAGAACTCGATCCAGTCGCCGATCGCCCGGTTCCAGACCCAGCCGGAGAGCGCCGAGATCTCGCTCAGCGTGCCCGTCTTCGCGCGCACCCGGACGTGGAAGAGACGGCCTTCGAGCGTCCCCTGGCCCGTCGTCGGCAGGGAGAAGCGGAGCTTGGACGCCCAGTCGCGGGCGTCGGCGGCCCACAGCAGCTTCACGACGCCCTGGGTCGTGACCCGGTTCGCGTACGAGAGCCCCGATCCGTCGTGGTGCTCGAACGCCGGGGCGCCGTTCGCGGCGGTGAACGCGTCGACCGCCGCCGCCCCGCTCTCGATCGATCCGACGCCGTTCACCTGGGATCCCAGGAACTTGCCGAGCACCTCGGCGTCGAAGTTCAGCGAGTCCCGGTTCATCCGGCCCAGGATGGCGATCAACGGGTCCGAGCGGATCGTCGCGAGCTTGACCAGGCCGTCCGGTGCGGCCTCCATCCGGGGCTTCCCGGTCACCTCGACGCCGAGCCGCCGGAGCTCGTTCGTGAACCACGCCGCCGCGCGGCGCTCGGGATCCTCGATGTGGGAGCCGCCGGGTCCCACGTTGCCCTCGAACGTGAGGGCGGTGGGGAACGGCACCTCGTCCGCCTGGAAGTAGTCCTTCCACCCGACCGCCCACCAATCGCGGTCGAACGGTCCGGTGTCGGCGACCACCGAGCCGTCGATCCGGGCCAGTCCCGTGGCGACGACGTCCTCGGCCAGGGCGGTCAGCCGCTCGCGATCGATCTCGGGGTCGCCGTTGCCGACGAGCCACAGGTCGCCGGCGAGCATGCCGTCGACCGGCGGCGTGAGCGCCATCGCCCGCGTCGCGATCCGGTGCGCGGGCGCGACCCGGTCGAGCAGGGCCATCGACAGCAGGAGCTTCTCGTTCGAGGCCGGGATCCGCGGCACGGTCGCGAGGTGGCGGTACCAGAACGTCCCGTCGTTCCCGATCGCGACCGAGATCCCCCGGCCCCCGATCAGCCCGTCGATCCGCGTTCGCCAGTCCGGGGCCGCGCGCCGCGGCGCGAGGACGCGGGCGGGCGGGCCGTCCTCGCGCGCCGCCGCGATCGCCGCGTCGGCGGGCGCGGCGGCCAGGATCGACGCGCCGACGAGCACCGAGACGAGCAGCGGGCGGACGCGCATGAGCCCCCGATGGTAGGGAGCGCCGCCGGGGATGTCTCGTCCCTCACCCGGCCGTCCGACGTCCGCGGGACCGTCCGGACGGGGGTTCAGCGCGGCTCGGCGCCGCCGGCCAGGATGTCGGCCTCGCGCTGCATGTCCGACCGGTCGTCCAGGAGGCGTTGGAGTGCCTCCTCGGCGAGCGGCCGGGAGAAGTAGAAGCCCTGCCCGTAGTCGCAGTGGAGCTCGAGCAGCCGCTCCAGCTGGTCGGCGCGCTCGATCCCCTCGGCCACCGGCTTCAGGTTCAGGATGCCGGCGAGCTCGATCACGGCGGCCGTCAGGGCCGACGGCTCGCCGTCCTCGCTCACCCCGTCGATGAACGACTTGTCCACCTTCAGGATGTCCACCGGGAACCGGCGGACGTAGTTCAACGAGGAGTACCCGGTGCCGAAGTCGTCGATCGCGAGCTGGACCCCGAGCGCCTTCAGCTGGTGCAGCCGGCCGATCGCGAGCTCCATGTCCTGCATCATCACGCTCTCGGTGATCTCGAGCGTCAGCGTCGCCGGGTCGAGGCCGGTCTCTTCGAGGATCGCGCTCACCTCGTCCACGATCTCGGGCCGAGCGACCTGTCGCGCCGAGAGGTTGACCGCCATGTGCAGCGGCGGCTCCATCGGGTAGCGTCGCTGGAGCCGAACCGCGTAGCGCGCCGCCTCGCCGAGCACCCATCGCCCGATCGGCACGATCAGCCCCGTCTCCTCGGCGAGGGGGATGAACTCGAGCGGCGGCACGATGCCCCGGCGGGGGTGGTTCCACCGGATCAGGGCCTCGACGCCGGAGACGCGTCCCGACTCCAGCTCGATCACCGGCTGGTAGTGCAGGACGAACTCCTCGTGCTCGAGCGCCCGCTGGAGGTCGGCCTTGAGCTCCAGGCGACGGAGCGCCGTGTCGTGCATCTCCGGCTCGAACAGCTGGTACCGACCCTTGCCGGCCTCCTTCGCCATGTACATCGCCACATCGGCGTTGCGCAGCAGCTCCTCTGCCGGGGTGCGCCCGTCGCCCTCGCCCTCGGAGATCGCGATCCCGACGCTCGTGCGAACGAAGACCTCGGTCCCGTCGATCGTGAACGGCTCGTCGAACGAGCGCAGGATCCGCTCCGCGACGTCCGCGGCCTGGATCCCTTCGCCGGAGTCCTCCAGCAGGATGGCGAACTCGTCGCCGCCCAGACGCGCGGCGGTGTCCGCGGCGCGCAGCGTCTGCCGCAACCGCTCCCCGACCTCCGCCAGCAGGCGATCGCCGGTCGCGTGCCCCAGCGAGTCGTTGATCGCCTTGAAGTCGTCCAGATCCATGAACAGGACCGCCACGGGTCTCCGGTCCCGTTCCTGCCACTCGATCGCGTGCCGGACGCGATCGTGGAACAACGCCCGGTTCGCGAGGTTCGTGATCGGGTCGTGGAACGCCTGGTGGGCGAGCTGTTCCTCGAACGCCTTGCGCTCGCCGATGTCGCGGGTGTTCAGCACGATGCCCTTCACGTTCGGATCGTGCAGCAGGTCGGTCCGCAGGGTCTCGACGTGTCGGTAGCGGCCGTCCCGGGTGCGGACCTGGAACTCCATCGTCACGCCGCTCGGCTCGACGGTCTGGGTCAGGAACGACAGCACCCGGGTCTTGTCCTTCGGGTGCACGAGCTCCGTGAAGCGCGTCCCCTCGAGCTCGTCGGGCGCGAACCCCAGGACGCCGGCGCTGGACGGGCTCGCGAACCGAACGGTCGCGTCGGCGTCGATCACCGTCACGACGTCGGACGAGTTCTGCACGAGCGACGCGAACCGAGCCTCGGACTGGCGGAGCAGGAGGTCCTCGGTGAGCGCGGCGCTCTCGAGGGCGAGCGCGACCTGCGACGAGAGTGCCTGGAGGCTGTCCGAGACGCTCCGCGACATCTCCTCCGGGGTGCCGACGACCAGCATGCCTTGGAATTCGTCCCGGATGAACAGCGGGCTGACCAGGACCGATCCGTCATCCTCGCGCGGGAGGAAGAGCGGGTCGCGCAGGACGCTCTCGTACGTCCGGACGACGTAAGCGTCGCGATCGAGGAGCCGTTGCCGTTTCCACTCGGGGAGCATCGTGAGCGGGAACCGGATGCCTTCGGCATCCTCTCGCCCGCCGGACGAGGCGACCACGGCGAGCTCGTCGTCGACGGCACCCGTCTCGCACAGCCGGACGGCTGCGGAGGTTCCGGCCAGGGCGAGCGCGGCCCGGATCGCCGCCGCATGGATCTCCTCGGCGTTCGTGGCCGTGACGAGCGCCGCGCCGGCCTCCCGGAGGGCCCGTTCGCGCGTCGCGGCCTGCTCGTTCGTGCGGATCAGCCCGGCCATGCGGGCGATCACCAGGAGGAAGATCGTCATCGTCGCGGCGCTCACCACGAGCTGATCCTGCAGCGGGACCCCTGACGCCCCGCTCGTCACCAGGAGGACGATCCGGCTGACCGGGGGCGCGAGCGAGACGAGGGCGAGCGTGCCGAGGCGGGCGCGTGTGAAGCGCGTCGCGTCCTCCTGCGTCCGCTGCGTGAGCGTCGCCGCGGACGGGTGCAGGGCGGCCGCGCCCACCAGGAGGTAGAACGCGGCCCATCCGAGCTCCAGGTACCCCGTGGTGTTGTCGTAGCCCCCATGCAGGAGGATCCATCCGTACAGGCTGTCGGTCACGAAGAGCGCGACGAGCCCGGCCTGCAGCAGGTAGAAGGCGGGGGTTCGCTTGCCCGCCCCGATCGCGAGCCGGACGGCGACGGTGATCAGCATCAGGTCCATCACCGGGTAGCCGATCGCGACGAGCTTCTGGAGCAGCGTCAGCGAGCTGTCGCGCGTGTAGGGGGCGATCAGGAAGACCCACGAGAGCACCCCGACGCCGATCGCGACGATCAGGGAGTCGATCATCCCCTCGCGGTCGCGCCCCGGGCTCCGGCGCCGCACCAGCAGCAGGATCCCGGCGATCAGGCACGGGTAGACCGAGAGGTAGAAGAGGTCGCCGATCGACGGGTAGGGCAGCTCGGTCCCGAAGAGCCGCTCGTAGTTGTAGGTGATGATGTCCCCGAAGACGAACAGGGTCTGGCCGGCGGCGATCAGGATCCACGGCAGGCGATACCCGTGCCGTTGCGACCGGAGCGCCAGGCCGATCACGATCGGCGAGGAGAGCCCGATCGCGTTGAACAGCGCGCCCGAGCGGGCCCCGGGGACGAACAGGAACACGGCCGTCGCGGCGCAGCCCAGCGACAGGTACACGAGCCACGCCCGTCTCCTCATGAGGTGGATATCGACCGGCCACGACCTCCGCCTTAGCCCGGGCGGCAGGCGATCTCCGCAGGTCAGGACGGGGAACCCACGGCGGTCGGGGGGGCGAGCGCCCCGTCTTCCGCCGCGTCCGCCGGGTACATCGGATGCTCGACCTCCACGGCGCGCATCCCCGGCAGGAACAGGAACGAGAGCGTCACGACCGCCCCGATGACGCCGGCGGCGACGAGCGTCTGCCGGGCGCCGATCGCCCCGGCGACCGGGCCGGTGAGGGCGAACGACAGGGGCAGCAGGCCGATCGACACGAACCAGTCCAGGCTGGAGACGCGTCCGAGCAGCCGTCCGGGGACCAGCCGCTGCTTCGTGGTGACCCATACGATCGTGCCGGCCGTCTCGAGGGCGTTGAACACGAGGCAGGCGACCATCGCCTGCCACGCGAGGTTGGCGAGCCCGTAGCCGGCGACCGCGAGCGTCGATCCCGTCCAGGCGAGGTACATGAACGTGATGTAGCGGCGGGGGGCGCCGCGGTGGCCGACGATCAGCGCGGCGGTGATCGACCCGATCCCGCCCATCGCCAGGATGAACCCCAGGTCCGCGGCGCTCCCGCCCAGCTCGTTCTTCACGAGGAACGGCAGTAGCACCTCCTGCGGCCCGATGAAGACCAGGTACGCGAAGGCGGCCGCGACCAGGGTCCCCCACAGCCAGACCTGGGAGCGGACGTACCGGAACCCCTCGCGCACGTCGGCGAGCATCGACGCCGGTTCCGCGACCGAGCGGGGACGCGCCCGCATCAACAGCAGGGCCGCGATCGAGACGCCGAACGTCGCCGCGTCGGTCAGGAACGCCCCGCCCGGACCCCACAGCGCGATCAGGAAGCCCCCCACCGCCGGCCCCGCCAGTCGCCAGGCGGCCGGCCGGACGAACTGGTCGATCGCGTTGGCCTTCGTGAGCTCGTCTCGTGGGACCAGATCGGGGACGATGGCGTCGAACGCCGGGCCGAAGAAGGCGTTCCCGGCACCGTAGAGTCCGGCGAGCACGACCACGTGCCAGAGCCCGAGGTGACCGGTGAGCGACAGGATGCCGATCGTCCCGACCGCGACGCCGCGGATCACGTCGGCCGCGATCATCACGCGACGGCGCTCGAAGCGGTCGCTCACCACGCCGCCGACGAGCAGGAACACCAGGTGGGGGATCGACATCGCGAGGCCGACGACCGAGAGCGCCGTCGGCGCGTTCGAGAGCTCGTAGACCTGCCAGGCGAGGGTCACCACCGTGATGCCGTCGCCGAACAACGACACGGTCATCCCGATCCACAGGAGCCGGAAGTCGCGGTGGCGGAGCGGATCGAGCAGCCGGCCGCTCACGGGTGCCGACCCTCGATCACCTGCGTCACCCTCCTCGTCCGTCCGCGCCGCCTCGTCAGGCGCCCGCGCTCGCGCTCGCCCGGCCGCCCGGGTGGGCGGCGTCCTCGCCCTCGTCCGTCCCCCCCGGCAGGTGCACCCGGAACGAGGCCCCGCCGCCCTCGCGCTCCTCGACCCACGCGCGGCCTCCGTGGAGCTCGGCGAAGCGGGCGACGAGCGAGAGCCCGATCCCGACGCCGGGGGAGTGCTTGATGACCTCGCTGCCCTGCCGGAACGGCTCGAAGATCGACTCGCGCAGCTCGGGGTCGATGCCGGGGCCCGCGTCCTCGATCGTGAGGAGGACGCCGTCCGGGCCACCGGAGGCGCCCACCCAGATCGGGGTCTCGGGCGGCGTGTAGCGGATCGCGTTCGTCACGAGGTTCTCGACGATCCGTTCGACCTGGGCCGGGTCCACGTGCGCGATCACGGGCGTGGTCGTCAGCATCTCCAGGCGATGGTTCTCGCCGTTCGCCTCCTCCAGCACCGATTGCAGGATCCGGGTCACGTCGACGAAGTCGCGCTGCGGCTCGACGATCCCGCGGGAGATCCGGTCGAGGTCCAGGAGGTTCGTCAACAGCCGGTGCAGCTTGCGTGCGTTCGAAGCGATCCGCCCGACCAGGTCCCGGGAGTCCTCGGGGTCGAGGTCCACGCCGTTCTCGAGCGTGAGCGCGCAGCCCAGGATGCTGGTCAGGGGCGTGCGCAGGTCGTGCGACACGGCCTGGAGGAACGAGTTCTGCATCTCGTGCAGCGAGCGCAGGCGCGACGCCGCCTCCTTCTCGGTGTCGAGGGCCTTGACCAGACGTGCCTCGGCCTGCTTCTGCTCGGTGACGTCGTACATCACGCCCTGCAGGTACATCGGACGCCCGTCCTCGCCCTCGAGCGCCTCCGCCTCCTCCCGGATCCAGATCACCCGTCCGTTGCTGCCGACGATCCGGTATTCGCACCGCATCCGGCCCTCGCCGCTCTGGACGCGGAGCTCGGCGTCGAGGGCAGCCTGCCGGTCCTCGGGCAGGATCCGCTCGCGCCAGAGCTCCGCCTGATCCATCCACTCGTCGGCCGAGAACCCGAGGATCGACTCGATCTGCGGGCTGATGTAGCGCCACGCGCCGTCGCGCCCGAACTCGGCGATGTAGACGACGGCGGGAAGCCCCTCGACGAGGGACCGGTACTTCTCCTCCGCCTCGCGGAGCGCACGCTCGGTCCGCCGGTACTTGCCCACGTCGACCATCAGCAGGTTCAGCCGCACGAGCACCAGGACGAACAGCACCGCGGACGCGCCCGCCAGGACCGGGACGTCCACCACGACGCCCCGCAGACCCTGGATCGCGAGGACCGTGGGCGCGATCAGCGAGGCCCCGGCCAGGAGCACGAGGCGGCGCTTCGTGTTGACGACCTCACCCTCCGGCGTCGGCTCGTCCAGGCTCGCCATCGAGGGATGCAGGGCGGCCGCCGCCCACAGCAGGAAGAAGAGCCCCCAGCCGAGCTCGAGCAGTCCGGTCGTGTTGTCGTAGCCGCCGTGGAGCAGGATCCAGGTGTAGATCGTGTCGGTGACGAACACGACGGCCACCGAGGCGGCCATCAGGAAGAACGCGGGCGATCGCTTGCCTCGACCCACCGCGAGCCGCACGACCACGGCGAACAGGAACAGGTCCATCATCGGGTACGCCATCGCGGTGAGCTTCTCGATGAGCCGCAGGCTTTCGTCGTGGACGTACGGGGCCAGCAGGAACACCCAGGAGAGGGTCCCGACGCCGATCGTGACGATCAGCGAGTCGATCAGGCTCGCCCGGTCGCTCCCCGGGCTCCGGCGGCGGAGGAGCAGCAGCAACCCCGCGATCAGGAACGGGTACACCGACAGGTACAGCAGGTCACCGATCGAAGGGAACGGGGGCTCCGTGCCGAAGAACCGCTCGTAGTTGTAGGTGATCACGTCGCCGGAGACCCACAGGGCCAGGCCGGCGGCCACCAGGTACCAGGCGAGCCGCTGGTGGGGCCGGTGCATGCGGACCCCGGCCCAGATCGCGACGACCGCGGAGACGCCGATCAGGTTGTAGAGCCACCCGACGCGGATCGCGTGCACGAAGACGAAGGCGGTGAGGATGACGCCGCCCACGAGCAGGTAGAGCCACCAGGCCCGTTGCTTCATGCCCGTGGTATCGACCTGGGCCGGAAGCGACCTTAGACGGCCGTCCTCGCCGCGACCTGGCGGAGCCGGAACCGGTCACGCAGCCCGCCGAGCACGTCGATCGCGTGCTCGATCTCGTCGTCCGTGTTCGACGCGGTGACCTGCAGGCGGAACCCCACCTCGTGCTTCGGGACGAGCGGGTACGCGGCCATCGTCGCGTAGACCCCGTGGTCGAACAGGTACCGGCCGACCTCGTCGATCTCTTCGTGGTCCTGCAGCGGGACCTCGACGATCGGGAGGCCGGAGGTGTTCGGGGTGTCGATCCCGGCAGCCTCCAGGCCCTCGAGGAGCCGGTGGGTCTTGCGCCATAGGTCGGCCCGGATGCGGTCGCCGCGGCGTTCGTTCACCTCGAGCCCGACGATCGTCGTCGCGAGCGATGCCACCGGCGAGGGGCCCGAGTACAGGTAGGGAGGCGCCAGGACCTTCAGGGCGTCCTTCAGGCGCGTCGGAAGCGCGATGAACGAGAGCAGGGACGAGTAAGCCTTCGAGAACCCTCCGACGAGCACGACGTTGTCGTAGCCCACGCCCTGGTGACGCAGGAGCGAGTTGCCGCGCATCCCGTAGGGGCTCGTCTCGTCCGGGCGCCGCTCGCCGATCACCCCGAACCCGTGCGCGTCGTCGACGTACAGGATCGCGTCGTGCGCCCGGGCGATGCGCGCGAAGGCGGCCAGGTCCGGCGCGTTGCCCGTCATCGAGTTCACGCCGTCCATCGCGATCAGGCGAGGGGTCCCCGGGTCGCTCGCGCCGAGGAGCTCCTCGAGGTGCGCCGGATCGTCGTGGCGGAACCGCACGAGGTTCGCGCCGTGACCGGCGGCGACCGTCGCGCCGTCGTAGATCGTCTTGTGCGCGCGGCCGTCCAGGAAGATCGTGCCGTCCCCGACGAGCACCGGGATCACCGACAGGTGGATGTGGGTGATCGTCGGCAGCAGCAAGACGTCCTCGCACGACAGGAGCTCGGTCGTGCGCTCCTCGATGTCCGTGTAGAGGCGCGGGCTCCCGAGCAGCCGGGACCAGCTGGGATGCGTTCCCCATCGCGCCAGGTACTCGGGGACGGCCGCGGCGATCTCCTCGTCCAGGTCGAACCCGAGGTAGTTGCAGGAGGCGAAGTCGGCGAGCCATCGGTCGCCGATCCGGATCTGCCTGCCGACCTGCTCGTCGATCACGGCATCCACCATGGGGTGCTCGTGCTTGAGCCGGGTCAGGTCCGCGACGGCGGCGACCCAACGGTCGAGCCAGCCGTCCCCCTCGCGCCGTCGCGGCCTCCCGTTCGCGGGGAGGTCGTCCGCGGCGGCCCGGCTCGGCAGGCCGCCGGGCAGCGAGGGCGAACCGTTGCGCTCCATGGCCTCCCATCGGCTGCGTGGACGGCCGGCTTGATGCATCGGAGGACCGAGGCCCGACGGCCGCCTGGGGGAGCGGGGCATGGCCCGTTCGAGGGGTGTCCGGCTGCGCGTTTCCCGAGGCTCAGCCGCGGGCGGGAGCGGCGGCCGCGTGCGCGGCGCGGAACGCGCCCATGAAGCGCGCCAGCGCCCGTGCGCCCTCGAGGGGCATCGCGTTGTACAGCGACGCCCGGATCCCGCCGACGCTCCTGTGTCCGCGGAGCTCGATCAGGCCTGCCGCGGCCGCCTCGGCGAGGAACCGGGCGTCGAGGTCCTCGTCGGGCAGCCGGAAGGTGACGTTCATCCGTGATCGCGACCCCGGGTCGGCGTGTCCCCGGTAGAAGCCGTCGCTCGCGTCGATCGCCGCGTAGACGATCCGCGCCTTCTCCCGATCGGCGGCCGCCTGGGCGTCCAGGCCGCCCACCGTCTCCCGCAGCCAGCGGGTGACGAGCATGAGGATCCAGATCGCGAACACCGGCGGGGTGTTGTGCAGGCTGCCGGACCCGACGTAGGTCCGGTAGTCGAGCATCGAGGGCAGGCCGTCCGGGACGCGCTCGAGGAGGTCCTCGCGCACGATCGCGACCGTGACGCCGGCCGGCCCCGCGTTCTTCTGGGCCCCGGCGTAGAGCAGGCCGTACCGCGACAGGTCCAGCGGCCGGCTGAGGAAGTCCGACGATGCGTCGCACACGAGCGGGACGCCCGCCGGGGCCACGGGCTCCGCGTCCCACTCCACCCCGTGGATCGTCTCGTTCGACGTGAAGTGCAGGTAGGCCACGTCCTCCGGGACGGCGTACTCGGCCGGCATCGGCACCCGTCGGTAGCCCTCGTCGGCCCCGTCCCAGAGGACGAGCACGTCCCCCTCCTTCCGCGCCTCCGCGACCGCCTTCACCCCCCACGAGCCGCTGACGAGGTAGGCCGCGGGGAGCCCGCTCCCGCGCAGCAGGTTCATCGCCGCCATCGAGAACTGCATCGTGGCCCCGCCGGGGCAGAAGACGATGCGGTGGGTCTGCGGCACCGGCAGCAGGGCGCGGAGGTTCGCCTCGGCCTCGCCGATCACGTCGCGGAACCACGCTCCGCGATGTGAGACCTCGAGCGGCGACGCGCCCACGCCCGGGAGCATCAGGATGCCGTCGCGGACCTCCTCGAGCACCGGCACCGGCAGCGTGCCGGGGCCTGCCGAGAAGTTGTACGGGCGGTCGACCATCGCGACCCCAGGGTATCGTTGCGGCCCGCCAAGGAGGCTCGCGATGACCTACAAGCGGATCCTGTTCGGCACGGACGGCTCCCCGAGCGCGGTGGAGGCCGGGATCGTCGCCGCCAAGCTCGCGCGGGCGGGCGGTGCCGAACTGGTGATCGGGCACGTCTTCGAACGCGCCGGCGGGAACCCCGAGTCCGTCGTCGCCGCGGCGACCGACGCGGCGTCGGCGTCGGGGGTCCGCCGGGTGTCCACCGAGACCCGGGCCGGACAGCCGGCCGAGGGCCTGATGGCCATCGCGGACGAGCGCGATGTCGGGGTGATCGTCACGAGCGCCGGCCGCGGCAAGCGCTTCGGGCTCGGGCAGGTCGCGCATCGGCTCGCGCACCGGGCGCCACGCGACGTCCTCCTGGTCGCGACCGCCCCCGAGGCGGGGGAGGGCCCTCCCTTCCGACGGATCCTGATCGCCACGGACGGCTCGGCCACGGCCGATCGGGCGGCGCGCCGCGGGTTCGACCTGGCGGACACGATGCAGGCGTCGGTCACGATCGTGTTCGTCGGACATCCGAAGACCGGCGAGCTGATCACGCAGGACACGGTCGCCACGTTCGCCGGCGAGGTGCCGACGGTGGTCGATCTGCGGGAGGGCAACCCGGCCGAGCAGATCCTGGCCGGGGCGGTCGCCGCCGACGCCGACCTGGTCATCGTCGGCAACAAGGGCATGACGGGCGCGAAGGGGTTCCTGCTCGGGTCCGTACCGGCCGACGTGGCGGAGGGTTCCACCCGGGACCTGCTGATCGTGCGGACGGTCACGCAGACGGTCACGGAGCTCAGGCCCGGGGAGGGCGGGATCATCGAACGCGCCGGCGAGAAGCTCGCGGCCTACGTCGCGGAAGACGGGGCGCTCCGGTTGATGAGCGCCAAGTGCACGCACATGGGGTGCACCGTGGCCTGGAACCCGGGGGAGGGGACGTTCGACTGCCCCTGCCACGGGTCCCGATTCGGTCCGACGGGCGAGGTCGTCAACGGCCCGGCGTCGCGCCCGCTCCCACCGGCCTGATCCGGCCGGCGCGGGCCGTCAGACGCCGGGCTTGAACACCATCAGGTACAGGATGATCAGCAGGCCCACGCCGCCGATCGCGGCCACGAGGTTCGTGCTGGGTCCCCGCAGGATCTGCCGGAGCTCCTCGTCCGAGACGCGGGGCACGCCCGACGGCCGGACCTCGCAGGCCGCCTTCAGCCGCTCGAAGTACGGCTTCGCGACGAGGTACATCGCCGCGGTGGTGAGCAGGAGGACGAGGATCGAGAGCCAGATCCACCAGTACGAGAACCACTGCCCCGAGATGCCGGCGGCGACGCCGCCCGCGAGCAGCAACAGGAGCGAGACGTACATCGGCATCGTGGTCGACCCCGAGAAGGTGAGCAGGCCGAGGATGCGTCCACGATCGAGGTCGACGGCGCGGACCTGGTACAGCACGTACATGGAGACGCCGTGGGCGGTCAGGAACCCGGCGACGCCGACGATGTGCAGGAGCAGCCACCACTGGTACATCGCGGCGAACGATACCGCACGCCTACGCCCCTACCGCGTCCGCGGACGCCGGTGAGGCACGTTCGGCAGATGCCCCTCGCGTCGATCGCCGCGGCGCAGGTGGGTCCGGTTGGGCAGGACGCCGAACCGCCCCGAGCGGCGACCGACCTGGTGCCAGCCGTGGTCGCGAACCCAGGAAACGAGCCCAGGTGTCATCGACCTCACCTCCCGATGCGACCCTACGCCCGCCCGCCGCGGGCCGCCCGGGCCGAAGGTCCCGCCCGACCGCGGCCCCGGATCGGCATCCGGGCGCTACGGGTCCTCGTCCGCCGTCTGCGGGACGGGGAGGATCAGCAACGGCGCCGGCTCGCGATCCACGATGATCGGCTCGTCCCGAGCCGTCCGCGGCAGCCCGGGGCCGGGGAGCACGCGGGCCAGGGGTGCCGACACGCTCGGATGATGCGCCATCGCGGAGCGATCGTCGTCGCTCGAGATCGGCAGCGCGAGGACGGACGCGCCGGCGGGCTCGGGCACGTCGAGCCCGAGCACGCGCTCGACGGCCGGTCCCAGCTCGCGCAGGACGTCGGCCGGATCGACGCGCGCGTCGCCCCCGATGGGGATGACGTCGGAGGGCCAGACCAGGATCACCTTCGCGTCAGGATGCATCTCGCGCGCCACCACGACGGCCGTGGTGCCGATCCCGTCGTCGAGGATCACGGCTTCCGGACGGTGGACGGCGAGCACCTGCACGAGCTGCACGGTCGTGGTCGCCTCGCCCACGACGTCGAACCCCTCCCCCTCGAGCACGAACCGCAGGAGCCCGCGCCGGGCGGGGTCCCCCTCGCCCACCACCATGCTCGGACGGCGCTCGCCGGCGATCCCCTCCATGGGCCCGAGGGTATACCCCCGTGATCCCGCGGGCGACGGACCGAAGTCCCGGAGGCGCGCGAAGGACCTAGGACCCTCGGGGGTGTCGTTGGCCGGCGCTCGTCGCCCGCTACCGAGGGGCGCGATGGATGAGGAACGTCCCGTCGCCGACGATCCGGAGCGTCCCTTCGGCGCTGCCCGAGATCGAGCCGTCGATGCGCAGGCGGACGCTGCCGTCGATCGTGATACGGACCGTGCCGGATCCGAGGACCCGAACCGCGTTGTGGTCGTTCACGTTGCGGACCACGCCCTCCCCCGACACCTCGACGATCCCGCGCGCGACGATCCTCGACGTGCCGTCCAGCCGCAGCTCGATGTCGCCCGACGCCCGGATCCGCAGGGAGCCTTGCGCCTGGACCTCGACCACGCCCTCGTAGGTCCCCGGCTCGGTGAAGGTCCCCTCCGGCTGCTCCGGGAACCGGAAGTCGCCGACGTCCCCGGCCAGGCTCTGGATCCTCACCGTGCGCGGCCCTCCGAGGGCGAGCACCAGGGCGAGCGCCGCGAGCACGCCGACGATCGCGATCGCGGCAGCGAGCGTCGCCGTGCGGAGCGAGCGAGGAACGGCCGGAGGCTCCGGGGCCGCGTACGTCCACGGGCGCGCCTCCCCGGTCCGGATCGCCGGCGGGAACATCGTCGCCGGTTCCCCTGGGGCGCGGACCTCCGGCGCGGCGGCGGGCGGGGCGGGCGTGGCGGCGGCCGGGCCGGCCTCCCCGCCGGGGAGCGGTTCGAACGCACGAGGCTCCTGCTCCGGCTCCGGCACGACGATCACGTCGGGCACCGGCATCCGCGGTCGCTCGGGCGGCGGCATCGTGAGCACGGCTCCCGACCCGCCGGTGACCCGCGCGACCGTCGGTCCCAGGGCGTGCATCACCTCGGACGGCTCGAGCCTGGCGTCGGCGCCGACGGCCGAGACCCCTCGCGGCCACACGAGGATCAGCTTGGCCGCGGGCTGGACCTCTCGCAGCATCGCGACCGCCGTCGCATCGATCCCGTCGTCCAGGACGACCACGTCGGGCCGATGGATCGCGAGCTGCTGCGCGAGCTCCATCGAGGTCGCCGCCTCCGCCACGACGTCGTACCCCTCGTTCTCCAGCACGAAGCGGAACAGCCCTCGCCGTGCCGGCTGTCCTTCGCCGACGAGCACGCGCACCCGCGGTTCCCTCATCCGTCGGGCAGCGTATCTCCGGGTCCCCCGAGGGCTCGACGGGCGAAGGGCCATGGACCCCCGCCGAAGGGCGGGGGTCCATGGTCCCCGGCCCTAGGCACGCGGAGCGCCTGGGAGACTCGAACGCATGGACGGCGCCGCGTTCCGCGCCCTCATCGCCGAGGCTCCGGTGCTCGCCGACGGCGGCATGGGCTCCGCGCTCGTCGACGGGGGCGTGGACGCCGGAGCCTGCCTGGAGCGCCTGAACGTCGCCGACCCCGACCGCGTCGCGAACATCCACCTCGGCTTCGTCGAGGCGGGATCCCATCTGGTGCTCACGAACACCTTCGGGGCGAACCGCTATCGGCTGGCCGTCCATGACCTGTCCGATCGGGTCGCGGACCTGAACGCGGCCGCGGTCCGGCTCGCCCGGTCGGCCGGGCCGCGGCTCGTCGGCGGCTCGCTCGGCCCCCTCGGGGTCCGCCTGGCTCCGTACGGTCGCGTGCAGCCCGCCGACGCTCGGCGCGCGTACGCGGAGCAGGCGGCCGCGCTCGCTGAGGCGGGGGCCGATCTCCTCGCGATCGAGACGCAGGTGGACCTCCGCGAGATGGAGGAGGCCGTGGCCGGGGCCCGGGAGGCCGCGCCGGGGATCGCGATCGTCGTGACCGCGACCTTCTCGCGCGACGACCGCACGCTCCTCGGCTCGACCCCCGAGCAGGTGGCCGCGCGGCTCGCCGACCTCGGGGTGGAGGCGCTCGGGGCGAACTGCGGCGAGGGTCCGGAGCAGGCGCTCCGCGTGATCCGGGCGATGCGAGCCTCCGCCGGCGGGACGCCGCTCGTCGTCCGGCCGAACGCCGGGGGGCCCGCGCAGGTCGGCGGCCGGCTCGTGTATCCGGCGACGCCGGACTACATGGCGGAGCATCTGGAGGCCTCCATCGGCTCGGGTGCCGCGCTCGTCGGAGGCTGTTGTGGGACCGGCCCGGCCCACACGGCCGCCGCCGCCGCGGCCCTCGCCCGGCGCACGCCCGTCGAGGCCGCCGACCGGCCGACCTCGCCGATCGTCGTGTTGGGAGAGCGGCGGGCCGTCGATCCCGAGGCCTCGCCTGGCGTCCCCGCGTCACCGTCGGCGGCGTCGGCGGCACCGCCGACGGGCCTGCAGGCGAAGCTCGCGCGGGGGGAGCACGTGGTCGCCGCGGAGCTGGAGCCCCCGCGGTCCTTCGCCGCGGGTCCGTCCCTCGCCGCCGCGGAGACGCTCGCGGCGGCCGGCGCCGACGTGATCGACGTGGCGGACAGCCCGATGGCGAAGATGCGGATGAGCGCCTGGGCCGTGTGCCGGCTGATCCACGAACGCGTCGGGGCCGAGACGGTCCTGCACTTCCCCACGCGCGGCCGGAACCTCCTGCGCCTGCAAGGGGACCTGCTCGGGGCCCACGCCCTGGGGATCCGCAACCTGTTCGTGTGCGTGGGGGACCCCGTCACGGTGGGGGACTACCCGCAGGGTTCGAACAACGTCGACGTGACCGCGACGGGGCTCCTGTCCCTGGTCACCGACGGCTTCAACGTCGGCCGCGACCGCGCGGGAGCACCGATCGGCGAGCCGACGTCGTTCTTCGCGGGGGCGGCCGTGGCTCCCGGAGGACCGGACCTCGACCGGGAGTGCCGTCTGCTGGCTCGCAAGGTGCGGTCGGGCGCCCGGTTCCTGCTGTCCCAGCCGGTGTACGGGGCGGGCCCGCTGCGGAGGTTGCACGAGCGCTACGGGCGCCTGGCGGGCGAGGCGCTGACGGTTCCGGTCCTCGCCGGCATCCTCCCGCTGCTGTCCGCGCGCCACGCGCGATTCCTGCACAACGAGGTGCCGGGGATCGAGATCCCGCCCGAAGCGATCGCTCGGCTCGCCGCCGCCGGTGATGACGCCTCGCGGACGGGGATCGCGATGGCGCGCGAGCTGATCGAGGAGCTCGCCGCGGATGGCGTGGCGGGGTTCTACGTCATGCCGCAGTTCGGTCGATACGACCTGGCCGCCGAGGTCGTGGAGGTCGCGCGAGGCGCCGGCCGCTGATCCGATCCGTTCGCCCGGCGGCCGAGAAGCCCGGCCGCGGAACTGGCAGAATGGCGGCGGTGTCGGACACGGCGCAAGAGACCTCGAGCGGCGCGAGCGGCCCCGAGGCTTCGGAGACCTCGGCGGCGACCCACCTCCCTACCCAGCGATCGGACGGGCGCGCGACGCTCGAACCGCTCCTCGAGCTCATCGCCGAACGGGTACCGCCCGAGCGCCGCGACGCGGTCGGCGCGTTCGCCAAGGCGTACATGCGCCGCCTGACCGACGAGGAGCTGGCCGCGACGCCGCTCGAGGAGCTCTTCGCGCTCGTGCGGTCCACCTTCGACTTCGCGGACGGTCGCGGCCTGCATCCCTTCGCCGTCCGGGCCTTCACACCAGACCTCACCGGCGACGGCTACATGGCGGTGGGCTCGGTCCTCGAGACGAACACCGACGACTCGCCGTTCCTTGTCGACTCGGTCACCGAGGAGCTCGCAGCGCGCGGGCTCGTGATCCGTCGGGTCCTGCACCCCGTGATCGGCACAGCGCGCGACGAGGAGGGGAGGATCGAGCGGATCCTCTCCGCGCGGGACGCCTCGCACCGGGAGTCGGTGATGCACTTCGAGCTGGACCGGCGCCTCAGCGAGCCCGAGCTGGCGGATCTGGCCGCGAGGATCCAGGAGGTCCTGCGGGACGTCCGCCTGGTCGTGCGCGACTTCGAGCCGATGCAGGACCGGGTCCGTCACATGATCGAGCTCGCCCGGGTGGCGGCGGTCCGCTACTCCCCCCAGGAGGT
>DATBLY010000177.1:0-22183 GCA_036555125.1 Actinomycetota bacterium | reverse complement strand
ATCGACGGAGCGGTTTGGCACCTCGATGTCGGCTCGTCTCATCCTGGGGCTGGAGCAGGTCCCAAGGGTCGGGCTGTTCGCCCGTTAAAGAGGCACGCGAGCTGGGTTTAGAACGTCGTGAGACAGTTCGGTCCCTATCCGCTGTGGGCGCAGGAGATCTGTGGGGAGCTGCCCCTAGTACGAGAGGACCGGGGCGGACGAACCTCTGGTGTGCCAGTTGTCGCGCCAGCGGCACGGCTGGTTAGCCACGTTCGGAAGGGATAAGCGCTGAAAGCATCTAAGTGCGAAGCTCGCCCCGAGATGAGATCTCCCACTGGGAAACCAGGTAAGGCCCCTCGCAGACCACGAGGTTGATAGGCCGGAAGTGGAAGCACGGCAACGTGTGGAGCTGACCGGTACTAATGGGCCGAGGACTTGGCTCCGCTCGCGCTCGCTATCGTGGTTCTCGAGCTTCGCTCGAGGGCCCACCCTCAACCGCATCCCGATCGCGATCGGGAGACCCCGTTTCGGTGGCCATAGCGGAGGGGAAACACCCGGTCCCATCCCGAACCCGGAAGTTAAGCCCTCCCGCGCCGATGGTACTGCCCGGGCGACCGGGTGGGAGAGTAGGTCGCCGCCGGGACATCTTCGAACGGGCCGCCTCCGGGCGGCCCGTTCGGCGTTCCGCGTAGGCTGACGCGATGCCGAAGAGCCTGCGTCCTCGACCGGCGGGGAAGGGCCGACCCACCGGCCGCCCGGCGGCGCGACTCCCAGGTTCGCTCGCGGACGAGATCCGCCGCACGGCCCGGCCGGCGGACCAGGACCCGGCGATCGCCCGGCTGGCGCGCGCGATCGAGCTGCTGGACCGCGGGGACAGCGTGGCGGCGGTCCGGGAGGCCGAGAAGGCGAAGCAGCTGGCGCCTCGGTCCGCCTCCGTGCGCGAGGTGCTCGGGATGGCCCTGTACGGCCAGGAACGATGGCAGGAAGCCCTGACCGAACTGAAGGCGTACCGGCGGCTGTCGGGTCGAGTGGACCAGAACCATCTGATCGCCGATACCCTGCGCGCGCTGGGTCGCCCCGCCGAGGCCGTGCCGCTCGCGGAGGAGGAGCTGCGTGGGTCGGCGCCGAACGAGGCCAAGGCCGAGGCGGTGATCGTGGCGGCCTCGGCGTTGGCGGATCAGGGACGTTCCCCCGAAGCCCTCGCGTTCCTGCGTCGCGCCAAGACCCGCGAGGACGTCTCGGAGGCGTACACGCTCCGCCTGTGGTACGTGCGCGGCGACATCCTCGAGCGTGCCGGCCGCCGGCGCGAAGCGGCCGAGGAGTTCCGCAAGATCATGCGGCACGACCCGGGGGCGTTCGACGTGGCCGAACGGCTGGCTCAGCTCGGCTGAGGCGTTGCGGCCGCGTCGGCGGGTCCACCCGAACGGGTGAGGTAGCGGACGATCCCGGTCGCGTTCATGCGGATGCTCGACAGCGTCTCGAGCCGATCCAGGTCGAGCTGGGCATCGGCACCGGTCACGACCTCACCGGCGACGCGGTCGCGGAGCAGCTCGACGATCCGGTCGAGATCGTCCGTCTCTTCGAGCGCCGCCCCGACGGCGGCGCACCAGTCCCGGAGCCTGCGCTCGGCGAGCTCGCACGTGCGGTCGGCCTCCCTGATCGGTCCGAAGTGCGCGAACAACAAGGCGGTCGGCCGCCGCGATCGGATCGCGTTGATGCTCCGGACGGCGAGCTCGAGGTCGAAGTCGGGGGGCGGCGTCGCCGGGCGGAGCACGGGCAGGTCGGGCACATGGATCCCGAGCGCGTCGCCCGTGAACACGACCCCCGAGGACGCATCCACGATCGCGACGTGATGCGAGGCGTGGCCCGGTGTGTCGATCACCTCGAGCGTTCGCCCACCCACGTCGATCGTGTCGTCGTCCGACAGGGCCCGCACGCGCTCCTCGGGGACCGGCTCGACCGGTCCGAACAGGCTCGCCATCCGGTCCGCGCCGTAGACGCGGGTCGCGCTCGCCACCAGGCGGGTCGGATCGATCAGGTGCCGGGCCCCACGATCGTGGACGTGCACGGTCGCGTCGGGGAACCGGGCGGCGAGTCGGCCGACCCCGCCGGCATGGTCGAGGTGGATGTGGGTGAGGACGATGTTCGCGAGCTCGTCGGCGCCGATCCCCAGAGCCGCCAGCGCCCGCGTGACCGGTTCGACCGAGGTGGTGGGTCCCGTTTCGATGAGCGTCGGCCTTCGCCCGTGGATCAGGTACGCCGCCGTGTAGCGCTCTCGCCCGCCCATGAACGTGTCGATCGCGGTGATGCCGGGGGCGACGTCGAAGACCACGGGGTCCTGGCTCACGGCGGCAGTGTACGGGCGGCGGTGTCGGCGGCCGGTGGTACGGTCGCGCGCGGAAGGAGGAGCCATGGTGACGGTGAACGTCGTCGTCCTCGCGGGCACCGTGGCGGCAGATCCGGTCGAGCGCCGGATGCCGTCAGGCGATGAGGTCACCGAGCTTCGGCTCGCCGTTCCGGAGGCCGGCAGACGCCTCCTCCCCCTACCCGTCGCCGCATGGCACGCCACGGTCGGTCGTCGGGCCCTGAAAGGCATCGCCAAGGGCGACGAGGTCCTGGTCCACGGACAGCTCGTCCGACGGTTCTACCGGAGCGGCGCCGGGGCTCGGAGCCTCACGGAGGTGGTCGCGACGGGCATCAAGAAGCTGGAGCCGATCGATCCGGGCTAGCGGTGGCCGGAACCGTCTCCCGGTCAGGAGGGGTCCAGAGGCATCAAGGCCATGCCGGTGCGTGGTTTGGGCCAGAAGTACGTGGACTTCTGCGGGAGACGCTCGCCCCGCTCGACCACCTTCCGGATCCGATCCGGGGTTGTGCCCGGGAGGAGGTAGGCGGCGACGGCGCCCTCGCGAACGGCCGCGACGGCCCGCTCGGCGTCTGGCGTGAAGCGGAGGTGCTCGGGCGCCGAGGCGTCGTCGAGGACCGCCGCGTGCAGGGCGCGGACGGCCGGGGCCTCGCCGGGCAGCGCCAGCGTGCCGAACCGCACGCCGTCGACCCCGCGGGTCGCCACCGCCACGCGGACCTCCTCGTCCGACACCGCAGCGAGGGCCGCCTCGAGGTCGGGAAGCTCATCGTCGGGGGTCGGTGCCTCGCCGGAGAGCTGGATACGGTGGAACGGCCGGACGGGGAGCGGCTCCGACCCGGCATCGACGAGGAACGCCAGGATCGCATCCCAGGGTCCGGGTCCCTCCGTCGCCCGGCGCTCGTCCCGGTACGTCAGGGCGGTCGTGTAGCGATGGTGTCCGTCCGCGATCAGGAACGGCTCTTCGGCGAGCCAGCCGTCGAGCTCGACCTCGGCCGGCACCGGCCACATCCGGTGACGGGTCCCGTGGCGGTCGATCAGCTCGGCCGCCGGTGTCGAGGCCGCGGCCTCGTCGAGGAGCTCGGCGAGCGGGCCGCATGGCCCCGGGACCGTCCCGTAGACCGGGGACAGGTGGGTCCGGGTCGCACGAAGGAGCCGGAGGCGATCGTCTAGCGGGCCCGTCATCGTCCGCTCGTGCGGGATCACGGCGCCTCCCCACGCCTCCAGCTCGAGGGCGCAGAGCAGGCCGCGGACCCTCCCCTGGGGATGGGCCATCTCGTAAGCGTGATACGCGATGGGCTCGCGTCGCAGGGCCCCCTCCCGGATCCAGCCGCCGAGGGTGTCGGCCGCCGCCGCGTACCGATCCCCGGCCCCGCCGAGCGCGTGCGGGAGGTCGATGCGCACGATGCTGTGCGGATCCGCCGCATAGCGGTCGCGCTGCTCGTCTGAGATAACGTCGTAGGGAGGCGCCGTGACCCGCTCCAGGGGTCCCACGACCGCGGGGTCGAAGGTGAGCGCGGCGAACGGAGCGATGCGAGGCATGCACCTTGTATAGCAGCCGCGATGTCCGGGGACCGCTCGGGGGCCCGTGGGCGATGTCTCCTCCCGTCGGCGCCTGATGCCGGTGCTCGCGGACCGATACGACGCGTTCCTGTTCGACCTCGACGGCGTCCTGTATCGCGGCCACGAGCCGATCCCCGGCGCGGGTGACGCCGTCGACGCGATCCGACGCCTCGGCAAGGGCGTGGCGTTCGTCACGAACAACTCATCGCGGACACCCGCGATGGTCGCCGCGCATCTGCGTACCGCCGGGATCAGCGCGGAGCCCGACGAGGTCGAGACGTCGGCCCTGACCACGACGGAACTCCTGGCCTCGCGCGGCCTCCGCCAGGTGTACGTGATCGGCGAGGCCGGGATCCGGGAGGCGCTCACGAACCGAGGGATCGCGGCGCTCGACGGCGAGCCCGAGTCCGCGGATGCGGTCGTCGTCGGATGGGATCGCGAGGTCGACTACGGCAAGCTCCGGCGGGCGTCGCTCCTGATCGAACGAGGCTCGCCATTCGTGGCGACGAACGCCGACGCTTCCTATCCCGCCCCCGACGGACGATGGCCGGGTGCCGGCGCCATCGTGGCCGCGATCGAGACGACGACCGGGGTCGTCGCGGAGGTGGTCGGCAAGCCGCACCCGCCGATCCTCCGGGCGGCCCTGCGCCGCGCCGGAGGCGCCCGGCCGCTCGTGGTCGGCGATCGCCTGGATACGGACATCGCGGGTGCGAACCGCCTCGGGTGGGACTCGCTCCTCGTGCTGACCGGGATCACCGGCCCCGAGGACCTCGCGGCCTCCACCGAGCGGCCGACGTTCGTCGCGCGCGGCCTCGAGGCCCTCACGGACGGGTCGGTCCCGGATCCGAGCCCGGGCTGACCGGCTCAGCGCCTGAGCGCGTGGGGCACCCGGGTATGCTCCCCGTACGGGAGCGGGAGCGAACCGACGGAGGATCGAGATGACGACGCTGGACGAACTGCGCAAGGCGATCGAGGCCGCGATCGGCAACCTGACGCCGGCGAGGGCCCAAGAGATCGCGAAGGGCTTCATGGAGCCCGGCGCGGCGAAGGACCAGGTCGCGAAGACCGCGGCGGATCTGTTGGAGTGGTCGCAGCACAACCGCGAGCGGATCCGTGAGGGGATCCGGCGCGAGATCGCCGAGCAGCTCCGCGGGATGGGCGTGGCGACGCAGTCCGAGCTCGACGCCGTGAAGAAGCGCGTCCGCCACCTCGAGCGCACCGCGGGGATGACCGCGTCCGGAGCCACCAGCCGGAGGAAGACGGCGGCTCGCAAGAAGCCCGCGGCAGCGACGAAGGCCTCCACCGCGGCGCGGAGCGCGAAGCCGGCGCCGGCCGACTGACCGATCGATGATCCGTCGCCGACTGGACGCGGAGCTCGTCCGGCGGGGGCTGGCGGGGTCGGAGGAGGAGGCTCGCGAGGCGGTGTTGGCGGGTCGCGTGACCGTCGGCGGGAGACCGCTGAGCGCCCCCACCACGATGGTGTCCTCGGAGGAGCCGGTCGTGGTCTCCGCGGTCCGGGAGCGCGTCGTCTCGCGGGGCGGTTGGAAGCTCGACGCCGGGCTGACGCGTCTCGGGATCGACCCCGAGGGACGGGACGCCCTCGATGCCGGCGCGTCCACCGGCGGGTTCACGGAGCGGCTCCTCCGCGGCGGCGCCCGGCGCGTGGTCGCGGTCGACGTGGGGTACGGGCAGCTCGCCTGGCAGCTCCGCAGCGACGAGCGCGTCACCGCCCTCGAGCGGACCAACGTGCGGACCCTGCGCCCCGAGGACCTGCCGTTCGTCCCGGACCTGATCGTGGCGGACCTGTCGTTCGTGTCGCTCGCGAGCGTCGTGCCGGCGCTCGCCCGGGTGGCCTCGGCGAACGCCGATCTGGTCCTACTGGTCAAGCCCCAGTTCGAGGCCGACCGGGGCGACGTCGGTCCCGGCGGGGTCGTCGCCGATCCGGCCGTGTGGCGGCGGTCGATCGAACGCGTGTCGACGGCGCTGCGACGCTGCGGCATCGCGCCGATCGCGGTGTGCGTCTCGCCGCTGTTGGGGCCGGCCGGGAACGTGGAGTTCCTCCTGCACGCGAAGGTGGGACCGGACGAGGGTGGTGGGCCGGTCCGCGGCGTGGATGGGGCGATCGCCGAGGGCAAGGCGTTGCGGCGATGACCCGCGTCGGGTTGGTGGTGCACGAAGGCCGCGGCCCGGCCGTCGCCGCGGCCTCCGGCCTGCGGCAAGGGCTCTCGGAGGACGGCGTGGCGATCGTGACGCTGGCCGACGAGATCCCGGCCGAGGGGCTCGACCTCGTGGTCTCGGTCGGTGGCGACGGGACGTTCCTGCGCGCCGCACGCGCCGCGGGCGAGGCCGATTGCCCGGTCCTTGGGGTCAAGGTGGGCCGGCTGGGGTTCCTGACCGAGGTCGAGCCGGAGGCCGCGCTCGACCTGATCCGACGGGCGCTCGCCGGGGACGTCGCGATCGAACGTCGGATGGCCGTGACGGCCGAACCGGTGGCGGGCGCCGCGTTCGCGTCGCAGTGGGCGCTCAACGAGATCATGGTCGAGAAGCGCGCGCGCCATCGGCTCGTGCGCCTCGCCCTGACGGTGGACGGGGACTACGTCACCACCCTGTCCGCCGATGGCGTCGTCGTCGCCACGCCGACGGGGTCCACGGCGTACTCCTTCTCCGCGCGCGGCCCGATCGTGAGCCCCGACGTGCCGTGCCTCGTGGTCACCCCGGTCGCGGTCCACATGGTGTTCGATCGCTCGTTCGTCCTGAACGACCGGCAGGTCGTCGAGGTCGAAGTCGTCGGCGACGAGCCCGGGTTGCTCTCGGCGGACGGTCGGGAGAGCGTCGAGCTGCCCGTGGGGGGGCGGGTCCGGATCGCGGCCGCCGAGCGTCCGGCCCGGCTGGTCCGCCGCGACGACGCCGCTCCGTTCCTGACCCGGGTGCGCGAGAAGTTCGATCTGCCGGATGCCCGTGGAGATGTCGGCGTCGGCGACTAGCATCGCGCCGTGCTCCACGAGCTCCACATCCGCGATCTCGGGATCATCGACGACCTGGACCTGGAGCTGCATCCGGGGTTGAACGTCCTGACGGGCGAGACGGGTGCCGGCAAGACGATGGTCACCGTCGGCCTGTCGCTCGCCCTGGGCGCGCGTGCCGCGGCCGCGCTGGTCCGCGACGGCGCGACGGCCGCAGGGGTCGAGGCGCGGTTCGACGCACCCGCCGAGGCCGACGAGTGGGCCGAGGACGGCGAGGTGGTCCTCGCCCGGACCGTCGACGCCGACGGCAGGGGCCGGGCCCGGATCTCCGGTCGGCTCTCCACGGCGTCGGCGCTCTCGGCGCTCGGCGCCGGGCTCGTGGAGATCCACGGGCAGCAGCACGCCCAGCGGTTGCGGACGCCCGCCACGCAGACCGCCTTCCTGGACCGCTCGGCCGGTTCCGACCACGTCGCGACGCTCCGCCGCTACCACGAGGCATGGGATCGCTGGCGAGCCCTCGACGACGAGCTCCGTTCCTTGCGCGAGGACGAACGCGAGCGCGAACGCGAGCTCGATCTGCTCGCGTTCCAGGTGCGCGAGATCGAGGCGCTGGCTCCCAGGCCCGGCGAGTCCGAGGAGCTGGCGATCGAGGAGGCTCGGCTCGGCAACGTGGAGCGCCTCGCCGAGGTCGGAGCCCGCGTCGAGGAACTGCTCGCAGGCGAGCGCTCGTCGGCCGACGGCCTGCGTGAGGCGGCCGCCGCGCTCCTCGGTGCCGCCGAGGTCGACGCGTCGCTCGTGCCGGTCGCCGACCGCGCGGCGGCCCTCACCGCGGAGCTCGACGAGCTCACGCGCGACGTCCGCGCGTGGACCGGGGCGCTGACGGTCGATCCCGAGCGGCTCGTCGCGATCCGCGAGCGCCTGGCGGCCCTGGGGGCGCTCCGGCGCAAGTACGGAGAGACGGACGCGGAGGTCCTCGCGTACCTCGAGGACGTCGTCGCCCGGCTCTCGTCGCTGACCGGGTCCGAGCAGCGGCGCGAGCGGCTCGAGCTCGAGGTCGAGGCGGCCAGCGACGCGGTCGTCGAGCTCGCCGACCGGGTGACCCGGGGACGCCGGAGCTCGGCGCCTGGGCTCGCGAGCGCGATCGAGCAGGAGCTCCATGAGCTCGGGCTCCCCACCGCGATCGTGCGGGTCGACCTCGTCCCACGCGACGGGCTCGGACCGACGGGCGCCGAGGACGTGGCGCTCGCCTTCTCCGCCGGCCGCGGACAGCCCGAGCGACCCCTCGCGACGACGGCGTCCGGGGGCGAGCTCTCTCGAGCGATGCTCGCCTGCCGGAGCGTGCTCGCGGACGCCGACGAGGTTCCGACGCTGGTGTTCGACGAGGTCGACGCGGGGATCGGCGGCGAAGCAGGTCTGGCGGTCGGGCGTCGGCTGGCCCGCCTGGCGCAGGACCGCCAGGTGATCGTGGTGACGCACCTGCCGCAGATCGCGTGCTTCGCGGACCGCCACGTCCGCGTGGAGAAGGCGGGTGGCCGAGCGTCGATCCGGGTCCTGGACGACGACGAACGGGTCCGGGAGTTGTCCCGGATGCTGGCCGGGCTCACCGATGCGCAGGGTGCCGTCGCCCACGCCGAGGAGCTCCTGGCGGCGGCCCGCGCGGGCTGACGGCCGTCCGCTACGCTGGGCGTTCATCCGGCACGCGGATCCGCGGATCGCCGTGCCGGCTCCCGATCCGATCGAGAGCGGAGGGGCGCTACGACCACGTCGAGCATCCGAGGGACGCGGCGACGTCCGCTCCGACGCCCACGGGTGGAGGGCGGCGTGGCACGGGTCGACCGGCGGACGAAGGACCTGGTGGGTCGCGCGCAGCCGGGCGACGTCGCCGTGATCGCCCACGAGGACCTGGATCGCGTCGCAGCCGAGGGTCTCGTGGAGGCGCGGGTCGCGGCGGTCGTGAACGCCGGCGCGTCGATCACGGGTCGGTTCCCGAACCTCGGCCCCCTGATCCTGACGGAGGCGGGGATCCCGCTGATCGACGGGGTCGGGCCCCTGTTGCTCGAGAAGGTGCGCGAGGGCGACGCGATCCGCCTGGACGGCGACCGGATCTTCGTCGGTGATCGGCTGGTCGCGATCGGCGTCCGACAGAGCCACACCTCCGTCCTGCGCGCCATGGAGGCCGCGCAGGTGTCCCTGGCGGACCGGTTCGACGACTTCGCCCGCAACACGGTGGCCTACATGCAGGACGAGCGCGACCTGCTGTTCGGCGGAGCCGGTCTCCCGGCGCTGCGGCACGAGCTCGCCGGCCGTCCGGTGCTCGTGGTGACCCGCGGCTACTCGTACCGCGAAGACCTGGCCGCGCTTCGCGCCTACATCCACGAGGTCCGGCCGGTCCTGGTCGGTGTGGACGGCGGGGCCGACGCCCTCCTCGACGAGGGGTACGTCCCGGACCTGATCGTCGGCGACATGGACAGCGTCTCGGACACGGCCCTGCGGCTCGCCGCCCGCCCGGTCGGTCGCCGTCGATCGACCACGGAGCTGGTCCTGCACGCGTACGCGGACGGTGAGGCGCCGGGCCGGGAGCGGCTGGAGCGGCTCGGCCTGTCGTACACGGAGGTGCGCTCGGTGGGGACGAGCGAGGACGTCGCCTTCCTGCTGGCCCACGAGAAGCGGGCCGATCTGATCGTGGCGGTCGGCTCCCACGGCAACCTGCGGGAGTTCCTCGACAAGGGGCGGGGTGGGATGTCGAGCACGTTCCTCGTCCGGCTGCGGGTCGGCGAGATCCTCGTGGACGCCAAGGGCGTGTCCCGGATCTACCGCGGGCGAGGGTTCCGGAAGCGGGACGCGCTGCTGCTCGTCGGCGCCGCGCTGTTCGCGATGCTCATCGTCGTGTGGGTCTCTCCGCCGCTCCGCCTGTACTGGGACCTGCTCGTGGAGCAGGTGCAGCAGTGGGTCTTCCAGCTCCGGGAGCTGGTGTGAGCGTGGGAGCCCGTTGAACCGGTGATCTCCTGGCGGTATCACCTGGTCTCGATCGTGGCCGTGTTCCTGGCCCTCGGGCTGGGCGTGCTCGCGGGGACGACCGTCCTCGACCAGGGTCTGGTGAACACGCTGCGGAGCCAGACCACCGAGCTGCGCAAGGACCTGGACGACCTCCGCCAGACGGTCACGGAGCAGCGCCGGGACCTCGCGACGCTGACCGCGTTCGGCGAGCAGGCCCTGCCCTACCTCGTGAGCGATCGGCTCTTCGGCCGCCCGGTCGTGATCGTCACGCAGGACGGTGTCGAGGACGCGACCCTCGCCGAGGCCCGACGCGCCCTCGATCTTTCCGGTGCGAACATCCTCACCACGCTCACGGTCAGGGCGGAGATGGTCGCCGATGACCCGTCCACGCGGGCCGAGCTCGCGGGGATCGTCGGGATGCCCGAGACGAGCGCCCCGGACGAGCTCGCGGCCGCGGCCGCGGGCGAACTCGCGCAGCGCCTGGCGACGGCTCCGGGGGCGGCCGGCGCCGACGACGATCTCCTGGGCGACCTCCTCTCGGCCGGGTTCGTCACGGCGGGCCAACCGGCGATCTCCGACGCGTCGCTCGCCCAGATCGGCGGCCCGGGGCAGATCGTCGTGGTGATCGGCGGCGGACCCGCCGATGTGGCGCCGCCGCCGGCGTCGTTCCTGGTCCCGCTCACGACCTCGCTCGTCACGCTCGGGATGACGACGGCCGCCGCGGAAGGCCTGGCCGCGGAGGCGGGCTTCGTGCCCGCCGTGCGCGAGGAGGTCGATGCCGACACCCAGCCGCTCGCGACCGTCGACGACGCGGACCTCCCGATCGGCGGCGCCGCGCTGGTGCTGGGGATCCAGGAGGTCGTGCTGTCGGGAACCGGGGGAGACTACGGCGTGGGCGACGGTGCATCGCGGCTCCTGCCGAGCCCGGCCTGACGATGGTGCGTCCGGCCAGGACCGCGGCGGTGGTGCCCGCCCGGAACGAGGAATCGACCGTGGGTGCGACCGTCCGGGCGCTGCGCGCCCTGGCGATCGACGAGGTCGTCGTCGTCGACGACGCGTCGACGGACGCGACGGCGACCGCGGCGCTGGCGGCCGGCGCCACCGTGATCCGGATCCCGCGCCGCGCCGGGAAGGGCACGGCGATGGAGGGCGCCCTGCGCCGGCTGCCCGACGCCGACCTGTGGGTGTTCGCCGACGCCGACCTCGGCGGCTCGGCCTCCGGGTTGGGTGCCCTCCTGGACGCCTGCGCCCGGGGGGCGGACCTGGCGATCGCCGTGCTCCCGCCGCAGGAGGGCGCCGGCCTCGGGAGCGTCCGGCGTTTCGCGGCGTGGTCGATCCGACGGCTCGGCGGGGTCCGGGTGAGCGCACCGCTGTCGGGCCAACGCGCGGTCACGAAGGCCTGCCTCGGGGCCGTGCGGCCGCTGGCGAACGGCTTCGGCGTGGAGACCGCGATGACGATCGACGCGGCCCGAGCCGGGTTCCGCGTGGAAGAGGTGCCGGTGCCGGGCCTGCGGCATCGGCCCACCGGCCGCGGGCTGCGTGGGTTCACGCACCGGGGCCGACAGGGGATGGAGATCGCGCGGGCCGTGCTCGCGCGGGCGCGCCGACGATGAGGGTCCGGGATCGGCTGCGCGCGCCGAACCACCGGGGGATCCTCCTGCCGCGCACCCTGTGGATCCCACCGCTCGTCGCCGGGGTCGCGACGGGCCTCGCCGGGACCCTGATCGCCCGGGCGTTCGCGGAACCGGCCCGACAGGCCGCCCCCGCCCTCGTCGCCACCCTCGGGTGCGTGCTCGTGACCGCCGCCGGCCTCGTCGACGACCTGTCCCCGCAGCGGGCGCGAGGGCTGCGCGGGCATCTCCGGGCCCTCGCCGACGGTCACCTGACGACGGGCCTGCTGAAGGCCGTGGTCACGGTCGGCGCGGCCGTCGTGGTCATGGCGACGCCGGGCGACCGGTCCACGGTCGGGACCCTGGCCGGGGTCGTCGTCCTGGCCGCGGCGGCCAACCTGTGGAACGGCCTGGACGTCGCGCCCGGCCGCGCCGTGAAGGCGTACCTGCTCGCGTCGGCGGCGATCGCGGCCGCGGGACTCGCGGCGTCGTTCCGCGGATGGTCCGAGGCGAGCGTCTGGGTGGGCGTGACCCTCGGTGCCGTCGTCGCCCTGCCGTTCGACCTGCGGGAACGTGCGATGCTCGGGGACGCCGGGGCCAACCTCCTGGGGTTCGCGACCGGGATCGCCCTCGTGACCGCGTCCTCCGATCCCACGCTCGTCGTGCTCGCGATCGTCCTCGTGGCGCTCAACGTGGTAGCCGACACGTTCACGCTCTCGCGGGCCATCGACGCGATCGCGCCGCTCCGCTGGGTGGACCGCCTGGGTCGGATCCCATCGTCTCCGCCCGGGGCGCGATGAACCCCGCGCGGATCGGGCAAGTCGCGACCCGAACCCGCGGTGCGGCCGGGGCCGTCTGCTAGGCTGGCGTCCCGTGGTGAAGTCGCAACCGAAGTTCATCTTCGTCACGGGGGGAGTCGCCTCCGGCCTCGGGAAGGGCATCACCACCGCCTCCCTCGGCCGCCTCTTCAAGTCCCGCGGACTGAAGGTCGCGATCCAGAAGCTCGATCCGTACATCAACGTCGACCCCGGGACGATGAACCCGTTCGAGCACGGCGAGGTCTTCGTGCTGGACGACGGCGCCGAGACCGACCTCGACCTCGGGCACTACGAGCGCTTCGTCGACGAGGACCTCCACCGTGGGTCCAACTTCACGACCGGCGCGGTGTACTCGAGCGTCCTGGCGAAGGAGCGCCGCGGGGACTACCTGGGCAAGACGGTGCAGGTGATCCCGCACATCACCGACGAGATCAAGGAACGGATCCGTGCGCTCGCGGAGACCGAGGCGGCCGACCTCGTGATCGTCGAGATCGGCGGCACCGTAGGGGATATCGAGTCGTTGCCCTTCCTCGAGGCGGTCCGTCAGCTCCGCAACGAGATCGGGCGGGACCACTGCGCGTTCGTCCACGTCTCCCTGATGCCGTTCATCGGTCCGTCGGGCGAGCTGAAGACCAAGCCGACGCAGCACTCGGTCAAGGAGCTGCGCTCCCTCGGTCTGCAGCCCGACGCGATCGTCTGCCGCTCGGACCGCCCGATCGGTCGCAACCTGAAGGAGAAGATCTCGCTCCTGTGCGACGTCCCGATCAGCGGCGTGATCTCCGCGATCGACGCGCCCTCGATCTACCAGGTTCCGCTGACGTTGCATCGCGAGGGGCTGGACACGGAGCTCGCCCGGCACCTCGGCATCGACGGGACGCCCGACCTCTCGGAGTGGGAGGGGTTGGTCCGCAGGATCGACGAGGCGACGGACCCGGTCCGGATCGCCGTCGTCGGGAAGTACGTGAACCTGCGTGACGCGTACCTCTCCGTGATGGAGGCGCTCCGTCACGGCGGCTTCCACCACGGCGCAGACGTGCAGATCGCGTGGATCGCCTCGGACGACCTCGGCGGAAGCGCGACCCAGGAGATGCTCGCCGATGCGGACGGCGTCCTGATCCCCGGCGGGTTCGGCGTCCGGGGGGTGGAGGGGAAGGTCGCGGCCGTGCGGTTCGCCCGGGAGCGCGGCGTCCCCTTCCTCGGGATCTGCCTCGGCCTGCAGTGCGCGGTGATCGAGTTCGCGCGGAACGTGTGCAGCCTCGAGGGAGCGAACTCGAGCGAGTTCGATCCCGCCTCCCCCCACCCCGTGATCGACCTGCTCCCCGAGCAGAAGAACGTGACGGACCTCGGCGCCTCGATGCGGCTGGGCGCGCAGCCCTGCCACGTGGTCCCGGGGACGCTCGCCGCCCGCTGCTACGGACAGGACGTCGTGTACGAGCGTCACCGGCACCGCTGGGAGGTCAACCCCGCGTACCACGACGCGCTGCAGGCCGGCGGGCTCGTGCTCTCCGGGAACTCGCACAACGGGCGCCTCACCGAGATCGTCGAGCTCCCGGATCATCCGTTCTTCATCGCCGGGCAGTTCCACCCGGAGCTCCGGTCGCGTCCGACCCGGCCTCACCCCTTGTTCCGGGAGTTCGTGGGGGCCGCCGCGATCCATCGACGGACGCACAGCGAGCGACCCGTCGCGGTCGGCTGACCCCCGCGGTGCGCGAACCGCTGTCCTCGGCCCGCACGTTCGCCGGCCGATACGTCGCGGTCGACGTCGAGACCTGGGCCGGGATCGGCGAGTACGAGGTGGTCCGGCGCCCGGGCGCGGCCGCGGTCCTGCCGATCACACCGGCCGAGGAGGTCCTGCTCGTCCGGCAGTTCCGCCCGCCGGTGCGGGACTCCCTGCTCGAGATCCCCGCGGGGTTGCTCGACGTCGAGGGCGAGGACGCGCTCACGTGTGCGGCCCGCGAGCTCCGCGAAGAGACGGGGTTCCGGCACGAGACGATCGAGTTCCTCGGCGGCTGCTACGCGTCGGCCGGGATGACCGACGAGTACGTCCACCTGTTCTGGGCGCGGACCGCGACCGAGGCTGAGGGGGCGCCCGAGGCGGGGCTCGACGTGGTCCGCCGGCCGATGCGGGAGATGATCGGAGCGGCGGGGGCGGGGCGGGTCCGTGACGCGAAGACCGCTCTCGCGTTGCTCCTGTTCGGAGCCCGGTTCCCCGGCGGCACCCGGTAGGCTTCGCCCCGGGGATCCGAGCGCGGGATCCGAGAGGGGAGGCGGCGTGATCGTCGGCATCCCGAAGGAAGTCAAGGACAACGAGTTCCGCGTGGCGGCGACGCCCGAGGGCGTCCGCGAGCTCGTCCACGCCGAGCATCGGGTCGTCGTCGAGGCGGGAGCCGGCGAGGGATCGGCGCTGCGCGACGAGGACTTCGTCGCCGCGGGCGCCGAGATCGCCCCGGATGCCGAGGAGGTCTTCGCCGAGGCGGATCTGATCCTCAAGGTGAAGGAGCCACAGGCCTCCGAGTACGACCGGTTCCGGCCGGGGCAGGTGCTGTTCACGTACCTCCACCTCGCGGCGGACGAGGCGCTGACGCGGTTCCTCGTCGAGCGAGGGGTCGCGGCGGTCGCCTACGAGACCGTCCAGACCGCGGACGGGCGGCTCCCGCTCCTGGCGCCGATGTCCGAGATCGCGGGCCGGATGGCGCCCCACTGCGGGGCGTCCTACCTGGAACGACCCAGGGGCGGGCGCGGCGTCCTGATGGGCGGCGCGAGCGGCGTGGCCCCGGCCCGCGTGGTCGTCCTGGGCGCTGGCATGGCGGGAACGAACGCCGCCTGGATCGCGGCCGGGATGGAGGCCGAGGTCACGATCGTCGACAAGAACGTGGAGCGTCTGCGGTTCGTCGACCAGATCTGGAGGGGCCGGATCCAGACCGTGATGTCGTCCCGTCTGGCGGTCGAGCGGCTGGTGCTGGGGGCGGATCTCGTGGTCGGCGCCGTCCTGGTGCCGGGCGCGCGCGCGCCGCACCTCGTCGGTCGTGAAACCGTCCGCGAGATGCAGGCCGGCGCCGTGATGGTGGACATCTCGATCGATCAAGGCGGCTGCTTCGCGACCTCCCACGTGACGACCCATTCGGCCCCGACGTACGTCGTCGACGACGTGGTCCACTACTGCGTCGGCAACATGCCGGGCGCCGTGCCGAGGACCTCCACCTATGCCCTCACGAACGTGACCCTGCCGTACGCGCTCGAGATCGCCACCCGCGGGCTCGAGGACGCCGTGCGCGCCGACCCGGCGCTCGGGCACGGGGTGAACGTCTACGCGGGACGGATCACGAACGATGGCGTGGCCGCCGCGCATGGGCTCGAGGTGGCTCCGCTCGGGTCGCTGATCGATGGGCCCGCCTGACCCGGCGACGCGGGTGGAGGAGGGGCTCCCGGTGTTGATGGGCCGCTACCTGGACCACCTGACCGTGGAGCGCGGGCTGTCCCCGCACACGATCTCGGCGTACCGTCGGGACCTCGGGCGGTACCTGAGCTTCCTGCAGGCGCGTGGCGCGATGCGTCCATCAGAGGTCGACCCGACGGTCGTGCGCTCCTTCCTGGCGTCGGTGTCGGCGTCGACCCACGGGGACGACGAGCGGCCATACGCCGCGACGAGCGTGGCGCGAACGTTGTCCGCGGTGCGGTCGTTCCACCGGTTCCTGCTGCGGGAGGGGGTGACCGATGGCGATCCCGCGAGCGACGTCAGCCAACCGAAGCGACCCCGCCGACTGCCGCGTCCGCTCCCGGTGGAGGACGTGACCCGATTGCTGGAGACGGCCGACCCCTCGACGGCCTCGGGGGCGCGGGACCGGGCGATCCTGGAGGTCCTGTACGGGTCGGGGCTGCGGATCTCGGAACTCGTCGGGCTGGACGTGGACGACGTCGATCTCCAGGAGGGTACCGTCCGCGTCCTCGGCAAGGGCGGGAAGGAACGCTCGGTGCCGCTCGGCCGGTACGCGCGTGAGGCCGTGGGTGCGTACCTGACACGCTCGCGACCGGAGCTGGTCTCGGCGGCCTCGCGGGGGGCCCTGTTCCTGAACCGGCGCGGAGGACGCATCACGCGTCAGAGCTGCGCTCGCGCGCTCACGCGGTACGCTCGGCTGGCCGGTCTCGAGCGCCATGTCTCCCTGCACACGCTCCGCCACTCCTTCGCGACCCATCTGCTGGAAGGCGGAGCCGACGTGCGCGTCGTGCAAGAGCTCCTCGGGCACGCCAGCGTGGCGACGACCCAGATCTACACCCTGGTGACCGAGGAGCACCTCCGTGAGGTGTACTACACGTCGCACCCGCGGGCACGCCGCGGGACGACGGCGAGGTAGGGCCACGATGGAACGCACCGATCTGGACCGGCTGCGCGCGGCGCTGCAGGAGCAGCGGGCGCAAGCGCGCCGGGAGATCGAGGAGCTCGGGGCCGATCCGTCGGCCGACGAGGTCGTGTTCGTGGGCGATGCCGGGTTCTCGGACCGGTCCCACAGCACCGAGGAGCGCTCGCGGCTGATCGCGCTCGTCGAGTCGCACCGCGCCAACCTCCGCGACGTCGAAGCCGCGCTCGAGCGGATGGAGGCCGGGACCTACGGGATCTGCCTCCGATGCGGCAAGCCCATCTCGGACGAGCGGCTGGAGGCGCTGCCCTGGGCCGCCCTGTGCATCGAGTGCAAGCAGAAGGGCCTGTCGGCGTGACGCCGCTCGTCCCGCGCGTGGCGGTGGTCGTCTGCGATTCCTGGGGCGTGGGAGACGCCCCCGACGCGGAGCCGTACGGCGACGCGGGGTCGGACACCCTGGGCAACACGTCGCGCGCCGTGGGGGGCCTGCGAGCGCCGAACCTGGAGGCGCTGGGGCTGGGGCTCCTGACCCCGATCGAAGGGGTCGCCGCCCGCGCGGAGCCCGGGACGGCTCACGGCCGGGCGACGGAGCGATCGGCGGGCAAAGACACGACGACCGGGCACTGGGAGATGATGGGGATCCGGCTGGATCGGCCCTTCCCCCTGTACCCGGACGGCTTCCCCCAAGAGGTCATCGATCCGTTCGAGGCGGAGATCGGGCGGTCCGTCCTCGGCAACCGGGCGGCGTCCGGGACCGAGATCATCGCCGAGCTCGGCGCGGAGCACCTGCGCACCGGCGAGCCGATCGTCTACACGAGCGGCGACTCCGTGTTCCAGATCGCGACACACGTCGGCGTGGTCCCGCTCGAGACGCTGTACGCGTGGTCGCGGCAGGCGCGTGCGTTGCTCACCGGAGCCCACGCGGTCGGCCGGGTGATCGCTCGTCCCTTCGAGGGGGAACCGGGGCGGTTCGTCCGTCGGCCGGAGCGGCGCGACTTCTCGCTCCCGCCGCCGGGGCCGACCGCGTTGGATCGGCTCGCCGAGTCCGGCGTCCCCGTGTACGGCGTGGGCAAGATCGGCGACATCTTCTGTGAGCGGGGGATCGCCGAGAGCCGATACTCCGATTCGAACGACCACGGGATCGACCTGACGCTCGAGGCGCTGGGCCGACACGAGCGCTGCCTCGTCTTCACGAACCTCGTGGACTTCGACTCGAAGTACGGACATCGCAACGACCCACGGGGCTACGCGGCTGCGGTCGAGGCGTTCGACCGGCGCCTCCCCGAGGTCATCGCGGCCCTCGACGGCGGCGTCCTGTTCATCACCGGCGATCACGGATGCGATCCCACCACGCCGCCCACGGACCACTCCAGGGAGCGCACACCGCTCCTCGCGGCCGGGTTGTCGGGGGGGCCGCACGAGATCGGGACCCGAACGTCGTTCGGCGACCTCGGGCATACGGTCGCCGCCCTGCTCGGGGTCGAGCTCACCGGGATGGAGGGCGAGCCGTTCCTCGACCGGATCGGGTTCGCGCGATGACCGCGGTGGACCACCGCCAGACGGTCGCGGCCAAGCGGGACGGGGAGACGCTCTCACCGGGGGCGATCGAGGGGTTCGTCGAGGCCTACACGCGCGGCGAGGTCTCCGATCCGCTGGCCGCGGCCTTCCTCATGGCGTCCCTGATCCGGGGGTTGGACGCGGGCGAGACGCTCGCCCTCACCCGGGCGATGGTCGGCTCCGGCGAGACGGTCACCTTCGGCGATCTCGGGCGGCCGGCGGTCGACAAGCACTCGACCGGCGGCGTGGCCGACGGCGTCACGCTGGTGTTCGCGCCGCTCGCCGCGGCCCTCGGTCTCGCCGTGGCGAAGCTCTCCGGGCGGGGCCTCGGCCACACGGGAGGCACGCTGGACAAGCTCGAGTCGATCCCGGGCCTGCGGACCGATCTGGAGCCGGAGGCCATGGCGCGCCAGGTCGCCGAGATCGGATGCGCCGTGGCGGCCCAGTCTCCGAACCTGGTGCCCGCCGACGGGAAGCTCTACGCCCTGCGCGACGCGACCGCCACGGTCCCCTCGATCGCGTTGATCGCGGCGAGCGTGATGTCGAAGAAGCTGGCGGTCGCGACCGACCTGATCCTGCTCGACGTGAAGTGCGGGTCGGGAGCGTTCATGAAGACCCCGGACGATGCCGTGGGGCTCGCTCGGGCGTGCCTCGACCTCTCGGCCGGCTGGGGGAGACGCTGCGAGGCGGCGGTCACGGATATGTCGCAGCCGCTCGGCGACGCCGTCGGCAACGCGCTGGACGTCGCCGAGGCGGTCGACCTGTTGTCCGGGCGGCACCGCGGACGGCTGCGTGAACTCGCGGTCGCCTTCGTCGCGCGGGCCGTCGCGCATGCCGAGGGGCACGACCTGGCCGAGGCGGAGGCAGCCGCTGGGCGCGCGATCGAGGACGGCTCCGGGCTGGAGCGGTTCGCGGCGATGATCGAGCGACAGGGCGGCGATCCACGGGTCGTGGAGGATCCGTGGGAGGTCCTTCCTCGGGCGCCGGTGGTCCGGTCGATGGAGGCCGATCGCGACGGGGTCCTCGCGGCCGTCGATGCGGAGGAGATCGGCCTGGCGAGCGTGGCGCTCGGCGCCGGCCGACTCCGCAAAGGCGACCCGGTCGATCCCGCGGTCGGGATCGTGTTCCATCCGAAGATCGGCGATCGGCTCCAGGCGGGCGAGCCGATCGGCGAGGTCCATGCTCGCAACGAGGACGACGCGCGGCAGGCCGAACGCCGGGTGCTCGCCTCCCTGGTCGTCGAGGACTCCGCCACCGCTCCTGCGCTGATCCACGGTTGGTTCGGGGACGCGTCGTGACGAACCTGCGCTTCGCGCTGTACCTGGCGGCCTCGCTCGTGGTGGCGATGGATGTGCGCGAGTTCACCCGATCGGCGATCGCCACGCGGGCTGGCGACCCGACCCCGAGGTTGTGGGGGCGTCGGTCGTGGAACCCACGGTCGTGGTTCGATCCCTTCGGCAGCGGGCTGCTCCCCGGGCTGATCCTGGTCCTGTGGGCGGCGGGCGCGAGCTTCCTGCCTCCGCCCGTCGCCTACGCGAAGCCCGCGCCGGTCGATCCGAACTACTTCCGGAACCGGCGCCGGGACACGGTCGTCGTGTCGCTCGCGGGGCCGATCGCGAACCTCGCGCTCGCTGGGGCCGCCGGCCTCGCCCTCCGCGTCCTGATCGGCGGCGGCACGATCGGTGAGGTCGCGCGGTTCCTCGTCGCGTTCGAGCTCACGAACCTCTGCCTGCTCGTCTTCCACCTGCTGCCGATCCCGGGGCTCGACGGGGCCCGCATCGTGGCCCTGTTCCTGCCGCCTCGCGCCGCCGAGGTGTACCGCAACGCGGACCAGTACCTGCCGCTGTTCGTGCTGGCGATCCTGTTCGTGCTCGGGGGCCCGCTGACCTCGATCGTGTACTCGCTCACGGACTCGCTCTGCCGGCTGCTGTCCGGGTTCGGCTGCACGCCCTTGTGACCCGCTCCCGGCGGGCCGGGAGGGCCGCGCTATCATCGCGCGCATCGACGACGTCTCCCTCCCGAGCGATGCTCCCGGCCGGCCCGGCCGCGTCCTGACCGGGTTCCGGCCCACCGGACCCCTGCACGTCGGCCACTGGGCGGGCAACGTCGGGAACGCGGTGCGGCTCCAGGACGAGGGGTACGAGTGCCACTACTTCGTGGCGGACTGGCACATGCTCACCACGCACTACGACCGTACCGACACGCTGCCGGTCGCCGTGGAAGGGCTCGTGCTCGACCTGCTCGCGGCCGGGATCGATCCCGCTCGGTCGATCGTCTACCGGCAGTCGGACCTGCCGGAGGTCGCCGAGATGGCCCTGCTGTTGGGCATGATCGTGCCGCTCGGCTGGCTCGAACGCGTGCCGACGTACAAGGAGCGGCTGCGCGACCTCGCGGAGCGAGACATCGCGAACTTCGGGCTGCTGGGGTACCCGGTGCTCCAGACGGTCGACATCACGATCGTGCGTGGGGAGCTGGTCCCGGTCGGTGAGGACCAGGTCTCGCACCTCGAGATCTCGCGTGAGATCGTCCGGCGCTTCAACCGGCTCTACGGCGAGGTGCTCGTGGAGCCGCAGCCGCTGCTGTCCGAGACCCCCCTGATCCCCGGGTCCGACGGTCGCAAGATGTCGAAGTCCCTGGACAACACGATCGACCTCGCCGACGATCCCGACACGATCCGCGCGAAGGTCCGCACCTTCCTGACCGACCCGCAGAAGCTGCGCAGGGGCGACCCGGGCCGACCGGAGATCTGCCCCGTGTTCGCGCTCCACCGCCGGTTCTCGCTCGACATCTTGGCGTGGACGGACGAGCACTGCCGCACGGGGGAGCTCGGATGCGTCGACTGCAAGACGAACCTCGCCGATCGGATCGTGGAACAGCTCGCGCCGTTCCGCGAGCGGCGTGCCGAGCTCGCCGCCGATCCCGGGCTCGTCCAGCGGGTGCTGGCGGAGGGCGTCGAGCGCGTCCGCCCGGTCGTCCACGAGACGATCGGCTCGGTCCGCGAGGCGATGCACTTCGCATGAGTGCCATGGATGCGGCTCCGAGCGACGGGTTCGCGGTCGACCTCCCCGTCTACGCGGGGCCGTTCCGGCTGCTGACCCAGCTGATCCTCGAGCAGAAGATCGACGTGTGCGACGTGCCCGTGGCGACGGTGACCGACGCGTTCCTCTCGCATGCCGACGACGCGGGTGCGTGGAGCCTGGAGGAGGCCACGTGGTTCCTGGCGATCTGCGCCCTCCTGCTGGAGCTGAAGGTGGGACGCCTGATGCCGCGCCACACCGAGCGCGACGAGGAGGATCTCGTGGGCGGCTCGCCCGATCTCGCGTACGCGCGGAGCCTCGAGCTGGCGGCCTTCCGCAAGGTGGCCGTCGAGCTCGCGAGACGCCTCGAGGACGAGGCCGGGTACTTCGCCCGTGACGTCGGCCCCGGACCGGAGTTCTCGCATCTGTACCCGGACCCGCTCGAGCGCGTGGGAGCGACGGATCTGACCGCCCTCGCCGCGCAGCTGTTCCGTCCGCCGCCCACGCTCGACCTCTCCCACGTGACGCCGATCCGCTACACGATGGAGGAGGCGATCGAGGCCGTGCGCGAGCGGATGAGCGGATTCGGTGGACCGGCGAGCTTCCGCGACCTGGTCGCGGACTGCGAGGACCGGATCCACGTGGTCGTGCGGTTCCTCGCGCTGCTCGAGCTCTACCGGGACGGCAAGGTCGAGCTTCAGCAAGGGCGCACGTTCGGCGAGATCGAGGTCGCCTGGAGGGACGCGTGAGCGAGCCGGCGGCCGACACCCGGGCGTTGGAGGCGCTGTTCTTCGTCTCGGACGAGCCCCTGTCGTCCTCCGTGCTGGCCCAGGCGCTCGACCTGGATCGCCGAACGGTGGAGGCGCTCTGCGACCGACTGGCGTCCTCGCTCGAGGAGCGCGGCTCCGGACTCGTGCTGCGCAACGTGGCCGGCGGATGGCGGCTGTACACGCACCCCGACACGG
>DATBLY010000141.1:0-7574 GCA_036555125.1 Actinomycetota bacterium | reverse complement strand
CTCGGACCAGGTGCTCGCCTTCCCCGGATCGTCGAGCGAGACGCGGACCACCCCGTCGTAGCGCTCGCCGAACCCTGTCACGTCCTCGCGCGCCGCGTAGTCGCCGGCGCTCCCGGCCTCGGCGCGCGTCGCGTGGGCCAGCTCCTCGTGGGCGACCGCCCACTTCACCCAGCCCGTCGAGGGGTCGTCCTTCGGGCGCTCCTTCGGGGAGGTGTTCGCGCGTGCGCGGTTCGGCGGCGGCAGGACGGGCGGCTCGGGCACCGGCGGCGCGCCGCCGAGCACCGGCAGCTCGAGCATCGCCGTCGCGCGGTCGATCGTCAGCGTGAGCGGCTCGGGCGGCGGCCACGCGTTCGGCCAGTCCGTGCCCGCCAGGTCCAGCCGGATCCGGTGCCCGGCCTCGAACGTCCAGGACGCCGCCTCGAGCTCCAGCTCGATCCCGTACGCGGCGCCGGGCTCGAGCGGCGCGGGAAGCTCCCGCGAGTCCCGGTGCGTCAGGTTCAGCAGGCCGCGCGTCACGAGCGACGACGTCCCGTCGGGGAACACGTCGCAGAGCTTCGCGGAGAGGTACGCCACGGGCGCCGTCGAGGCGACGCGCACCCGCAGCCGCGCGTGGCCCAGGATCTCGAGCTCCCGCTCGAGCGCCGGCCAGGTATAGGTCAGCGAATGGAGCTCGTCGGGTCGCTGGTCGTCGGGCTGGCCCCACGGCATCGCGCCCGCGCACGAGATCCACGCGGTCCAGCCGACGTCGCCGCGGACCTCCAGCGCGTCCGGGCCTCCGCCGTGGTCCGCGCCACCGGCCTCGGCGCCGGCCAGCGCCCACGACGCCGGCGCGAGCCGGTCCGGCGGCCAGGTCGGCTCGCAGCGCCACGCGCCGCGGACCTCGCGACGGTCGGGCGCGGGGAGCGTCGAGCGCTGCGCGTACACGAGGATCGGCGGCTCGCGGTCGATGCCGTTGTCCTCGTCCTTCAGCCAGCGGTCCCACCAGCGCAGGTGCTCCGGGATCAGGTCGTGGTTCGGCCCGGGCAGACAGGTGTCGGTCGACGCGTGCGACCACGGGCCGATCAGCAGGCGCTTCGGGCACGACAGCGCCTCGAACGTCCGGAACGTGTTGTTGCGGTAGCCGTCCGCCCAGCCCGCGATGATCATCGTCGGGATCCGGATCCGGTCGTAGTCGGGCCGGAGCGAGCCGAACCGCCAGTAGTCGTCCCACCGCTGGTGCTCGAGCCACGTGAGGATCCACGGCTCGTTCGCGTGGACGCGCCGCTCCCACTCCTCGCGCCATCCCTCGCCGTAGACCGACGGCACGGGCGGGAGCGCGTTCATCGCGATCATGTACGTGGGGTAGTCGACCAGGTCGAGCTGCTTCAGCGCGCCCCCGAAGTAGTGCACGTCGTCGCCGAACCGGTCGTCGGTCGCGAAGATCGGGATCACGGCCTTCAGCGCGGGCGGCCCCTCGATCGCGAGCTGGATCGCGTTGAACCCGGAGTACGACGTGCCGTACATCCCGACCGCGCCGGTCGACCATCCCTGCGTCGCGAGCCAGTCGATCACGGTCGCGAGGTCGGTCCGCTCCACGGCGGGGTACTCGTCCTCGGCCACGCCCTCGCTCGAGCCGGTGCCCCGCACGTCGACCCGGCACATCGCGTAGCCGGCCTCGGCCAGGCGCACGTACTCCGGGCGGTACGACGCGGTGACGTCGTCCTTGCGGTAGGGGAGGGCCTCCAGGAGCGCCGGCCACGGGCCGTCGCCGTCCGGCAGGTACAGCGTGGCCGAGAGCCGCACGCCGTCGGCCATCGGGATCCGGACGTGGCGACGCTCGGTCATCTCACACCCATCGCTGGAACCAGACGCGCGTTCGCCACAAGGTCGTCGTGAGCTCCTGGCCCGTCAGCACGGGCCAGAACCACAGGAACAGCGCGACGGCTACGAGCAGGTAGCCGTAGACGAACGGACGGTAGGGGTGCCGTCTCGACTCGACCCGCGCGCCCGTCTCGGGATCGCGCAGAACGATCGTCGCGCTCCACAGGTCGCGGAGCGAGTACGTCGCGGCCAGGACCATGAACGGGGTCGCCGGCAGGATGTAGAAGAAGAACTGCGGCCGGCTGACGAAGAACCACGGCACGTACTGGGCCAGGAACGGCACCGCGATCGCTCCGGCCCGCCAATCGCGCTTGCGCCACCACGCGAACACCGCGTAGGGGATGGTCCAGATCGTCCCCCAGAAGATCGCCGGGTTGCCGATCGCGAGGATCTGCCGGATCGTCCCGTCGCCCGACGGCGAGTAGAAGTTCACGGGCCGGATCATCGGGAGCCACTGCCACGCGTGCGAGTAGTACGGGTGCGTCGGCGTGTAGGTGTTCGTGGCGGTGTCCAGCGCGAACTCGGTGAGCGAACGGTGGTAGGCGAGCATCGCGGTCTGGTGCTCCCACCAGTCCCCGAGGCTCCAGCCGAAGTGATGGAACCAGGGCCCCCACGTCACCAGGTAGACGGCGACCGGCACCAGCGCGAACGCGATGACCACGCCGAGCGTCTCCTGGGTGAAGGCGCGTCCGAACGCGCGCCCGACGGGGACCTCGCCGTCGCGCCGGCGCCGGGTCGTCTCCCACGCGTAGGTGAGGATCACCGCGGCGAGCAGGCCCAGCACGCCCGACCACTTCGACGCGAACGCCGCCCCCAGCGCGATCCCCGCGCCGTACCGCCACGGCCGCCACAGCGGCGACGGGGCGCTCGCGTGCTCGGGCGGCGTCCGGCGTTCGATCCAGCGCCGGTCGAGCAGCAGGAGCAGGACCCCGAGCACGACCCAGAACTCCACGAAGACGTCCAGCAGCGCGACGCGCGACATCACCACGTTCAGGCTCTCGATCGCGAGCAGGCACCCGGTCACGAACGTCCAGACGACGCTCCCGAACAGGAGCTGCGCGATCACGGCCGCGATCACGGCGACCGCCGTGCCGGCCACCGCCGAGGAGATCCGCCAGCCGAACGCGTCGACGCCGAACGCCTTCTCGCCCATCGCGATCATCCACTTGCCGAGGGGCGGGTGGACCCAGGACCCGACGTCCCACTGCTGGTCCCGGAACAGCAGCTCGTTGTCCTCGGTCAGCTGGCACTCGCGGTCCGAACCGCCGATCAGGATGCAGGCCGCCTCGGCGTAGTAGTTCTCGTCGAAGATCATCTCGGGGGGGTGCGACAGCCCCCAGAGTCGGATCACCGCCGCGATCACGCCCACGGCGACGATCGCGACGACGGGCCGGTTCAGGCGCTCGAGCAGGGTCGGCATCCGGCCAAGGGTACCGGCGGCCCCCGCCGCGGACGGGACGCGGCTTGACCTCCGTCACCGGCCGCGGGTCCGATCGCTCAGCGTGCCGGGCGGTCCTTCAGACGGTAGACGAACTGCAGGCCCTGGAACACGTCGGTGATCGACGCGCTCTTGTTGTCGACGAGCCCAGCGTCGAGGCCGAGCGCCTGCACCGCGTCGAAGGTGAGGTCCGTCGCGACGCGGGCGGCCTTCTTGGGCCACGCGACCCAGAGCCGTCCGTCTGGGACCAGGGATCCGATGAGCGCCGGCAGGCGTCGCTCGAGATCGGCTCGGCGCGTCGCGAAGACCACGACGACTTCGAGGTCGGCCCCGACGCGCCGGAGACGCTGCACGCCGGGCGGCAGCGGCGCGAGCAGAGGGTCGAAGCCGTCCGGCGCGTTCACGAGCAGGACGCGTGACCCCTGGCGGATCCCGAGCTTCTTCGGCAGCGGCGTCCCCGAGTGGTCCCTGCGCTCGGTCGCCATGGCCGCGCCATCCTGGCACCATCCGGGCGTGGCGGGCACGCTGTTCGTCGTCGGCACGCCGATCGGGAACCTCGCCGATCTGTCGGAACGCGCGCGGGACACGCTGTCGCGGGTCGACCTGATCGCGGCCGAGGACACGCGCCGGTCGGGGCGCCTGCTGGCCGCGCTCGGCATCCCGAAGCGAGCGCTGGTGTCGTTCTTCGAGGGGAACGAGCGCGAGCGTGCCGGGGAGCTGGTCGCGCGGCTGCGTGACGGGGACTCCGTCGCGCTCGTGACCGACGGGGGGATGCCCGCGGTGTCGGATCCCGGCTACCGATTGGTGGCCGCCGCCCTCGAGTCCGGGATCGAGGTCCGGGTGGTCCCCGGACCGTCGGCCGCGATCGCCGCGCTCGTCGCCTCGGGGATGCCGACCGACCGGTTCGTCTTCGAGGGCTTCCTGCCGCGGACGCGCGCGGCCCGCCTCGCCCGGCTCCGATCGCTCGCGGCCGAGCCGCGGACGATCGTGGCGTTCGAGTCGCCGAAGCGCGTCCGCGCGACGCTCGCCGATGTCATCGGGGCGCTCGGGGACCGCGAGGTCGCCCTCGCTCGGGAGCTGACGAAGCTCCACGAGGAGGTCCTGCGGGGGCCGGCCTCCGGGGTGCTGGACCGGCTCGGAGACGCCGACCCCAAAGGGGAGGTCGTCCTGGTGCTCGCCGGCGCCGGCGAGGCCGGGGGCGAGGCAACGACGGGGGTCTTCGCTGACGCCGTGGACGACGCGCGCCGCCTCGTCGGGTTGGGGCTGCGGCCGCGCGATGCCGCGAAGGAGGTCGCGCGCCGCTCCGGCGCGTCCGCGAACGCGCTGTACGCGGCGCTGACGGCGGACGACGGGTGACGGGACGGTCGTCGGGACGCCGTTCTGACGCGACCGGCCCAGGAGGACCACCCTGGCATCCTCAGGTTCCTGACGGGGCCGCCGCGCCGCGCCGTACCGGTGTCGCCCGCCACTAGTCTGAGCAAGACTAGATGCTCGGCCGGAACGCCTCCGCTGTTCGCGCGGAACGGCGCACCGCCGGCCGTCCCGACCCCGGCCGGTACCATGGGCCGACCATGGGCCGGGACGTCTTCTTCCTCACCACGCCGATCTACTACCCGAACGACGTGCCGCACATCGGGCACGCCTACACGAGCGTCGCGGCGGATCTGATCGCGCGGTACCACCGCCTGCGGGGCGAGCGGGTCTTCCACCTCACCGGAACGGACGAGCATGGCCTCAAGCTCCAGCGGGCCGCCGAGGCCGCCGGCCTCGACCCGCAGGCCTGGGTCGACGACATGGAGCCGAAGTGGAAGGAGGTCTGGGCGCGCCTGGACATCGCCTATGACGACTACCTCCGCACCACCCAGGACCGGCACGAGCGCGCCGTCGTCAAGCTCCTGCAGGCCGTCCACGACAACGGCCGCGACGACATCTACCTCGACACGTACGAGGGCCTGTACTGCGTCTCCTGCGAGGCCTACTACACCGCCGAGGACCTGCTCCCCGGCGAGCTCTGCCCGGTCCACGAGCGCCCGGTCGAGCACATGACCGAGGAGAACTACTTCTTCCGCCTCTCCGCCTACGCGGACCGGCTCTTCGAGCACTACGAGGCGAACCCGCTCGCGGTCCAGCCCGAGACGCGGCGGAACGAGGTGCTCTCGCTGATCCGAGGCGGCCTCCAGGACTTCTCGATCAGCCGCACCACGTTCGACTGGGGCATCCCGTTGCCGTGGAACCCGAAGCACGTCTGCTACGTCTGGTTCGACGCCCTGACGAACTACATCACGGCCGCGGGCTACGCCGACGACCCCGAGATGTTCGCGCGCACCTGGCCGGCCGACATCCATCTGATCGGCAAGGACATCCTGCGGTTCCACGCCGTCTACTGGCCGGCGATGCTGATGGCGGGCGGGGTCGAGCCGCCTGCGCAGGTCTTCGCGCACGGCTTCCTGACGGTCGGCGGCAAGAAGATGTCGAAGACGAACCTCACGGGCATCCACCCGTTCGAGCTGATCGATCGCTTCGGCGCCGACTCGTACCGGTACTTCTTCATGCGCGAGACGCGCTTCGGCGAGGACGGGAGCTTCAGCTGGGAGGCGATGGTCGAGCGGCACAACGCCGACCTCGCGAACGGCCTGGGCAACCTGGCGAGCCGCGTGCTCGCGATGCTCGGGTCCTACTTCGACGGGGTCGTGCCCGACGCGACCGTCCAGGGAGCCGAGGACGACCTCCCGGCCGTGACCGAGGACGCCTCCCGCCGCCTCGACGAGCACGTGCTGGCGCTCCAGCTGCAGCCCGCCCTGATCGCGATCTGGGACGTGGTCGGCCGGGCGAACCAGTACCTGGTGGAGAAGGAGCCGTGGGCGATCGCGAAGGACGAGGGCCGCCGCGACGAGCTGGCGAGCGTCCTGTACGCGTCCGCGGAGACGTTGCGGATCCTCGCGATCCTGATCTCGCCGGTGATGCCCGGGGCGGCCGAGCGGTTGTGGGAGCAGCTCGGGATCGCCGAGCCGCTGCACACGCAGCGCGTCCCGGGCGACCTGGCCTGGGGCGGGATCGCGCCCGGCACCGTCACGGCGAAGGGCGGCGCGCTCTTCCCGCGTCTCGACGCCGAGTAGGCCCGCCGACCGCTCTGCGTCACCCGATCGCTCCCGGTCCCGATCCGGTCGGCTCCTTCACTGGGAGGTGAGGGTTCCCCGTTCCGTGTTTCACGTGAAGCTCCCCGCATCGACCGGATGTTGAGAGCCGGGTATCCTCGCCGCCGGTGAGCGACCAGAACCCTGTACCAGCGGTGCAGCCGGGAGCCGTGGATACCCACTGCCACCTGTTCCTGTCCGACCGCGAACCTCGAGAAACGGTCGAGGCGGCCAGGGCCGCCGGCGTCGACCGGCTGATCTGCGTCGGGATCGACCCCGAGACGAGCCGCCGATCCCTCCAGATCGCCGACGCGATCGAGGGTGTGTTCGCCACGGCGGGCATGCATCCCCACGACGCGTCGGCCTTCGACCGGGAGGCGGGGCGCGAGATCGAGGAGCTGCTGCACGACCCGCGCGTGATCGCGGTGGGGGAGTGCGGTCTCGACTTCTTCCGGATGCGCTCACCGCGTGAGGACCAGGAGCGGGTGTTCCGGGCGCACATCGCGTGGTCGAACGAGACGGGCAAGCCGCTCGTCGTCCACGTCCGCGACGCGTGGCCCGAGATCCTTCGACTCCTGGATGAGGGATCGGCCGAGCGGGTCGTGATCCACTGCTTCTCCGGCGACGTCGACATCGCGCTCGAGTGCCAGCGCCGCGGCTACTGGATCAGCTTCGCGGGCAACGTGACGTATCCGAAGAACGGCGGCTTCCGCGACGCGGCGAAGGTCCTCGATGCCGACCGCATCGTCGTCGAGACCGACAGCCCCTTCCTCGCGCCCCAGAAGCTGCGCGGGACCGACAACGAACCGGCGAACGTGATGCTCACGCTCGCCGAGATCGCACGCGTGCGCGACGAGGACGTCGACGCGCTCGCGCGGGTCACCGCCGCGAACGCGCGCAGCGCGTTCGCGGGACTCACCTGATGCACGCGTGCGACGCGCTTCTCGCGTCGCACGCTCCCCACCGAACCCACCGAACCAACCGAGTTATCCACCGAACGCGCGTTCGGTCTCAAGGTTGCATCGAAACTTGAGGGTTTGCTAGGGTCACGGCTCCGTGGGCATGAGGGCTTCGGTCCGGCTTCGCCGCTTCCCCCTGAAGCCTTCCTCGATCGAGTGGAGGAAGGTTGGCGGTACGACCCA
>DATBLY010000132.1:0-10934 GCA_036555125.1 Actinomycetota bacterium | reverse complement strand
GCTGGCTGATCCGTCGGCTCGCCGGGGCCGTCCGCGTGGGACGCCTGACGATCCGGCTGCCGGACGGCGAGATCGTCGCGGCCGTGGGCGGAGGGTCGGGGCCCGACGCGGTGGTCGCCGTGCGCGACGAGCGGTTCGTGCGCCGGCTGTTCGGCGAGGGCGCGATCGGTCTGGCGGAGGCGTGGATCGAGGGCGAGTTCGACACCCCCGACCTCGCCTCGGTGATCGAGCTCGCCGCGCTCCACCTCGAGCCCGGCCGGCGCCTGCCCGTCCCCTCGGCGCTCGAGCGAGCGGTCCAGGCCGCCTGGCGGGCCGTCGACGGTCCCGTGTCCCGCGGCCCGCTCCGCACGACGGTGGAGCACTACGACCTCGGCAACGACTTCTTCCGGCCGTGGCTCGACCGATCGATGACGTACAGCTCGGGCGTGTTCACGGACGCGACCGCGACCCTGGAGGAGGCACAGGCCGAGAAGTACCGTCGCATCGCGGCGGCGGCCGGGCTGACCGATGGCATGCACGTCCTGGAGATCGGGTCCGGCTGGGGCTCGTTCGCCGCGTACGCCGCAGGTGAGCTCGGGTGCCGGGTGACGACGACCACGGTCTCGAAGGAGCAGGCCGCTTGGGTGGAGGACCTGATCGAGGCCCGCGGGCTCGAGGACCTCGTCGAGGTCAGACTCGAGGACTTCGCGCTGACCCCGGGGGCCTACGACGCGATCGTCTCGATCGAGATGATCGAATCGATCCCGAGATCCCGGTGGCCCGCGTACTTCGGGGTCCTGCGCGACCGGCTCGTGCCGGGAGGCAGCATCGCCCTGCAGGTGATCACCGTGGCCGACCGCCACTGGCGCTCGTCGAACGCGAACCCGGACTTCATCCGCCGCTACGTCTTCCCCGGCAGCCAGGTGCCGTCGCCCGCGATCGTGCGCGCCGACGCGGAAGGGGCGGGGCTCAGGCTCGTCGCCCGCCGAGGGTACGGCGCGTCGTACGCCCGCACGCTGGCCGAGTGGCGCCGCCGGTTCGAGGCGGCCTGGCCGCGCATCGCGGAGCTCGGCTTCGATGAGCGCTTCGGCCGGATGTGGCGGTACTACCTCGCGTACTGCGAGGGCGGCTTCCGGGCGGGCCGGACGGACGTGAGCCAGCTCGTCCTCGAACGCGCCTGAGCTCCGGCCCTCGCCCCCTCGCCCGGGAACCACAACGCGCCGCGACCCCGCCCTGGGGAACGGGCGGGGTCGCGAGCGCTGCCGCGGTGAACCGAGGCGTGGCTACTTCGTGCCGACCGGGATCGCGACGACCGCCAGGCCGTAGCCCGCGGAGCCGCTCCCCCACGCGTACACCTGGTAGGCGCTGCCACCCTTGAGCTTCAGCACCTCAGGACCGATCACCGGCTGGTAGTCGCCGGGGAGCGAGACCCAGGCCGCGTACACGCCCTTCGGCACGGCCAGCGTCGCCGACGCGCCGTTCGGCACATCCTGCAGGAGGACCGAACCGTTGGCCCAAACATCGACCTCGGGAGCCGCGGCCGTGTGGCGGACGGTCAGCCGGGCGTTGCCCTTCGCGACCGGCTTCACGTTGTTCTTGAAGAAGGACAGCGTCGGCGTCCCGTCGGCCTCCAGGTTGGCGACCGCCGTGTAGTTCCCCCCGCTCGCGAGGACGATCGCGTTCGCCTGGAGGATCGCGTCCCCATCGCACCCGTCATCGGCGGCCACGACCTTCACGTCGTAGGAGCCGCTCGGCAGCGCAACGCCGGAGACCACCTCGCCGGGGTTGAAGTCCTCGATCGCGGCCGACCCGTTCACGCAGACGTTCACGTCGACGCCGGGGATCCCGTGCACCACGTTGAGCGTCGCATCGGCCGCGGCCGCCGTTCCCACGCCGAGCGTCGCGACGGCGAGGGCCGCCGCGACACCCAGTCCTGCGATCCGCTTGATCATCTCCATCCCTCCCTGTTTCCCCGAGGAGCGGGCACCTCCCGCTCCGGGATGGAGGGAACCTACGCCAACCCATGCAGACGCGGCACGTCTTCGGCGCTGCTTGCATAGTTTCGGCAAGCCCGCCGGCTCCGCATGTCTCAGCAGAGCCCGCCGACCGCGTGAACCGAACCGATGCATCGCCGGCCTTCGGTCGCATCGATTCCTGCGGCGCCGTACCATGAGCCCGTGGAGACGACGGATCGACGAGAAGAGCGCGGCATCCCGATCGCCGGGGTGTCCGCGGCGTTGGAGATCCCGATCCCCACGATCCGCTCCTGGGAGCGTCGATACGGCTTCCCGGCCCCCCCGCGGACCGATGGCCGTCACCGTCGCTACACGACGCGCGAGATCGAGCAGCTACGGGACCTCCGGGATCTGATCACTCGGGGACATCCCGCGCGCGAGGCGGTGGAGCGTCTGGTGGCCGAGCCCCAGAGCTCCGGCGGCCGGGATCTGGTCGGCGAGGTCGTCGAGGCGGCGATGCGGCTCGACAGCGAGGCCCTGCGGGCGACCCTCGATCGGTCGGCGGATCGCCTCGGCGTCGAGCTCACGATCCGCGACGTCGTCTTCCGGGCGATGCGCGAGATCGGGACCCGGTGGAAGACGGGCACGTGCGAGATCGAGCAGGAGCACCTGGCGACCGAGACCGTGCGCGTCTGGCTCGCCCGCCAGACGGCGATGGCGCCGCCCGCGTTCGGGGCCGATGCGATCGTCTTGGCGTGCGGTCCGAAGGACCTGCACACCATCGGGCTGGAGAGCTTCGCGGTCGTCCTCGCCCGCCGAGGATGGCCGACCCGCGTGCTGGGCGCGATGACGCCGTCCGCATCGTTGCTCTCGACGGTCCGCGCCACGAGAGCCGTGGCGGCGGTCGTGATCGCGCAGCGCGGCGTCACCCGCCGGGCGGCCGTCGAGTCCGTCGCCGCGATCGACGCGATCCCCGGCGTCGCGGCGTTCTACGCGGGCGACGCCTTCGTCGCCTCGTCGAACCGCCGCGGGGTCCCGGGCACGTACCTCGGCGAGGACGTCGTGGAGGCCGCCGTCGTGCTCGAGGCCACGCTCGGCCGGGGGGCCGCGCGGCCGTCCACGGCGGCCCGCGCTAGGCGTTGACGGGGACGATCGGCTCGGGGTAGCCCGTTCGGGCGAGCAGCACCGGGTCCTTCCAGGGTGTGAACAGGAGCGGTGCCTCCACGTCGGCCAGCTCGTGCACGTACCGTCGGACGTAGCCGCCGGTCGGGTCGTACCGCTTCGCTTGCAGCACCGGGTTGAGGGTGCGGGTCCGGCGGGGGTCGGTCCCGGTTCCCGCCGTCCACTGCCAGTTGCCGGCGTTGTTGGCCGGATCGGCGTCGAGCAGGAGCCGTGCGAAGTGTCGTTCCCCCGCGGGCCAGGACACGCCGAGCCTCCGGGTGAGGAACGAGGCGGTGACGAGCCGCGCTCGGTTGTGCATCCACCCCTCCCGCAGGAGCTGACGCATCCCGGCGTCGACCAGCGGGAGTCCGGTCCGCCCCTCGCACCACGCGTCGAAGGCCACGTCGGACACCGCCGGAAGCCCGTCGACGTCGGCCGTCGGCCGCAGGTCCCCCCACGCCAGGGACGGGTCCGCGTCGAGCAGCTGGAGGAAGAAGTCCCGCCACGCCAGCTGACGGACGAGCTCCTGGGACCCCGGGGTCGCGGAGGCGCGGAACGACACCTCGGTTGCGGAGACGCATCCGAAGCGCAGGTACGGGGACAACCTGGAGGTGGCGTCGGCGGCGAGGTCGTTCCGCGACGCGCCGTACCCGGCCAGCTCGCGACCGAAGAACGCGTGCATCCGCCTCCGGCCCGCGCGCTCACCGCCCGGGGGCAGGTCGACCGACCGCGGCCGCACCGCCGACGGGTCGGGCCGTGGGCCGAGCGCGATCCCCGCCGGCACGCAGATCCGATCGGGTGCGGACGCGAGCGCGCGTCGGGGCACCTGCGACCAGGCGCGCAGGTACGGCGTGAAGACCCGGTACGACTCCCGGGCGGCCGGCGTCACCCGGCCTGGCTCCACGACCGCGTTCGCGGGGAACACCCGCAGCTCGATGCCGTCGCTCGCGCACGCATCCGAGAGGGCGCGTTCCCGCCGGTGCGCGTACGAGCTGACGTCGCTCGCGACGTGCACCGCCGTGCACCGCGCCGCACGAGCGACGGCCATCGTCTCGTCGACGACGGCCCCCCGTCGGAGGATCAGGTGCCCACCGACCCGCTCGAGCGAGCGGTCGAGGTCCGCGAGGCTCTCGAGCAGGAACCGCTCCCGGTTCGGAGCGCGGCCCTCGAGCCTCGGGTCGCGAACGAACAGGGGGACGACCTCCGGGCCCGACCGCGTCGCCTCAGCGAGCGCGGGGTGGTCGTGGACGCGGAGATCGCGCGTGAACAGCACCAGCGTGCGCACCGCTGCACTCTAGGAGCGCGGGATCGCACGCCGGTGCGCGAACCTCTGCAACCGGAAGGGGAGGGTCGGTCAGTCCCGCCGTTCCCCGACCACGGGCCGGGTGTGGCACTCGCACTGGTCGTCCGAGCAGTCCTTCTGCCGGTCCGCGCCCGGCTCCCACACCAGGTCGTGGTCGTCCTCGGCATAGAGGTAGCGGCAGCCGCACCAGTAGCAGACGTCCCGCAGCACCTGGTGCCAGTCGCCGGCCGCGTCCTTGCGCTCCGGCAGATTCAGGACCTTCGCCATCACGCCCTCCCCAGGCGATACCCCGATGCTAGGCCCTCGGGTCGATCGAGGGAAGCATCCGCGGTTCGTCGGCGCGCTCCTCGGCCGGCTCCGCGACCTGGGGATCGTGAGCGGCGCCCGACCCGTTGCCCGACGGCTCGGGCACGACGACCTCGACCCGGGTGAGATCGACCAGCTCGCCGTCCGGCGTGATGTTCCGGACCTCGACCACGGTTCGCTCCGGCTCCCGGGCCGGGGCGGGCTCCGACGCGGAGGCCGCCGGCGCCTTCAGGTCCGGGATCCGGATCGTCGTCGCGGGGGCGGCCCGGACGCGGCCCGGGATCGAGGCGAACCACAGCAGGCCGAGCACGCCGACCGAGAAGGCGCCGAGCCCGCCGATGATCAGGGTCTGCTGGGCGCGTGCGCCCTCGCCGCCGACGAGGACCCCGCCGAGCGCCGTCGCGCCGAGCTGTCCGGCGGTCGCGAGTCCCAGGTAGACGGCGAACACCCGCCCGCGCACCTGGTCGGGGGCGCGGTGATGGATCAGGCTCCGGATCGCCACGCTGCCCGTGCCGTTGCCCATCCCCGCCACGAAGAACAAGGGCAGCGCGATCCAGATGTTCGCGGAGGCGGCGGCGACCGCGACCGCGAGCCCGAGGACGACGGACGAGACCAGGATCGACGGCGCCAGCCGGGCGTCGGGGAGCCGGCCCGCGATCAGCGTCGCTCCCGCCACCATCCCGAGCAGCCACGCGGCCGCCAGCGCCCCGTACCCCCAGTTCCCCGCGTCGAGCAGGTCGGGGTTGCGAGCGAAGAAGATCTCGGCCACGTTGTCCATGACGGCGAACAGGACCGTGAAGGCCAGCACGACGATCGCGATCAACAGCACCGGGTCCCGTCGGACGAAGGCGAAGCCCCGTCGGAACTCGCCCCGCCGACGCTCTCCCTCCCCCGGCTCCTCGGCCGCCGGCGGGCGGCGGATCGAGAGCGACGCCGCCGCCGACGCGATCACCAGGAACGTGACCGCGTCCACCACCAGGGGCACGGGCGAGGCATCGCCGAGCTGGCCGGCGAGGGCCGCGACGGCGATCGGCGCCGCGACCATACCCACGTACCGGGCGGTCTCCATCCGCGCGTTCGCCGGCGTCAGGTCCTCTTCGTCCACGGCCTTCGGCACCAGGGCGAACACCGCCGGCGACGCGACGGAGGCCACCGTGCCGAGCAGGAACGAGAGCACGAGGATCAACCACAACGCTTGGGAGAACGCGAGGCCGAGCGCGATCGCGGCCTGCAGCAGCGACGCGATCGCCAGCGTGCCGGTGGTCTCGGTCCGATCGACGAGGGCCCCGGCGACCGGCGCGAACAGGACCATGGGCAGGATCCCGACCAGCAGGAGGCCGGCGATCGCGAGGCCGGAGCCGGTCAGGTCGGCGACCTTGATCGTCAGCGCGACCAAGGCCAGCTCGTCGCCGAACGACGACAGGCCGTTGGACAGGACGAGCAGGCGGAAGTCGCGCCCCCTCAGCAGCCGCACGGGCGCATCGTAGTCCGGGGGTTCGCCGAAGCGCATGAGCCGAACGGGTGAGAGGGCCACCACCCGAACGGCCGAAGGGATCGCGGCGGTTCGGCCGCCGCCCTCAGACCGGGGCCCGCAGCCGGTCGACCGTCCGCTCGCGCCCGAGGAGCTCGAGGGAGCCGTCCAGCGGTGGCGACACGGTGGAGCCGGTGGCGGCGGCGCGCACCGGCTGCCAGCCCTTCTTCCGGTTCAGCCCGAACGCGTCGGCGGTCCGGTCGAGCGCCGCCCCGACCGTCTCGGCGGTCCAGGGCTCGACCTCGGCCAGGGCGTCCGCGACCGCGGGGAGGTACCCGGGCGGCGCCGCCTCGATCAGGGCCCGTGCCTTCTCGTCCGGCTCGATGTCGTCGGTGAACAGGAACCGGAGCAGGTCCACGGCCTCGGTGAGCCGCTTCATCCGCTCGCGGACCAGCGGCATCGCCGCGCGGAGGGCGACCGGCTCCGGCAGCACCCCGGCCTCGGTGAGGAAGTGGAGGCAGCGCGCCGCCAGCTCGTCGTCGTCGAGCGACTGGATGTAGTGGTTGTTCATCCACTCGAGCTTCTGCACGTCGAAGGCCGCGGGGTTGCTCGAGACGCGGTCCAGGTCGAACGCCGCGATCAGCTCGTCGCGCGAGACGAAGGTCGTCGACTCGTCCTTGGACCACCCGAGCAGCGCCAGGTAGTTCATGAGTGCCTCCGGCAAGAACCCCTGCTCGCGGAAGCCCTCGACGCTCGTCGACCCGTGTCGCTTCGACAGCGGCTTGCCGTCCATCCCGAGCACCTGCGGCAGGTGCGCGTAGGTAGGGGGCGTGCCCCCGAGCGCCTGGATCACGGCGGCGTTTCGCGGCGCCGACGCCAGCAGGTCGTCGCCGCGGATCACGTGCGTGATCCCCATCAGCCAGTCGTCGACGGCGACGGCCAGCAGGAACACGGGCGACCCGTCCGAGCGCACGATCACGAAGTCACGCAGCTGACCCGCCGGGAACCGCACCTCGCCCTTCACCAGATCCTCGACGACCCACTCTCGCTCCGGCATCGCGAAGCGGATCGACCAGGGCCGGCCCTCCGTCTCGAAGGCACCGCGTTGCGCGTCGGTCAGCGTCCGGCACCGGCCGTCGTATCCGGGCGCCTCGCCGCGGGCGAGGGCAGCCGTTCGACGCTCCTCCAGCTCCTCGGGGGTGCAGTAGCAGCGGTACGCGCTCCCGCCGTCGCGCAGACGCTCGACCTGCTCCGCGTAGACCTCGCCGCGCTGGGATTGCCGGTACGGGCCGTGCGGACCGCCCACGTCGGGGCCCTCGTCCCAGTCGAGACCGAGCCATCGGAGCGAGTCGATCACCCCGTGGAACGCCTCCTCCGAGACCCGGCTCGCGTCGGTGTCCTCGACCCGCAGCACGAAGGTCCCCCCGTGGTGGCGCGCGAACGCCCAGCTGAACAGCGCCGAGCGCGCGTTCCCGACGTGGATCGAGCCGGACGGAGCCGGGGCGAACCGGCAACGGATCGCGGCCTCGTCCATCGGGTCAGCCCACGACGGGGTTCGCGAGCGTCCCGATCCCCTCGATCTCGATCTCGACGGTGTCGCCGTCGGCGAGCGAGACCTTCCCCGGTGGTGTGCCGGTCATCAGGACATCACCGGGCAGGAGCGTCATGAACGTGGTCACGTACTCGATCAGGGTCGCGACGCCGTGGACCATGTCCGAGCTCTGTCCGGCCTGGCGGATCTCGCCGTTCACGCGGGTCTCGACGTGGACGTCGTTCGGGTCGAGCTCGGTCTCGACCCAAGGGCCGAGCGGGGCGGAGCCGTCGAACCCCTTGGCGCGCGCCCACTGGTCGTCGCTGCGCTGTAGATCGCGCATCGTGACGTCGTTGCCGCACGTGTAGCCCAGGATCACCTGGAACGCGTCCTCGGCGCGGACGTCGCGCGCGATCCGCCCGATCACGACGCAGAGCTCCCCCTCCGGGTCGACGCGGTGCGACATCGGCAGCAGCCGGATCGGGTCTCCAGGGCCGATCAGCGCGGTCGACGGCTTCAGGAAGATCAGCGGCTCCTCGGGGACGTCCAGGCCCCACTCCTCGGCGTGGGCGGCGTAGTTGCGGCCGACGCAGACGAACTTCGACGGGATGACGGGGGCCAGCAGGCGCACGTCGTCGAGCGGGACGACCTCGCCCGTCGGGACCGGGTCCTCGAAGAAGGTGCCGCGCAGCACCCGGACGTCGTCGGTGCCGACGTCCACGGCGCCGGTCGCGATCCGTTCCCCGTAGCGGAACCGCACGAGTCGCATGCGCCGGAGGCTATCGCACGCCGATCTAGGCGAGCCGGTCGCCGCCCGCGAACGTGGCGCCGACCTGCCGCCAGTAGCCGGCGATCGTCTCTACGGGCGCCAGCGCCGCGAGCTCCTCCCCGGGCGCGTCGTACAGCCGGACGGTCGGCTCCCCGACGTACGCGGGCCCGACCTCGACGTCGCGCGAGCGCATCGTCACGAGCTCGTCGAGCGCGGGCGGCGCGGCCGGGTCGATCGCCGGCAGCCAGCGGGAGTGCAGCATCGGGAGGGCGTTCACGAACCCGCCGGTCTCGGACGGCCCGGTGAGCGTGAGCGTCACGTCGGCCAGGCGCCGGTCGTTCGCGGCGAGCGTCGCCCCGAACCGCCCGCCGGCCTCCAGGCGCGGCCCGGCCCGGCCCACCGAGACCGGGCGCGTCATCCAGATCGCGCCGAGCTTCTTCGGGTAGCCCTGGTACCAGCCGCGCGCCAGCGCGAAGTCCTTGTCGACCCAGATGTAGACGCAGCGCGAGTACGTCTCACCACCGTAGCGACACCGGATCACGACGAAGCACTCCTTGTATTGGGAGCGCACCGGATCCAGGAGCTCGTCCCCGCCGTCGCTGCACGACTGCCAGTCGGCCCAGATGATCGCGACCGCGCCCGGGTCGTCCTCGGCCGGCTCCACGCCCGCCGGCAGCAACGCGGAGACGTTCGCCGGGTCGGTCCGGTACTCGACGGTCAGGACGTCGCCCGAATAGTGCCACGGCGGGGCCGGGACGATCGAGGCCTCGCCGGCCGGCGACCTCGGGAGCATGAACCCGCGCAGCTCCGCCACGCGCGCATACTACGCGGGCATGGAGACCCGGCGGATCCTGCTGGACGGCGCGGCGACCGCGGTTGTGCGCGAAGGCGACGAGCTGGTCGCGCCGGACGGCCGGCGGTTCGGTGTGGACGAGCCCGTGCACCTGCCGCCGGTCGAGCCCTCGAAGGTCGTGTGCGTCCACCTGAACTACGAGAGCCGGCGCGCGGAGTTCCAGGCGACCCTCGGGCCGGCGCCGACGTACTTCCACAAGCCGATCACGGCGCTGAACGCGCACGGCGGCGGCGTGGTCCGTCCGCCCCGGTGCAACTACCTGAACTACGAGGGCGAGATCGGGATCGTGATCGGCACCGAGTGCCGGCACATCTCCCCGGCCGACGCCGGCGCGTACATCGCCGGCTACACGATCGGCAACGACTACGGCCTGCACGACTTCCGCGACACCGACGCCGGCTCGATGCTGCGTGTGAAGGGGTCGGACACGCTCTGCCCGCTCGGGCCCGGCCTGGTGACCGACTGGGATTTCCACGGCAAGACGATCCGCACGCGGGTGAACGACCGGGTCGTCCAGGACGGGAACACCGACGAGATGATCTGGGACATGCACTACCTGGTCGCCGACATCGCGCGCACGATCACGCTGCTGCCCGGCGACGTGATCCTGTCGGGCACGCCCGCGAACTCCCGTCCGGTCGAGCCCGGCGACGTCGTCGAGGTCGAGGTCGAGGGGCTCGGCGTGCTCCGCAACACGATCGTCGAGGGGACCGTCCCGATCCGCGAGGACGTCGGCGCCCAGCCGAGCGCCTCGGAGGAGGTGGTCTCGACGGCCTTCGGCGGGGACTGGGAGTTCCGCGGGATCCGCCCACCGAGGAGGAACTGACCGTGGCGACGGCGCGCTACCTGGTGCACGACGTGGACGCCGCAGTGGCGTTCTACGTGGACGGCCTGGGGTTCGAGGAGGTCGAGCGCTACGGACCCGCGATGGCGATCGTGCGGCGGGACGACCTCGTGCTGTGGCTCGCCGGACCGACGGCGTCCGCGGCCCGGCCCATGCCCGACGGGCGCGTCCCGGAGCCCGGAGGCTGGAACCGGGTCGTGCTCCAGGTCGACGACCTGGAGCCCCGGATCGCCACGCTGGCCGCCTTGGGCGTCGGGTTCCGCAACGAGGTCGTCGAGGGTCCCGGCGGTCGCCAGATCCTGGCCGAGGACCCATCCGGCAACGTCATCGAGCTCTTCGAGCCGCGCTCGTGACCGGCCGCCTCCGCGCGTCCACGGCACGCGGGGTGTAGGGTCGCCCCGACTTGGCAACCGACCTGATCGCCCGGCGGCCTCCCCGCGAGCGGGACGCGTGGTGGGTCGTCGCCACCACCACGATGGGGGCGCTGACCGCCGCCGCGTTCCGGTGCAGGGTCGCCGGCCTCGCGCACGTTCCCACCAACGGTGGTGCGCTCCTGGCCTACAACCACCTGAGCGTCCTGGACGCGATCTTCGTCGGCGTGCCCGTCGGACGGCTGGGCCGGGTCGTCAGATGCTTCGCGCTCTCGGAGGACTTCGAGCGGCCCCTGTTGGGGCCGGCGCTGCGGAAGGTCCGGGCGATCCCGATCCGGCGCGGCGCCGGCGACTGGGACGCGCTGCGGGAGCTCGCCGGCGTCGTCGAGGG
>DATBLY010000126.1:0-5925 GCA_036555125.1 Actinomycetota bacterium | reverse complement strand
CGATGCTGATCGGCGACATCATGCACACCGACGTGAAGACGGCCGACGCCGACGACACGTTCGCCGACGTCGCGAAGACGATGCGCTCGAACGGCATCTCCTCGGTCGTGGTGCTCGAGGGGAAGAAGCTGACCGGCATCGTGACCGAGCGGGACATCGTGAACCTGGTCGCGGCCGGCGGCGACCCGCATTCCGTCCGGGTCGCGCACGGGATGACCCGGCGCGACATCGAGACCGTGTCGCCGAAGACGGACATCTCCGAGGCAGCCGAGCTGATGGTGTCGCGGAACATCCGCCACCTGCCCGTGGTGGACCGCGGACGCGTGGCGGGGATCATCTCGATCCGCGACCTCACGCGGTGGGCCGCCGAGGAGCTCGCGGGCGGGCATGAGATGCCCGACATCGCGCGCAGCCACAAGGCGCTGCAGGCCGCGAGCGAGCTCCAGAAGCAGCGGCGCAAGGGGGCGTAGCCGCGGCCGAACGGCCTCCCGCCGTCAGCCGTCGCCGGCGGCGCGCTCGAACGGCTCGCGCGGATGCTCGAACGATCCGAGCTGCGCGATGTCGCGCGGGAACAGCAGCGCAATCGTCCAGTCGATCGCGATCCGGACGCGACGGCCGACCGTCGGCATCGCCACGAGGTGGTACGTGCGGTGCAGGAACCACCCGAGGAACCCCTTCACCTTGATGCCTCGGACGTTCGCCACCCCCTTGTAGCGCCCGAGCGAGCACACGCCCCCGACGTTGCGCCAGACGAACGGCTCCATCGGTCCGCCGAGGATCGACGCGACGACGTTGCGGCCGAGCCGGCGTCCCTCCCGCAGCGCGTGCTGGGCGGTCGGAGGGGTCTGCCCACCCGTGGTGCGGTCGGGGACCGCGGCGATGTCTCCGGCCGCCCACGCGCCCGGGGTGCCCGTCACCCGCAGGAGCTCGTCGACGACGACCCGGCCGCGCTCGTCGAGCGGGAAGCCGGAGGCGGCGGCCAGCGGCGATGGCTTGACGCCGGCCGTCCACACGAGCGTGTCCGCGGGGAAGGCCTGCCCGTCCGACAGGACGATCCGCCCATCCGTCGCCGACTCGAGCCGCGTGGTCGCGAGCACCTCGATCCCGCGGTGCACGAGCCGCAGTCGCGCGTAGTCCGCCAGGTCGGGCGGGAGCTCCGGCAGGATCCGGTCGGCCGCCTCGACCATGACCCAGCGCATGTCCGCCCGCGAGAGCATCGGGTAGCTCGCGAGGGCGTCGCGGGCGAGATCCTCCAGCTCGCCCAGCGCCTCCACGCCTGCGTAGCCGCCGCCGACGAACACGAACGTGAGCGCCGCGCGGCGCCGCTCCGGATCGCCGGTCTCCGACGCGAGGTCCAGCCGAGACAGCACGTGATTGCGGAGCCAGATCGCCTCCTGCACGGTCTTGAAGCCCACCCCGTGCTCGGCCAGCCCCGGGATCGGCAGCACCCGCGACCAGGACCCGGCGGCGAGCACGATCGCGTCGTACTCGAGCTCCGTCGTCCCCTCGCCGGGGATCCGCACCCGGGCGCGCCGTGCCTCGTGATCGACGGCCACGACCTCGCCGACCACGACCGTGACGTGCGGCAGGAGCGGGCGGAGGGGGACGACGATCGCGCGCGGATCGATCGTCCCGGACGCGACCTCCGGCAGGAACGGCTGGTACTGCATGAAGTTCTCGGTGGAGACGAGCGTCACGCGGTGGCCGGCGTCGGCGAGCGCGCGCATCTCGAGCGCGGCGTAGGTCCCGGCGAAGCCGCCGCCGACGATCAGGATCCGCTGCGAGGCCACGGCTCCACCCTACGCGGGCCCGAGCCGATCCAGGGCGGACGCCAGTCGGCCGAGATCCGCGATCGCGGCGTCGGGCTCGGCGAGCTGCGCCGCGGTCGGACGATCGGGTGCCTCGCCCCGGAGGACCCAGACGGTCCGCATCCCCGCGTCGCGCGCCGGCCGGATGTCACGGTCCAGTCGGTCCCCGACCATCGCCGTGCGCTCCGCGGGAACCTCCGCCGCCGCCACGGCCCGTGCGTACAGCCGCGGATCCGGCTTCTCGAGCCCGACGTCCGCGGAGACGTTCCAGAGCTCGATGAACCGGGCGACCCCGTCGCGCTCGAGCGCTTCGCGCACGGCGCTCGGCTGGTTCGCGACGATGCCGAGCCGGTAGGCGTCGGCCAGCTCCCGCAGGCACGGCCGCACGTCCGGGTACAACGAGCCGGGCGGGTACGCCCAGTGCTTCGAGGCGGCGCGCTCGACGGCCTCGACATCCGCGCTCGGACCCAGGAACCGCCGCGCGAGCGTGTCCCGGAACGACCCCGACTGCGCCGCCCGCGCCTCGGCGTAGGTCGCCGCGAACTCCGCATCGTCGAAGGACGCGCCGAGCTCGCGCAGGGCGCGGTCGAGGGCCCGCGCGTAGACGGTGTCGTCGTACATCACGCCCCCGATGTCGAAGAAGACGACGTCGACGGCGCGGTCCATCGGGGCGCTAGCTCGGTCCGTCGCCGGCGCGCCGCTCCAGCTCGGCGACCAGCTCGCCCGGCGTGGTCTCGACCCCCAGCCGGAAGCCGTAGCGCTCGCCGTGGCAGTCGGAGGACCCGGTCGGCACCAGGTCGAGCCGCTCCGCCATCCCCCGGTATCGGGCGCGCTGCTCGTCGTCGTGATCGGGGTGGTCGACCTCGAGGCCGGCCATGCCCCCGGCGGTCATCTCCTCGATCAGCGCGTCCGGAACGGCGCCCGACCCCTTCCACATCCCGGGGTGCGCGAGCACGCAGGCGCCGCCCGCGGCGCGGATCAGCCGGAGCGCGTCGACCGGGTGCAGCGCGTGTTTCGGGACGTACGCGGGTCCGTCGTCGCTGATGAACCGGTCGAACGCCTCCTTCTCCGTGGCGACGATGCCCGCCTCGACCATCGCCTGGGCGACGTGCGGTCGTGCGATCAGGTCGTCGCCGGCGAAGGCCCGCACCCGCTCGAACGTGATGGGGTAGCCGAGCGCCTGCAGCTTCTCCACCATCAGCTCTCCCCGGCGGAATCGCGTGTCGGTCAGGCGCTTGAGCTCCTCCTGGAGCGGGCCGTTCTTCGGATCGGCCCAATAGGCGAGCACGTGGAGGCTCGCGCCCTCGAACTCCGCGGAGAACTCGATCCCAGGGACGAACGCGATCCGCCCGTCGGCGGCCGCTGCGGCCTCGTCGAGCCCCTCGGTGGTGTCGTGGTCGGTCAGCGCGACGCCGTCCAGGCCGCGCTCGACCGCAAGGGCGACGACGGCGGCCGGGTCGAGCGTCCCGTCGGAGCGGGCGGAGTGCGTGTGCAGGTCGAAGCGCGTCATGAAGGCGGATGCTGTCAGACGGCCGTCCGGCGCGTCACGCACCCCTCGCGCGGGTCACGAGCGCGCGGTCGACGTCGGCGACCGTGCGGCAGCCCGACAGGGCCATCGCGTTCTCGAACCCCTCGCGCAGGATCGCCAGCACGCGCGCGACGCCGTCGGCACCACCGACCGCGAGTCCCCACGCCGCCGGCCGGCCGACCAACACGCCGGTTGCCCCGAGGGCCAGGGCCACGAGCACGTCCGTGCCCCGGCGGACCCCGCCGTCGACGAGCACCGGCACGCGTCCCCCCACGGCCTCGACGACCTCGGGCAGCGCGGCGATCCCCGACGGCACGCGGTCGAGCTGGCGCCCACCGTGGTTCGACACGACGATCCCGTCCACGCCCGCCTCGACCGCGAGCGCCGCGTCCTCGGCGGCGAGGATCCCCTTCACGAGGAGGGGAAGACCCGCGGTCCGCTCACGCACCCAGCCGACGTCCTCCCAGCCCAGCTGCGGGTCGTGCTCCAGGTCGCCGTACTCGATGTCCGGCGGGGTCCAGCCGCTGCGGGCGTCGCGATCCCGGATCCCGGGGACCGGGAAGTCGACCGTCATGCAGATCCCGGCGTACCCGGCCGCGACGACCCGCCCGAGCATCTCCTCCGAGGCGGCGCGATCGCGGAACACGTACAGCTGCCACCACTTCGGCGCGGCGGTCGCCGCCGCGACCTCCTCGATCGGCCGGGTCGTCCGGGTCGAGACGACCGCGATCGTCCCGGCCGTCGCCGCGCCGCGCACCGTGCCCAGCTCGCCGTGGGGGTGGGCGGCCCCCTGGAACGCCCACGGCGCGACCAGGACCGGCAGGTCGATCCGGATGCCGAGGATCTCGGTCGAGGGGTCCGGCGACCCGCTCGCGCGCAGGTGGCGCGGCCGGATCAACCAGTCGTCCCAGTCCCGTTCGTTCGCGGCGAGGGTCCGCTCGTCGCCGGCTCCGCCCGCGATGAAGCCGTACACGTCGACGGGCAGCCGCTCGCGCGCGAGCTCGTGGAACCCCTCGAGCGACTCAGGTGCGGACGTCGTCACGGACGCACCCTACCGGCGCACGAGGGCCTCAGCCCCGCGCCGCCAGACGCCCCGCCCCCATCTCCCGCGAGAGCCCACGGGCGGTCTCCTTCACCGCCGCCACGAGGGTCGGCGCCGGGCCGTCGGGGGCCAGCCGCTCGACCGGGCCCACCACGCCGATCGAGCCGGCCGGTGCGCCACGGTGATCGAAGACGGGCGATGCGATCTCGGCCTCACCGACGATGGCCTCCTGGTCCTCGAACGCGACCCCCGTCGCGACGACCCGCTCCATCTCCTCGCGCAACCGCGGGGGATCGACGCGCGTGCGCCCCGTCAGCGCCCGGAGCTCCCCGCCCAGCAGCGCGGTGCGTCGATGCGGCTCCACGAACGCGACGATCGCCTTGCCCAGCGCGCTCGCGTGCCAGGGGATCGCGGCGCCCACCTCGAGGATCTGGACGGAGTCGTCGGGCCGGAACACGTGGTGGACGATCAGCACGTTCGGCCCGCTCATCACGCCGACCCGGACCGCCTCGCCGACCCGGGTCGCGAGGGAATCCGCCCACAGCAGCGACCGGGCGCGCAGCTCATGGTTCTCGAGGAAGGCGTTGCCGAGCTGCAGCATCGCCGGCCCGAGCCGGTATTTGCCGCTGTCCGGGTCCTGCTCCACCAACTCCTGATCCTCGAGCGTTCGGAGCATCCCGTGCACGGTCGCCTTGGCCACCCCGACCCGTTCGGAGAGCTCGGTGACGCCGAGCCGCGCCCCGGTGCCGAGGGCGCGGAGGATCCGCGCGGCGCGATCGACCGATCGGATCGTCCCTCGGCGCTCCCCCGGACGATCCATCGCTCAGGCGCGCACGACCCGGGACAGCGCCTCGAACAGCATCGCCGTCGAGGAGGCACCCGGGTCCTGATGACCCACGCTCCGCGCGCCCAGGTAGGAGGCTCGGCCCTTCCGGGCCTGCATCGGGATCGTGGCCTGCACACCCTCCCCGGCCGCCTTCGCCGCGGCGGTCGCGGCGGACCCCACGTCGCCACCCGCGCGCAGGTCCTCCTCGAAGGCGGACACGGCCGGCTCCCAGGCGTCGACGATCGTCTTGTCGCCGGGCTCCGCCGCCCCGAGCTTCTGGATCGCCTCCAGCCCGCCGCGCAGCGCGGCCAGGAGCGCCTCGGCGTCGAACGCGCGGTCCTCGAGCTCGGCGGCCGCCTGACGGAACCCCGACCCGTACAGGGGTCCGGCCGCGCCGCCGACCCGGTACACGATCGTCGTCCCGACCTGCTCGAGCGCCGACGCCGGAGAGGTCTCATCCATCGTCCGCAGCGTCGCGACGGCCGCCACCGTGCCACGGTGCATGTTGACCCCGTGATCGGCGTCGCCGATCGCGGCGTCGAGCTGGGTGAGGAAGTCCCGGTTGGATTCGATCATGGCGGCCCATTCCTCGATCCAACGCCGGATCACCGCGCCGTCCATGGCGCGTCTGCGGTCGGTGGACCCGACACGACCCCGGCCTGCCGTCGAGCCGCTCACGTGGCGACCACCTTCGACCGCCCCGCGGAGACTGTCAAGCTCG
>DATBLY010000089.1:0-15979 GCA_036555125.1 Actinomycetota bacterium | reverse complement strand
CTTTCGAGCGTGCCGCCCTTCTTCCCCGCCCCCGGCGTCGAGCTCGATGGGTCGCTGGCGGGAACGGCCGACGGCCTGACGATCGACGGGGACATGACCCAGGTCCGGGGCCTCGCCGTGAACCGCTTCGCCGGTGACGGCATCGTGGTCACGGCCGACGACGTGACGGTCGCCGGCTCGTTCGTCGGGACCGACCTGCTGGGGACGAGCGGGCTCGGCAACGGCGGGGCCGGGATCCGGGCGGTCGGCACGACCGGGCTGGTCATCGGCGGGTCGTCGTTCCTGACCGACAAGACGATCGTGTCCGACAACGCACGAGGCATCGTCATCACCGGCGGCGGCAGCTCCACGATCACGAGCGCCCTCGTCGGGACCGACGCCTCGACCGAAGGTGATCTGGGGAACGACGGCGACGGCCTCGTGATCAGGGGCCACCAGACGAGCACGATCCTGAGCAATCAGTTCAGCGGCAACGGCGGCGTCGGGGTGTTCGTCGAGGATGCCGACGACGTGACCCTCAACGGCAACGCGGTCGGTGTCGATCTGAACGGCGCGATCGCACTACCGAACGCCGCCGGCATCGAGCTCCGCGGAGGCGCGGGGGTCACCGAGCGCGCGGTGCTGTTCAGCAACATCGTCGCCGCGAACCTGGGCGTGGGCATCCGCATCGGGGACGACGCGAACGCGGCGCCCGGCGTCGGCGTGCCCGGCGTCGTCCTGCGCAACAACGCGATCGGCACGGACCCCGGCGGATCGACGAACCTCGGCAACGGCGGCGACGGCATCCTGATCGCCGGCGGCGACCTCACGGACGGGGCGACGATCGGCGGGAGCCTCGCCGACGCGAACCGGATCGCCTTCAACGGCGGGGCCGGGGTCCACGTCCTGGCCGGCGACACGAACGAGCGCGTGCTCGGCAACTCGATCTACACGAACGGGGGCCTGGGGATCGACCTGGAGCCGACCGCCAACAACGACCAGCAGCCCCCGCAGCTCTCGGCGCTCGTGGATCTGGGGACCGAGCTCGACGTGGTGGGCACGCTCTCGGACTTCTCGCCGAGCCACCCGTACCGGATCGAGTTCTTCGGCAACGCGGATTGCGCGACGGACGCGGGCGAGGGACGTGCGTTCCTGCGCCAGCGGACCGTCGACACCGATGCCTCCGGCGACGCGTCGTTCTCCGTACCCGTGACGCTCAACGGATGGCAGGCGGTCACCGCGACCGCGACGAACGACGACGGAACGTCCGAGTTCTCGAACTGCGTGGAGCTCGGTGGGGGCGGTGCCGCCGAAGCCGACCTCTCGATCGAGAAGACGGCCACGAGCGCGCCTCCGTTCGTCGGCGGCAGCGATACGGTCTACCACCTCGCGATCGCGAACGACGGACCCGACGCCGCCGAGGATGTCGCGGTGACCGATCCACTCCCCGCGGGGACGAGCTTCGTCTCCGCGAACGCGAGCCAGGGGTCGTGCGGCGAGACCGCCGGGGTCCTCTCATGCGCGCTCGGCGACGTGGCCTCCGGCGCCACGGCGACCGTCGACCTCACGGTCGTGCTCCCGGACGTGGCCGGCGACACGCTCCTGCAGAACACCGCCTCGGTCTCGGCCACCACGGACGACCCCGACACCTCGGACAACGCGGCTTCCGCCGACATCACCGCGATCGCCCGCCGCATCGATCTCGCGGTCACGAAGTCGGCGCCGGTCGACGTGATCGAGGGCCACGCCTTCGACTACCTCATCGGGGTCTCCAACGGCGGGCCCGACCGGGCGAACGGGGTCGTGGTGACCGACACGCTCCCCGACGAGGTCGTGTTCGTCGGCGCGGTGGCCGACCAGGGGACGTGCTCGCAGGCGGCCGGAACGGTCTCGTGCGTGCTCGGCTCGCTCCCGAGCGGCTCGGATGCTCAGGTCACCGTCTCGGTGACGGCGGCCGCGTACCCGGGTGGCGACCCGCGGACGGTCTGGAACACCGCAACGGCCACCTCCGATCGGCCGGACCAGGATCCCGTGGACGACACGGCGACCGCCGCGTTCGTGGAGCGCCCCGCCTCAGCCGACCTCTCGCTCGCGAAGAGCGACGGCTCGGACGACGCGGTCGGCGGCCAGGACCTCACGTACACGCTGACGGTCCACAACGCCGGCCCGGGCGACGCGACCGGCGTGACCGTGACCGATCCCCTGCCGGCGGGCACGACGTTCGTCTCGGCCGCGGCGAGCCAGGGCTCGTGCGGGCCCGTGTCGGGGGTCGTGAGCTGCGGCCTCGGCGCACTCGCGGACGGAGGCTCGGCGACCGTGACCCTCGTGGTCGCGACCGCGGAGGTCGATGTCGACACCGTCGTCACGAACACGGCGTCGGTCGACGGGGCCGAGCCGGACCCCGACGGGACGGACGACTCGGCCTCGGATTCCACGACCCTGAAGCCGGAGGGAACGGCGGATCTCGCGATCTCGGCGATCGACGACGCGCCCGACCCCGTGACCGGCGGGTACGACGTCTCCTTCCGCGTCGAGGTGAGGAACCTCGGGAAGACGGACGCGACCGGCGCGGTGCTGGCGGACACGCTCCCCCCGGGCACCACCTTCGTCGTCCCGAACCCGAACCCGCTCGGGTGCGCGGCCAACGCCGGCGTCGTCCGGTGCCAGCTGGGGAGGATCCCGGCGGGAGCCGCCGTCTCGGTCCAGCTCGTCCTGGACACCCCCGCCGTGTCGACGAGCACGCAGCTCTCGAACGTCGTCGCGGTGTCGTCGCCCGATGACGCGAACCCCGCGAACGACGCAGACGCGGGGAGCACGACCCTGCTCCCGCGTCAGACGACCTTCGCGACCGGCTTCATCCCGCCGAACGCCGGCGACGTGCTGGTCACGGACGCCACATCGACCTGGCCCGAGGGCTGGCCGATCGCCACCCTCGACGACCCCACCGTCGGCGCCGCGCTCGTGCCGAGCGGCCCCGGTGGCGTCTTCGCCATCGCTGAGGGCTCCTGCGGCGGCTCGTTCACGTGTCCCTCCACGTTCCGCCACGGCGATGGTCGCCTCGCGTCCGGCCCGCGGACGGTCGGGAACGTCGTGAGCATCACGCCCCCCGCGGCCGCGTCCGCGCGGAACCCGTTGATCGGGTTCCTGCTCCTCGACCGATCGATCGCACCGTTCAGCTGGAGCCCGGTGCGGGTCGCGTTCCGCGACGCGGAGACCGGGACGTTCGTCCGCGAGCTTCCGTGGTGCGGCTGGCGGACCCCGTCGTCGGCCGCCTGTGTCGTGTCGATCGATCGGATCTACTCGTGGCACGCGAAGGTCAACCTCGATCTCCTCGTGAAGGTGCGGTTCCTGCGTGCCGGATCCTTCGCGGTGATGCGCTAGTCGGACGGCGGGGGCGCGACGGCGGACGCCGCGCCCCCGCCCCTGCCGGGACTGACGACCGCGGCCGCCGCTCCCGCCCGGTGTCGTCCGCCCCGACGTCCCGCCGCGGGACCCGACCCCGACGTCCCCGCTCTCGTCCGCCAGGCGGCCACGAGCGCCAGCCCGACCCCGAAGACCGACCCCGCGACCAGCACGGCCGCGTTGAGGTACGGCACGATGCCGATCGCGGCCGCGATCCCGGATCCGGCGAGCAGGGCCCAGATCCCGCGCCGATCCCGCCCGACCGCGAGCCGCCCGATCGCGAACACCGTGATCACGTAGCCGGCGAGCGCGACGAAGGCGAGGGCGAGCAGGAGCGTGAGCCCGAGCGGCAGCCCGAGCACCGAGGCGGTCGCGAGGATCGCCACGGTCGGGAGCAGCAGCGCGAGCAGCGCCCCCCACCCGGCCGCCGCGGGCCACGACGTCCGAGCCGCCGCGGCGCTGCGTTCCAGCCCACCGGGCGCGAGGAGCACGAGCATCAGCCCGAGCAGGAGGGTGGACACGGAGACCGCCAGCCACGAGACCAACGAGCCGAGCGCCCGCAGCGGGGCCCGGGCCGAGAACGCGACGGCCTCGCGGACGTCGCCCCCGACCTGCGCGCCCGACTCGGCCCGGACCCGGTCGTGGGCGAGCACGTCGCCGCCGACCTGCGCGGTCGCGGTGAGACGGATCGAGCCGGAGAGCGCGACCACGCTCCCGCTCACCTGACCCGCGACGACGATCGGCCCGTCGAACACCACGACGTCCCCGCGGACGAGCCCGTCCACCTGGACCCGGCCCGAGAACACGACGACCTCGCGAACGGACTCGCCGGCATCCACCACGACGCGTCCGAGCAGGACGACCTGGGTGCCGGCCGAGCCGGTCGCCGGGCCCGGCGACGGGCTCGGGGATGCGGTCTGGGCGAGGGTGGGCGGTGCGAGCGCCGCCCACCCGGCGACGGTCCCGAGCAGGAGGATCCCCGCCGCGCGCGCGCGGCGGGGACGCCGGCCGGAACGGGCCCCTCGCATGGGCGGTCATCCTACGTCGGAGGCCCGCCCGCCCTGTCGGCCGTTGCGGGTACGTTGTCCGGGTGACGCTCGACGTCTTCTCCCCCGCGGTCCGGTCCTGGTTCGACGGCTCCTTCCGGGAGCCCACCGACGCCCAACGCCAGGGCTGGCCGCCGATCGGGCGCGGCGATCACACGCTGGTGCTCGCGCCCACGGGATCGGGCAAGACGCTGGCCGCGTTCCTGTGGGCGATCGACCGGCTCGCGTCGGAGCCGGCGCCCACGCCGGCCGAGCGCACCCGCGTCCTGTACCTCTCGCCCCTGCGGGCGCTCGCGGTCGACGTCGAGAAGAACCTGCGGGCCCCGCTCGGCGGGATCCAACTCGCGGCGGAGCGGCTGGGCGCCCCGCTCCCCCACGTGCCGGTCGTCGGCGTCCGTACCGGGGACACCCCCGCGGCGGAGCGCCGGCGCTTGCTGAAAGCGCCGCCGGACATCCTGATCACGACGCCGGAGTCCCTGTACCTCATGCTCACGTCGTCGGCGCGCGAGACGCTCCGGGGTGTCCGGTCGGTGATCGTCGACGAGATCCACTCGCTCGCCGCGACGAAGCGAGGCGCCCACCTGGCGCTCTCGCTCGAGCGCCTCGAGACGCTCACCGAGCGGCCCCCGCAGCGGATCGGCCTGTCCGCCACGCAGCGGCCGCTCGAGGAGATCGCCCGGTTCCTCGGCGGTCGGACGTCGGAGGGCCCGCGCCCGGTCACGATCGTCGACGCCGGACACCGCAAGCCGATGGAGATCGAGATCGTCGTCCCGGTCGAGGACCTGGCGGAGATCGGGCGGCCGGTCGAGACGCCGCTCGCCGAGATCGGCGGCGGACGCGGGCCGGAGCACGCCTCGATCTGGCCGTCGATCCACCCGAGGCTGCTCGAGCTGATCCGCGCCCATCGCTCGACGATCGTGTTCGCGAACGCCCGTCGTCTGGCCGAGCGCCTCGCCTCCCACCTGAACGAGCTGGCCGGCGAGGATTTCGTCCGGGCTCACCACGGCTCGGTCGCGCGGGAGCAGCGCCTGGAGGTCGAGGACGCGCTGAAGGCGGGTCGGCTGAAGGCGATCGTCGCGACCAGCTCGCTCGAGCTGGGGATCGACATGGGGGCGGTCGATCTGGTGATACAGGTTGAGTCGCCCGGATCCGTCGCGAGCGGCCTGCAACGGATCGGCCGCGCCGGACACCGCGTCGGCGAGCCGTCGCGGGGCAAGATCTTCCCGAAGTTCCGCGGGGACCTCCTGGAGGCCGCGGTCGTCACCGAACGGATGCTCGCCGGGCTGATCGAGGAGACCCGCTATCCGCGGAACCCGCTCGACGTCCTGGCGCAACAGCTCGTGGCGATGTGCGCCGTCCGGGAGTGGTCGGTGCCCGAGCTCCGCGCGGTCGTCCGTCGCGCAGCGAACTTCGAGGACCTCTCCGACGAGGTCTTCCTCGCCGTCCTCGACCTGCTGGCCGGCCGGTACCCGAGCGACGGGTTCGCCGAGCTCCGGCCGCGGCTCGTGTGGGACCGGGCGGCCGACGTCGTGCGCGCCCGCGACGGCGCGGGCAGCCTCGCGATCACGAACGGCGGCACGATCCCCGACCGCGGCCTGTTCGGCGTGTTCCTGCCCGACGGCACCCGGGTCGGAGAGCTGGACGAGGAGATGGTCTACGAGAGCCGCCCGGGCGAGGTGTTCCTGCTCGGCGCCTCCGCCTGGCGCATCCAGGAGATCACGCGCGACCGCGTCGTCGTGACCCCCGCGCCCGGCGAGTTCGGCAAGATGCCGTTCTGGCACGGCGACAAGCCCGGGCGCCCGCTGGAGCTCGGGCGCGCGCTCGGCGCGTTCACGCGCGAGCTGGCCGCGACGCGGCACGACGTCGCCGTCGAACGGCTCCGGCACGACGTCGGCCTCGACGCGCTCGCGGCCGAGAACCTCGTCAACTACGTCGACGATCAGCGGGCGGCGGCCGGCGTGGTGCCGGACGACCGGACGATCGTGGTCGAGCGGTTCCGCGACGAGGTCGGCGACTGGCGCGTCTGCCTCCTGTCCCCGTTCGGGTCGCGGGTACACGCGCCGTGGGCGCTCGCGATCGAAGCGCGCCTGGCGGAGCGGGTCGGGCCAGGCGCCCAGGTCCTGTGGAGCGATGACGGCATCGTGATCCGCCTGCCCGAGGCCGAGGATCGGATCCCGGTCGAGGACCTGCTCTTCGACCCCGACGACGTCGAGGACGCGGTCGTGGCGGCGCTGCCGGGGACGGCGTTGTTCGCGAGCGCCTTCCGCGAGGCGGCCGCACGCGCCCTGCTGCTGCCGCGGCGCCGGCCCGGACAGCGGACCCCGCTCTGGCAGCAGCGGCAGCGATCGGCCGACCTGCTCGCCGAGGCCGCGAAGCACCCGAGCTTCCCGATCCTGCTCGAGGCCACGCGCGAGTGCCTGCGCGATGTGTTCGACGTCCCCGCGCTCCGCGAGGTGATGGCGGATCTGCGGTCTCGGCGGACGAAGCTCGTGGCGGTCGAGACGGAGCACGCGTCCCCGTTCGCGCAGTCGCTGCTGTTCCGGTGGATCGCCGTCTACATGTACGAGGGGGACGCGCCGCTCGCCGAGCGACGCGCGGCGGCCCTCGCGCTGGACCGCGACCTGCTGCGCGAGCTGCTGGGTGCGGAAGAGCTCCGCGAGCTGCTCGATCCCGCGTCGCTCGACGACGTGGAGCTCGAGCTGCAGCGCCTGGCCCCGGGCCGCGGTGCGCGCGGCGCGGACGGCGTGCACGACCTGCTGCGTTCGCTCGGGCCGCTCACCGAGGACGAGGTGCGCGCCCGCACGGCGGGCGATCCGTCCACCGGCGCGGGCGCCCTCGGGCAGGTGCTCGACGACGGGCGGGCGATCCGCGTGCGGATCGCCGGGGAGGACCGCGTCGCGGCCGTCGAGGACGCGGCTCGCCTGCGCGACGCGCTCGGCGTCTCGCTCCCGCTCGGGATCCCAGCCGCGTTCGCCGAGCCGGTCCCCGATCCCCTCGGGGATCTGGTGGCCCGCTTCGCCAGGACCCACGGTCCGTTCCTGGCCGGAGACGTATCGGCGCGCCTGGGCGTCGGCGCCGAGCGGGTCCGGACCGTCTTGGCCGGTCTGGAGGCGGACGGCCGGCTCGTCCTCGGGGAGTTCCGCCCCGGCGGCGTGGAACGCGAGTGGTGTGACCCGGGCGTGCTGCGCCGACTCCGGCAGCGGTCGCTCTCCGCGCTCCGTCGCGAGATCGAACCGGTCGACGCGGCCGCGCTCGGCCGGTTCCTGCCCGCGTGGCAGGGCGCCGACCGGCCGAGCGGCGCGGCGGACGCCCTGGCGGAGGCGATCGGCCGCCTGCAGGGCGCGGCCATCCCCGCCTCGATCCTGGAGACGGACGTCCTGCCCGCGCGCGTCCGCGCGTACCGCCCGGCGGACCTCGACGCGTTGTGCGCGAGCGGTGAGCTCGTTTGGATCGGCGCCGGTGGCCTCGGCGCCGACGACGGGCGGGTGACGCTCTGCTTCCGGGACCGGGTTCGGCTGCTCGCTCCCCCGCCCGCCGAGGCGGCGCCGGTCGGTCCGGTCCCCGACGCGATCCGGGCGCACCTGGCCGCCCACGGGGCCTCCTTCTGGCCCGATCTGGTCCAGGCCGCCGGCACCGCGGACGAGCGCACGCTGCTGCGCGCCCTCTGGGACCTCGTGTGGGCCGGCGAGGTCACGAACGACACCCTCACGCCGCTGCGCGCGTCCGTGGGGCGCGGGCGGTCCCGCCCGGCGCGTGCGGGCGCGCGGCCGCGACCGGGGGCGCTGCGGCGGGCGGGACCGCCCGCGGGCGCCGGTCGCTGGTCGCTGGTCGCGTCGCTCCTCGAGCCGGCGCCCCAGGCGACCGAGATCGCCCATGCCCGCGCGACGCAGCTCTTGGACCGGTTCGGGGTCGTCACGCGCGAGACCGTCTTGGCCGAAGGGGTTCCGGGCGGCTTCGCCGGCGTCTACGGCGTCCTCCGTGCGATGGAGGCCTCGGGAGCCGTCCGGCGCGGCTACTTCGTCGCGGGCTTGGGCGGGGCGCAGTTCGCGCATCCGGGCGCCGTCGACCGGCTGCGCGCGATGCGCGAGGTCCCGGACGATCGTGACGCGTGGGCCGAGCGGACGGGCGGCTCAGCCACCGGCGGCGCGATCGCCCTGGCGGCCGCCGACCCCGCCCAGCCGTACGGGGCAACCCTCCCATGGCCCGACGGGGCCGGCCGTCCGTCCCGGTCGGCCGGGGCGCTCACGCTGCTGGTGGACGGCGCCCTCGCCGCCTTCCTCGAGCGCGGCGCCCGGCGTCTCCTGACCTTCGGCGTGCCTCCCGAGGCATGGGCCGACGCGCTGGTGGCGCTCGTGAAGGACGGACGCCTGCGCCGGATCGAGCTCACCGCGATCGACGGCGGACCCGCGGCCGAGGCCGCCGTCGCCGGGGCGCTGCGGTCCACCGGGTTCGCCGATGGGTACCGAGGCCTCACCGTCCGCGCCTGACGTGCCCCGCGGCGACACCCCGATCCGCGTGCGCCCCACGGGCGACCGGGCGCGCCGCCGACGTGGTGGTGCCCGACCTGCCAGACTGCGCCCGGGGAAGGCCGGTCGGCCCCGGGGGAGGCGCGGTGGAGCTGAGCGCGGCGGGTGAGCGATGGGCGTTGGCGACGCCGCACGCGCTCGCGACCGAGGCCGGCGCCGTGGCCTTCGAGCGCGGCGGCAACGCCCTCGACGCCGCCCTGGCGGCCGCGGTGACGCTGGCCGTCGTGTACCCACACATGTGCGGTGTCGGCGGCGACCTCTTCGCGCTGATCCAACGCCCCGACGGACAGACGGTGGCGCTGAACGCGAGCGGTCGCGCACCGGCGAGGCTCGACGTGGATCGGATCCGCGCTCGTCACCGGGAGATGCCGTCGCGTGGACCCGACGTGATCACCGTCCCCGGCGCCGTGAGCGGGTGGGATGTGCTCCATCGTGAGGGCGCGCTGCTGCCCTGGGCGGACGCGTTCACCCCGGCGATCGCCTACGCGCACGGCGGCGTCGCCGTCTCGCGGTCGCTCGCAGGCACCCTCGACGAGCTGTCGGGGGAGATCGCCGCCGATCCGGGGCTGGCCGCGATCTTCCGAGCGGGCGGGCGGCCGCTCGCGGCCGGCGAGCCCTTCGTACAGCCGGCCCTCGGCGCGACGCTGCAGACGGTCGCGGCGTACGGACCGGCCGCCGTGTACGGGGGCGAGGTCGGCCGCCGCCTGACGGACGGGCTCGCCACCCTCGGGTCCGCGCTCGCGCCGGCCGACCTGGAGGCCCACCGTGCCGACCTGGTTCCTCCGCTCGTCGGCCGGTTCGGCGACCTCGACGTGCGGGTCGCGCCGCCGAACTCCCAGGGGTTCGTGCTCCTGCAGATCCTCGCCCTCGTCGAGCGGCTCGGGATCGACCCCGACCCGGCGGGACCGGAGGCCGGGACGCTCGCGCTGATCGCGTCGGCGGCCGGGCGCGACCGCGACCGACACCTCGCGGACGCGGACGCGATGGCGGTCCACCCCTCGACGCTCCTCGATGACGGGCACCTCGCCGCCCTGGCCGACGAGGTGCGGGCACGCGACGCCGCAACGGCCGCGGCCCGCGGCGACACGATCGCGCTCGTTGCGGCCGACGTCCAGGGCTGGGCGGTCTCGCTGATCCAGAGCCTGGCCGCGGGGTTCGGATCGGGGATCTGCGAACCGGCCACCGGGATCGTCCTGCAGAACCGCGGCGCGGGGTTCACCCTCGACCCCGAGCACCCGAACGTCCTCGCCCCCGGGAAACGCCCCGCCCACACCCTGATGCCGGTGCTGGTCCATCGGGGCGACCGGCTGGCGGCCGCCGCCGGGACGATGGGTGGGTACGCCCAGCCACAGATCAACGCCCAGAACCTCCTGCGGGTGTCCGCCGCGAACCGCTCGGCGGTCGAGGTCCTCGCGGCGCCCAGGTGGCTCGTGGGCGGCATGGACGTCGAAGGCGACCCACCGTTCGTCGTGGCCGAGGAGGGGCTCCCCGTGGCCGCGGCCGAGGCCATCGCGCGGGCCGGGTACCGGCTCGACCGCGTCGCGGCCCCCAGCGAGGACGTGGGCCACGCCCACCTGATCCTCGTCCGTCCGGACGGCTCGTTCGACGTGGCGAGCGACCCTCGCGCCGATGGCGGCGCGATGGCATCCTGACCCGCGATGGCCGCCGCTCGACCCCCCGACCCCGACCGGGAGCTGCGGCGGGCCCGGAGCCTGCTGTCGGACCTCGACGCCGTCGCCTGGGAGGCGGACGCGCGGACCCTCCGGTTCACGTTCGTGAGCCAGGGCGTAGCGGACCTGCTCGGCTACACGGCGTCGGAGTGGCTCGCCGAACCGACCTTCTGGTCGGATCGTCTCCATCCGCAGGATCGCGAACGGGTGACCGCCCAGTTCGTCCGCGCGGCGACGTCGGGCTGGAGCTTCGACACGGAGTACCGGTTCCTCGCCGGAGACGGCGGCTACCGCGTCGTCCGCGATCTGGGTCACGCGGTCAAGGATGCGGACGGTCACCCGACGTTGCTGCGCGGGCTCATCGTCGACGTCACGCGACAGCGCGCGCTGGAGGAGGAGCGCCGGGAGGCCGAGGGGCGCTTCCGACGCGTCGTGGAACGTCTCACGGCCGTCGTGTACCTGGAGGGCGTCGACCCGGACGGTGGCCCGGGTCCCGCGCTGTACGTGAGCCCCCGGATCGAGGAGATGGTGGGCATCCCCCCGGCTCGGTGGATGGCGGAGCCCTGGATCGAGCGGATCCATCCGGACGACCGTGAGCGCGTGCTGCAGGCGCGCCGCCGTGTGGCGGAGACGGGCGACGCGCTCTCGTCGGACATGCGCCTGATCGGTCACGACGGCCGCATCGTCCATGTGCACGACGAGGCCGTGCTCGTACGCGATGACCACGGCGAGCCCAGGTACCTGCAGGGGATCCTCGAGGACGTGACGCGAGCCCGCGAGAGCGAGGAGCGGGCGCTCGACTCGGAGGCGCGCTACGAGGCGCTCGTCGACCAGCTCCCCGCGATCGTGTACGCGGAGTCGTTGGGCGGCGAGGAGCGTGCCTACGTGAACCCCGCCGTCGCGACGTTGCTCGGGATCGATCCGCGCGAGTGGATCGAGGATCCCGAGGCGACCTGGGGCGGAGCGGTCCACGACGAGGACCGCCCAGCCGTCCTCGCCGCCCGTGCGGCGTCGGATCGCGACGCCGCGCCGTTCGAGGCCGAGTACCGGATGCTGACCCGCGACGGTCGGACCCGGTGGGTGCACGAGCGCTCCGTCGTGGTCCGCGACTCCGAGGCCCGGCCCGTATCCCGACAGGGCGTGATCACGGACGTCTCGGCGTTGAAGGAGGCGCAGGCGCGCGCCGTCGGGGCCGAGTCCCGGTACCGAGCGCTCGTCGAGCAGATGCCGGCGATCACCTACCTCGAGGACGTGGCAGGTCGGGTGCGGTACGTGTCTCCCCAGACGACGACGATGCTCGGGTACACGCCGGAGGACTGGGACGACGAGGTCGACCTGCGGGCGCGGGTCGTCGACCCCTCGGACGCCGGCCTCCTGCCGATCCCGGACGACGTCGACGAGGTCCGCGACACCACGTATCGGGTGCGCGCGCGCGACGGTCGGGAGCTGTGGCTGCACGACGTGGCCCGCATCGTCCGCGACGAGCGGGGCACCCCCACCGGCCGCCAGGGGATCCTGCTGGACGTGACCGAGCGGTACGTCGCGCGCGCGCTCGCGCACGACCTCCAGGTCGAGCGGCAAGCCGCGGAGCGGCTGCGGGCGATCGACGAGATGAAGAACACGTTCCTCCAGGCCGTCTCCCACGACCTGCGGACACCGCTCGCGGCGATCCTCGGGCTGGCGATCACGATGGGGCGTTCCGATGTCGCCTTCGGGCCGGAGGAGACGCGGGAGCTGGCTCGCCGGATCGCACAGAACGCGCGCCGCCTGGACCGGCTGGTCACCGACCTGTTGGACCTCGACCGGATCACCCGCGGCGACGTCGAGCTCGTGTTCCGCCCGACCGACGTCGGCGCGCTCGTGACGGACATCGCGACGACGACGGAGGCGCTGGAGGGGCGTCGGGTATCGCTCGAGACCGAGCCGGTGGTGGTTCCGGTCGACGTCCCGAAGGTCGAGCGGATCGTCGAGAACCTCCTGGGCAACGCGGCGAAGCACACCCCACCCGATGCGCAGGTGTGGGTCCGGGTGAAGGCCTGGGAGGACGGAGCATTGCTGATGGTCGAGGACGACGGCCCCGGCGTGCCGCCCGAGGACCGCGACCGCATCTTCGAAGCCTTCCAACGAGCGGGATCCGAGACGTCCGCGTACGCGCCCGGGATGGGCGTGGGTCTGTCCCTCGTGGCGCGGTTCGCGGAGCTGCACGACGGCGGTGCCTGGGTCGAGGATCGGCCCGGGGGTGGCGCGTCCTTCCGCGTCTTCCTCCCTGGGCAGCCGGGCGGCTACCGGACGACGACCTCCGAAGGCGACCCCTCGGAGGCGAGCCAGGCGTAGACCTCCTCCTCCTGCGCGAAGTGCAGCCGCAGGACGGCGTGCAGCCCGTACAGGAGCCGCCGCAGGTCCATCAGGTCCTCCGGTGTGGGCCCGCCCGCCGGCAGGTCGTCGACCACGGTCTGATACAGCCTGCCGAGGTGCGAGATCTCGAGGTGCGCGCGGCTCATGCTCGACAGAGGGTCCTCGCCGCCCAAGGCGCGCGCGACGACCGGGTAGACGTCTGCCTCCTCCTCCTCCTCGTGCCTGGGGAGCCGTTCCAGGACGAAGACGCGGATCTCGGCGAGCTGCTCGCGGAGCTCGACGTCCGACAGCTCGCTCAGGTGATCGGCGGTCGCGCGGATCCGCTGCAGGTCCGCCGCGAACTCTCGATGCTCGGCGCGGAACCGCTCGCCGACGTCGGTGGCCGGCGCCCCGCGCCTGGTGCGTCCGTCGCCCCGAACCGCGCGCAGGGCGTTCAGGATCGCGAAGACGTCGATCACCTCCTGGATCGCCGCCCCCACGACGGGGACGAAGAGCCCGAACGCGCCGCCGATCATGCCCACGAACGCGAGCCCCATGCCGATCACCACGCTCTGCACGGCGATCCGGCGGGACCGCCGCGCGATCGCCATCGCCTCCGCGATGCGGTCGAGACGATCCACGACCAGCACGACGTCGGCCGCCTCGGATGACGCCGTCGCCCCGCGGGCGCCCATCGCGACCCCGACGTCGGCGGCGGCGAGCGCGGGCGCGTCGTTCAGCCCATCGCCGACGAAGATCGTCACGCCCTCTTCGCGCTCGGCCTCGACCGCCTCGACCTTCTCCGAGGGGTCGCGCTCCGACAGGACGCGGTCGACCCCGAGCGCGGCGCCGACCGACTCGGCGACGTCGGGGTGATCGCCCGTCACCATCACGACCCGGCGGATCCCGGCGCGGCGCAGCGTGCGGATCACCCGCGGGGAGTCCGCCCGGATCGGATCGTCGATCACGAGCGCGCCGGAGACGACCCCGTCCACGGAGACGAACACGCACGACGACCCGTCCAACGAGGTCCGGCGTCGCACGTCGCGTGCCCGCCGCGGCAGCGGGGTGTCTCCCGATACGAACGCCGCCTTCCCGACCGCGATGCGCCGACCGTCCACCACGCCAGCGATCCCGGATCCGTGTCGTTCGACGACGTCGGTGGGGAACGGCAGCTCCAGGCCGCGCTCGCGGGCCGCGTGGACGATCGCGCTCGCGAGCACGTGGGCCGACACCTGGTCGAGCGACGCGGTCAGACGCAGCACCTCCCGCGGGTCGAGCTCCCCGAACGCCTCGACGTCTGCGAGCTGTGGGATCCCGGACGTGAGCGTCCCGGTCTTGTCGAACAGCAGCACCGTGCCGCGGGCGAGCGTCTCGAGCGCGCCACCCCCCTTGACGATGATGCCGCGGTGGGCGGCGCGAGAGATCCCGGCGACCACCGCGATCGGCACCGCGAGGATCAACGGGCACGGGGTGGCGACGACCAGGACGGAGAGTGCGCGGACCGGATCGCCCGACACGGCCCACGCGAGGCCCGCGAGCCCCAGCGTGACCGGGATGAAGATCGCCGCGTAGTGATCGGCGAGGCGCACGGCGGGCGCCTTCTCCTCGGAGGCCTCGCGCACCAACCGGACGATGCCGGCGTACGTGCTCTCCTCGGCCGTCGCGATCGCGCGCAGGTCGAAGGCCGAGCCCGCGTTGACCGCACCCGATCGGACCTGGTCACCCTGGAGGCGCTCGACCGGTCGGGACTCCCCCGTCAGGGCCGCCTCGTCGAAGACGCCGGGGGCGAGGAGCACACCATCGACCGGCACGACCTCCCCGGTCTTCACGAGCAGCCGGTCGCCCGGCGCCACGTCTTCGATCGGTCGGGGCACCAGCCCGCCGTCCTCGTAGCGCGACACGATCACCGGCGCCCGCTCGAGCAGGGCCGACAGCTCCCGGTGGGCGCGACGATCCGCGTAGGACTCGAGCGCCTGTCCGCTTGCGAGCATCACGGCGATCACGGCGCCGGCGAGGTATTCCTCGAGCGCCAACGAGCCGACCAGCGCGAGCCACGCGATCACGTCGACGCCCGCGGCGCGCCGCCAGAGGCCGCCGACCACGTCGATCGTGAGCGGCACGAGGGCGACCGCGGCGGTCAGCCCCCAGAGCAGATGGGCAACGTCGACCCGGTCCGCGAACCACAGCGCCGCGCCGGCGACGATCCCGGCCACCGAGGCGCCGAGCCACCACAGCTTGAGGTCGCGCGGCGCCGACGGCCGGTCGCTCACGGCACAGCCACCCGCTTGAGCGTGGCGCACAGGTGGCGGGACATCGGGACCCGGTCCATCTCCATGTCCATCTCGTACGTCATGACGTCGCCCTCGATCCGGTAGCGCCGGCGCACGCGAGCCACCGAGCTGCCCGTCGGCGTGCGGCCGACCGTCCCCGACTCCACGTCGAACGCGGTGCCGTCGAGGCTCCCCTCGGCGACCTCCGAGAGCCCGAGCGGATGGGCGAGCGTGAGCTCCACCCGTCCCGGGCCTCCCGGTCGGAGGAACCCCCGCTCGAAGTGCAGCGGCACCCCCTCGTCGGCCGACCAGCTCCGCTGCGCGTAGAGGAGGAACGGCTCGCCGACGTGCTCGAAGGTCATCTCCTCGCCGTACGCGAAGGGCTCGATCGTCGGATACTCGCCCTCACCACCGCCCAGCCACGTCCCCAACAGGAACCGCAGCGGCGCGAGGTCCGGATGCGGTTCGGGGTCCATCGTCTCGACGCTACCACGGCCCCGGCCGGCGGCCGGACGGGCTCAGGCCTCGCGCTCGAGGCGGGTCTGGATCGTCGTCTGCAGCAGCGCGATCTCGTCGTCGAGCGTGAGCTGCATCACCGGCGGGCAGAGGTTGAATTCCGGGAGGCGACGCCAGGTGAGAGGTTCTCCGGGCCGCGGTGTCCGCCGCGAGAGCTCGTCGTCGACCTCGTCCAGGCGACGCTCGAGGCGATCGATCCGACCGTCGATCCCGGCGATGCGCACCTGAAGATC
>DATBLY010000058.1:0-6398 GCA_036555125.1 Actinomycetota bacterium | reverse complement strand
GAGCGTCCGTGCACCAGATCGGGGTCGAGGTCCGGATCGGTCTCCACACCGGTGAATGCGAGGTCGATGGCGAGAAGCTGCGCGGGGTGACGGTCCACATCGGTTCGCGGGTGGCAGCGATGGCACGAGCGGGCGACGTGCTCGCCTCGCAGACCGTGAAGGACGTCGCCGCCGGAACGGGGGTCGTGTTCGAGGATGCCGGAGAGCACGAACTCAGAGGGATCCCCGACCGCTGGCACCTGTATCGCGTCGTCAGGGCTTGACATCACGCGAGAGGGCAGGTCGAGGCTGGACCGGGATCAGGCGGGCGCCAAACCGGGGTCGCCGAGCGTGCCTGGCGAGCTGGGGCGATGCTCCCGCTTCTTCTGCGCGACCCGCGAGACCGCGAGGCCCGCGCCGCGCTCGTCCGGCTCGCGCGGCTTGCGGCGTTCGACGTCGGCGAAGAACTTCTCGACCTCGTCGCGGTCGAGCGTCTCCTTCTCGATCAGCAGCGCCGCGAGGGCGTCGAGCTTCGAACGCTCCTTCGTCAGGATCTCGAGGGCCACGTCGTGCGCCTCGTCGATCAGCTCGCGGACCTCCTGGTCGATCTCGAAGGCCACGGCGTCGGAGTAGTCCGGCGTGGACCCCCAGTCCCGGCCCAAGAAGACCTCGCCCTGCTTCTGCCCGAGCGTGCGGGGCCCGATCGTGTCGGACATGCCGTACTCGGTGACCATCTGCCGCGCCACCTTCGTGGCTCGCTCGATGTCGTTCGCGGCGCCGGTCGTGACGTCGCCGGCGACGATCTCCTCGGCCACCCGCCCGCCCATCAGCATCGCGAGCTCGTCGCGCATCTGCTCACGCGTCATCAGGAACTTGTCCTGCTCGGGGAGGGTCAGCGTGTAGCCGAGCGCCCGGCCGCGCGGGATCACCGTGATCTTGTGGACCTCGTCCGTGTTCGGCAGGACGTGCGCGACGAGCGCGTGCCCACCCTCGTGGTAGGCGATCAGCTTGCGCTCCTGCTCGTCCATCACCCGCGTCTTGCGCTCGGGCCCCGCCATCACGCGGTCGACGGCCTCCTCGATCTCCTTCATCCCGATCGCGCGACGGGAACGACGGGCCGCGAGCAGCGCCGCCTCGTTGATCACGTTCGCGAGGTCCGCGCCCGTGAACCCGGGGGTCCGGCGCGCCAGCACGTCGAGGTCCACCCGCGCGTCCAGCGGTTTGCCCTTCGCGTGCACGCGGAGGATCGCCTTGCGGCCCTCCAGGTCCGGACGATCGATCACGATCTGCCGGTCGAACCGTCCCGGCCGCAGCAGCGCCGGGTCGAGGATGTCCGGCCGGTTCGTCGCGGCCATCAGGATCACGGTGGTCCGCTGGTCGAACCCGTCCATCTCGACCAGGAGCTGGTTCAGCGTCTGCTCGCGTTCGTCGTGCCCGCCGCCGAGGCCGGCGCCGCGGTGACGTCCGACCGCGTCGATCTCGTCGACGAACACGATCGCGGGAGCGCTCGCCTTCGCCTGCTCGAAGAGATCGCGCACGCGGGCGGCGCCGACGCCGACGAACATCTCCACGAAGTCCGACCCGCTGATCGAGAAGAACGGCACGCCCGCCTCGCCGGCCACGGCCCGCGCGAGCAGGGTCTTCCCGGTGCCGGGCGGCCCGAACAGCAGGACCCCGCGGGGGATCTTCGCCCCCATCGCCTGGAACTTCGCCGGGTTCTGCAGGTACTCCTTGACCTCCTGGAGCTCCTCGATCGCCTCGTCGACGCCGGCGACGTCGGCGAACGTGGTCTTCGGCTCGTCCTTGGCCACGACCTTGTGCCGGCTCCGGCCGAACTGCATCACCCGTCCGCCACCGCCCTGCGAGCGGTTCATGACCCAGATCAGGATCCCGCCGATCAGCAGGACCGGAAGGAAGACCGTGACGAGCGTGCTGAGCAACCCGTTCGGCAGCTGCGGGTCGACCTTCACGGGGACGCCCGCGTCGCGGAGCTCCTTGACGAGCTCGTCCTCGGACTCGGACGGGTAGGCGACCCGGTACGTGCCGCCGTCGGAGAAGTCCCCGACGATCACCTGCTCGCCCTCCAGGAAGTGGGCGTCGCGGATGTCGCCCTGGGCGATCCCCTGCTCGAACTCGGTGAGCGTCAGCTCGGTGCCCGGACGGTCGCGGCCCATGAACGACAGGACCATCAGGAACACCGCGGTGAGGAGGACGATCCACAGGGTGGGCGTCCGGGTGAGGCGCCGGAGCGGGGACTCGGGTTGGCTCAGGGGTGGCTCCTCGCGCTCGTCCGGGAGACGGTTCGGGGCCGCGCGCGCGCGGCGGCGTGGCCCTCGCGCGATGGTAGCACCCGCCGCCGACCAGGCCGCCGCCTCATCGGATCCCCGTGTCGACCTGCAGCGACACGCGGGTGAAGCTGCCGTCCTCGACCCGGACGGGTTGCGGCGTCGACGTCGTTGGTCCACCGGCGGCCACCACGACCTCGATGAGGTACGTGCCCGGTTCCAGCGCGATGCGGAACCGTCCCCGTTCGTCGGTCTGCGTCTCCCCGACGATGGTTCCGTCCTGGGCGCTCGCCCGGACGGTGCCTTCGAACGGCTGATCCGGGCACGGGGATCCGAGCTGCTCGACGGGGCACTGGGGTCCCGCCATCACGACCCCTTGCACGCCGGAGCGCGTCGGCGAACCCGAGCACGCGACGGCGATCGTCGCGAGCAGCGCGATCGCGACGGCTCGATGGATCGTCGCCCGGGAGGGACGCGGGCGGAGCCTCGCGTCCCGCTCGATCACGGCTCCGTGTACGCCTCGGGCCGCAGCGTGGCGATGTACGGGAGGTTGCGGTAGCGCTCGGCGAAATCGAGCCCGTACCCCACGACGAACTCGTTCGGGATGTCGAAGCCCACGTAGCGGAGGTCGAGCTCCACCTGCTGGATCCCCTCCTTGCGCAGCAGCGCGGCTACCTCGAGGGAGGCGGGCTTGCGCGCGGCGAGGTTCTTCAGCAGGTACTTGAGCGTGAGGCCCGAGTCGACGATGTCCTCGACGACGAGCACGTCGAGCCCGTCCAGGTCGTGGTCGAGGTCCTTCAGGATCCGAACGACCCCGGACGTCTTCGTCGCCGCCCCGTACGACGAGACCGCCATGAAGTCGAACTCGAGGGGGAGCCGGACGTACCGAGCGAGGTCGGCCATCACGACGAACGCCCCCTTGAGGACCCCCACGAGCAGGAGCGAACGCCCGGTGTAGTCGGCGCTGATCCGCTCCCCCAGCTCGGCGAGCTTGGCCTGGATCTCGTCGGCGCCGATCAGGACGCGGTCGATGTCGGGTGCGTACGCCTCCACGTAGGCGGGCAGTGTAGACAGCGACCCCTGATCCATGAGCGTCATCACGCACCCCTTCCCCGGTCGGCGCCCTCGGGGGAAGGACGAGGCGAGAGGTGAACATACCCCCGACCCCTCCGGGCCGTCGAGCCCGCCGAGAGATCGCGGCGCCGGCCCGGCCGGCCGCCGGCCAGGTCGAGGATCGCGACGACGTCCTCCCGGGTGGCGTCGACGTCGCATCGCGCCAGGGCGAGCGCGACGAGGCGCGACGCGATCACGGGCGGCAGGTCGAGCAGGCGGAGCGCGTCCAGGTCCAGGCCGTCCGCGGTCTCCGCCACGGTGTCGTCCCACGCCGCGAAGACCTGCCGGCCGAGGTACGCGTCGTCGGCGGTCAGCAGTACGGCCGCGCGCGCGAGCGGCTCGCGGATCCCGCGTCCCAGCGCGCGCTCGAGCGCGGGGATGCCCTCCAGGCGCAGGGCGTTGCGCAACGCGAACCGGGGGTCGTCGTTCGTCGGGTCGCGGCGGGGACGCAGGCGCAGCGCGCGGATGAAGGCCTCGACGTCCCCCCTGGGGACGTCGAGGAGCGGCCGGACGTACGGACCGGCGGCGTGGCGGATCCCCGCCACGCCGCCGCTCCCGCTCCCGGTGAGCAGACGAAGGAGGACGGTCTCGGCCTGATCGTCGCGGGTGTGCGCGGTCGCGATCCGCGCGGCGTCGGCCTCACGAGCCACCTCGGCCGCGGCCGCACGGCGGACGCCGCGGGCCCACGCCTCGACAGACACGCCTGGTGGCGGGCGACCCGGAGCGGCCCGGAGGTGGAACGGCAACCGGTGGCGCTCCGCGAGCCGGCGCACGTACGCGGCGTCGCGTTCCGATCCCTCGCGGAGGGCATGGTCGAGGTGGAACACCGCGAGCCGGATCCGCAGGAGCCGGCGCAGGCGCACGAGTGACTCCAGTAGGCAGACCGAGTCCGGCCCGCCGGAGACGCAGACCAGGACGGTCTGACCCGGCAGCGTCAGCTCGTGTTCGCGGATCGTCGCCGTGACCCGCTGCAGCACCCGGGCGACGGCGGGCGGACGGGTCGTCGCCACGCGGTCGCTAGCCGGCGACCCTCGAGAGCCAGCGATCCGGCTCCTCGATCTCGCCCGGCCGCGGCAGGTTGTCCGCGGCCGCCCACACGAGGTTGAACGCGGACATCCCGGCGCGCTCGACGACCGTTCTGACGAACCGCTCCCCGGCGTCGTACTGGGCGATCTTCTGATCGAAGCCGATCGCCCGCTGGAACGACCGCTCCACGTTGCCCGACCGGCGCCGGGAGCTGAGGGCGCGTCGCATCCGGTCGACGTCCTTCACGTGATCCCGCGCGACCTCGTTCATCACGTACGAGGCGTGCCCCTCCAGGAGCGACATCAGCGCCTGCATCTTCGCGAAGAGCTCGCGCTGCTCGGGTGAGAGCAGGAGGAAGATCCCGCCCATGCCCCGCCAGTCGGCCCCCGCCCGGATCTCCTCGGCGGCCTTGCGGAGCTGGTTCATCAGCTCGCGCCCGTCGAGCTGCACGCTGTCGAGGTACGCGTCCACGTGATCGCGCAGGAACGGGCGGAGCCAGCTCGCGGCGCCGAACTGCACCCGGTGCGTGACCTCGTGGATCGCGATCCACAGGCGGAAGTCGCGCGGCGGCAGCGTGTAGCGCCGTTCGACCTCGATCACGTTCGGTCCCACGAAGTACAGCAGGCCCTCGTCGTCCGGGGGCAGGAACACGTCGTACTGACCGAGCACCTTCTTCGAGACGTAGCCGAGGAGCATGCCCGCCTGCGCCCCCATGGCCTTGCGCTTGAGGTCGGCCCGGCCGGCGCGCTGCGCGACGACGCGCTCGGCGAGCGGTTCGATCAGGCGCTGCAGCCCGTTCAGGTTGGCGCGGATCCACTCGCTCCGCGCCATCACCCAGGCCCGCGACCGGAACCCCTGGACCTCGAGATCGGTGAAACCGCGGATCAGGGACTCGGCGTGCGGGACCAGCTCGGCGAGATCCTCTCGCAGCCGCGCCCGCTCCACGGCGGGGACGGAGATGCCGGGCCCGGCGAGGCGGCGTCCGACGTCGAGCGCCGTGTCCCAATCGGCCAGGCGGGCGGCCGCCGAGCCCATCGACCAGTCGACCCGGGCGGGATCCATCCGGAGGGAGGGCGCTAGCCCTCTGCCTTCTTCCGGGCGGCGATCATCCCGGCGCGGCGGGCCTGGCCCTCCGCCACGCGCTTGTCGGTGCCGGCCTCCAGGAGCTCGGCGAGCTTCGCCTCGTAGGCCTCCTGGTCCATCGTCACCTCGGCGCGCTCGGCGGGCGCCGCCGGGGCTGCCGGCGCGGGCGCGGCCGGAGCCGCGGCCGCTTCGGGCGCCGCCGCGGCCGGTGCCGCCGCGGCCGGTGCCGGTGCTGCCGGTGCTGCCGCGCTCGGAGCCGGTGCTGCCGCCGGAGCGGCGGGCGCGGCCGCGGCCTGAGCGGGCGCCATCGGAGCCGGGGCCGCGACGGCGGCCACCGCCACCGGAACCGCGGGCGGTGCGACCACGACGGGAGCGGCCTGGGAGAGATCCACCGCGCGACGCGGCGGCTCCTGACCCGGCCGGACGCGGTCCGCGTGCACGACCTTCAGGGACTCCTCGTCTCGCGCGAACCGAGGCGCGTACCGCATGTACAGGATCACGGTGATCACGACGACCAGGATCCCGAGGATCGTCAGGAGCTGCGCCATGCTGAACACCCAGCCGCCGTTGTTCTCGACCGGGGTGGTCGAGGGATCGACGGGCGTCTGCGCGAGCGCCGCCGGCATCGTCACGATCAGGGAGCTCAGGACGGCGGCCGACGTGAGCAGCAGCTTCCGGGCGCGAGCCATCGCGCGGGATTCTCGCAACGGACGGCCCCCACGGCAACCGCGCCCGGCGTCCGGCTACCGAAGCGCGCGCTCGAGCGGCGGGTCACGACCACCGAAGTAGTCGGCGGCCGTGAACGGCACCGCGAGGTCGGGCCGGATCACGTGGCTGCCCTCGTCGCGCCCCGGCGAGCCGAACGAACCCGACGGGATCAGCACGTTCAGGCCGGAGTTCGGCAGCCGGACG
>DATBLY010000056.1:0-13773 GCA_036555125.1 Actinomycetota bacterium | reverse complement strand
GAGTGCTGACGCCGGCGCAGCGCGTCGAGCTCTGCGCCAGGGTCCTCGACCGGATGCCGTTCGAGCACGTGTCGGCCACGTGGCAGCCGACGATCATCGCGAACATCCTGGACCTCGCCGACCAGGCGCAGAACCACCTCGTCGAGCCCGAGGAGATCGTTACGTTCAACGAGGAGCGGCTGGGCGCGCTCGCCGCGCACCGGTCGGACCGCGCGTACCACGTCGCGCTCGAACGGATCGAGCTCGCGAAGGCGGTGGGCCTGTTCCGACGGCTGAAGCGCGACCTGGGGGTGATCGACTTCGGCGATCAGATCGAGCTGGCCCTGCAGGTCGCCGAGCGGCACCCCGACGTCGTCGACGGGCTCCGCCAGCGGTTCGGCGCCGTGCTGCTGGACGAGTATCAGGACACCGACATCACGCAGGCGCGCCTCCTGGCGACGATCTTCGGAGGCGGGCACCCCGTGACCGCCGTCGGCGACCCCGACCAGAACATCTACGCGTGGCGCGGCGCGAGCCTCTACAACCTGCTCGAGTTCCCGACGCGGTTCCCGCGGGCGGACGGTCGACCCTCGGCGCGCCTGCCCCTGTACACGAACTTCCGGTCGGGCGCGACCGTCCTCGAGGCCGCCGACGTGATCATCGGCCAATTGCCGGACGCGCAACGCCCGGATCCCGAGAAGCGGCTGGTCCCGTGGCCGGAGAACGGGGACGGCGAGGTGGCGGTCGCCCGCATCTCGGACGAGTGGCGCGAGGCCGAGTGGATCGCCGAACACGTCCTGGACCTGCATCGCCGCGGCGGCCGCTGGGCCGACTGCGCCGTGCTCTGCCGGACGAGCCGTCTGTTCTTCTCGATCCAGCAGGCGTTCGACGAGCGCGGGATCCCCGTCGAGATCGTGGGGCTCGCCGGCCTGCTGCGGATGCCCGCCGTGATCGAGGTCCTCGCGTACGCGCGGGCCGTGAACGACCCGTTCGCCAGCATCGATCTCGCGCGGATCCTCCTCGGACCGCGCTACCGCGTCGGCTTCAAGGACATCGCCCGCGTCGCCTCGCTGGCCAAGGGGCGCAACATCGAGATGCGGGTGCAGGACGAGGACGAGGGGGAGGCGCTCCCCTTCCTGTTCGCGGAGGCGCTCGAGCGCCTGGACGATGTCGACGGCCTCTCGGACGAGGGGCGGGCACGGCTCGAGGCGTGTCGCCGCGAGCTGCGGGAGCTGCGCGCGGTCGCGGGGCGGCCGGTCGCCGAGTTCCTCGGCGAGATCATCCGGCGGACCGGGCTGCTGTCCGAGCTCGACGCGCACGTCGACACGCGCCTCGCGGCAGAGACGAAGCGCAACCTCGCGGCGTTCCTCGACGAGGTGCACGCCTTCGAGCCGATCGAGGGCGAGCTGACGCTGCGCGCGTTCCTCGACTACATCGAGACGGTGGAGCGCCTCGACAAGCCCGAGTGGTCGCCGGTGCAACCGTCGGACGAGGACTCGGTGAAGGTGATGACGATCCATGCGGCCAAGGGCCTCGAGTTCGACAACGTGTTCGTGCCCGGCCTGGCGAAGGGCCTGCTGCCGAACATGACGATCCAGCAGAACCCGGCCGAGCGTGGCAAGTCGCTCGACTTCGAGCTCCGAGGCGACGCCGCGATCCTTCCGGCGTTCGACGGGGTCCTGTCGCACTTCAAGGACGCGCTCCAAGCCCAGGAGCTGTACGAGGAACGCCGTACCGCGTACGTCGCGATGACGCGGGCGAGACGGCGCCTGTTCGTGACCGGCGCGCACTGGTACGGGGAGACGATCCGCGCGAAGGAGGCCGGGCCGTTCCTGCGCGAGCTGAAGGACTGGGTGATGGAGACGCGGAAGGCGAGCTGGGACCCGGGCGCCGACATCGACGAGGACAACAACCCGCTCCTCGGCTACCGGGAGCGGTTCGTGCGCGACTGGCCGGAACCGGCGCGCCCGGATCGGGCCGACGGCCTGTTCCCCGACGGTTGGCGTCCCGCCGCGCTGGCGGCCGCCGAGGCGGGCGGGGTGCAGCCGTCGCTCGTCGAGGTCCTGGACGCGCGCGAGCGCGAGCGGTTCGAGGCCCTCGCCGCCGAGCGGCGGCATCATGCCGCGTTCCTGCTCGAGCGCGAGGCCGCCGAGGGCGGGCCGAGTGAGCTCGGGGGCGCGCCGGCGACCGTCTCGGCGAGCGGCGTGATCGACTACGCGCGCTGCCCGAAGCGCTTCTACTGGTCGCAGGTCCGGCCGCTCCCGCGATTCAGCGGCCCGGCGGCACGGATCGGGACCGAGGTGCATCGCTGGATCGAACGGCACGCCGCCGGACAGGCCGCGCTGATCGATCTCGAAGAGACGCCCGACCTCACGTACGAGGAGCTCGCCGGCGAACCCGGCAAGGTCGATCGCCTGCGACAGGCGTTCCTCGCGAGCCGGTTCGCCGAGCGCACCCCGCTGTACACGGAGCGGTCGTTCCTGCTGCGCTTCGGCGGGTTCACGGTGGGCGGGCGGATCGACGCCGTGTTCGGCGAGCCGGACGGCCCGTGGGAGGTCGTCGACTGGAAGACCGGGCGGCGACCCGCCTCCGACGACCCGATCGCCGGGCTCCAGCTCGACGTGTACGGCCTCGCGTGCGCCGAGATCTGGGGCAAACGCGCCGAGGAGCTGACGCTCACGTACCTCTACCTCGCGAGTGCCGAGGAGGCCTCGCACCCGATGCAGGATCCGCGAGCCGTCCGAACCCGGATCGCCGAGGCCCTCGGGTCGATCGGGGCGGGACGCTTCGAACCCACCCCGGGACCGGCCTGCACCTACTGCGACTTCCGGTCGTTCTGCGAGCCCGGGAAGGCCTGGGTGGGCGAGCACGACGCCTCGCCGGCGGCGTCGGCGATCGCCGACCGCGCGACTCCGCCGACGCCATTCGTCAACCAGGATTGACACTCAGGGTAGTTGTCAACTACGGTTGCTCAACGATGCGGGGCGAGGAGCGGGAACCCGAGGATCCGAGGGACGGCCTCGCCGCCGTGGTCGCGCTCCGCGAGCTCGCCGCCCGCCTCGAGGCGACCGAGGTCGAGCGGGCGGTCCGTGCGGGCTGGACCTGGGAGCGGATCGCCGAGGCCCTCGGCGTCACCCGTCAGGCGGTGCACAAGAAGTACGCCAAGCGCCTGGCGGCGGCCGGGGTCGAGACCGGAAGGAGACGCGATGTTTGAGCGGTTCGACGAGACGTCGGGGACGGTGGTCGAGGAGGCGCGAGCGGAGGCCCGGCGCCTGGGGGCCACGAGGCTCGAGGCCGAGCACCTGCTGCTCGCGCTGGCACGGCAGACCGCGACCGAGGCCGGACGCGTGCTCGCCGAGGCCGGCCTCGATCACGATCGCCTGCGCGACGCGCTCGACGCCGAACGCCTGCGGAGCCTCGAGGCGATCGGCGTGACCCCGGGCGCTGTCGCGATCGCCGAGCGACCGCTGCCCGCCGCCGGGACGCCACGGTGGGGAGCCTCGGCCAAGCGCGCGATCCAGCGCACGATGGAGATCGTCAAGGCCCGCGGCGACCGCCGGATCCTCCCGACCCATCTCCTGCTCGGCACGCTCGGCGCGCGGGAGGGAACCGTGCCGCGCACCCTCGCGGCGGTCGGGGTGGACCCGCGTGCCCTCGCCGAACGTGCGGAGGCCGCGCTCGGCGAGCCACGGTAGCGGACCTCGCGCCGCGACGCTCAGGGCGCGAGACGCTCGATCTGCTCCTCGAACGGCCGGTACCCGGCCGCAGGGTCGTAGCCGGCGCCGCGACGGACGTCCGGGACGAAGCGAGCGGCGAGGCCGGTCTCGGACTGCGCCCGGCTCTGCGTGACGGCCCGGAACCACTCGAGCGATCCCGGCTGGATCACGACCTCGCCGCGCGTGCCCTGACGCCGGTAGGCGCCGTCGTCGATCACGACGGGGGTGCGACGGTAGGCCTTCTCCACCCGCGCGCGCCGGGTCTCGTCCTCGGACGTGACCACGATCTCGCCGTCGCGCCATCCGGCGGTGACCAGGACGTCGTCCGGCGCGTCGGGGAGGTGGAACTCGACCTTCACGCCCGCAGGCTACCCGGCGAGCGAACGGTCGACGCGGCGGACCAGGCGCGCCATCGACTTCAGGAGCTGCATCGAAAGGGACGGGTCCTTCCGCAGCAGCTTCTGGAACGCCGGCCGGGAGATCATCAGCACGGTGAGTGGGGTCTCCGAGACGACGGACGCCGTCCGCATCCCCCCGTCCAGGAGCGAGATCTCGCCGAAGTGATCGCCGGGGATCGCCCGGTTCACCGTTCGGCCGCGCACCTTGACCTTCGCCTCACCGCTCAGGATCACGAAGAAGCTCTCGCCGAGCTCCCCCTCCTTCACGAGCGTGGCGCCCGCCATGTATTGCGCGATCTCGGCGAGGTCGGCGATCTGCTTCAGCTGCCGCTTCGACAGACCCTCGAACAGCGGTACGGCGGCGAGCGCCGCCAACAGCTGCTTGTTCGTCGCCATCTCCGCATCCTCCCGGCGGTCGAGCTACGGCCCCCAGGACCGCGCGACGTGGAGCCTACCGCGGCGGGCGCCGGTCGCGCGACGCGGGAGCGCCGATGTCGGTGCCCGACGCTAGGGTCACGCCCCGGAGCCTCGAGGAGTGGCCGTGTCGGCGAGCCCGTCGCGCCGCATCGAACCGCTCCCCCTCACGATCGCCGTGCGCGCCGGCGCGGTCCTCGCCAGCCAGGGCGAGACCGGACGCATGCTGTGGCAGGTCCGGGCCGGGGCTCTGTGGGACTCCGTGGTCTTGCCCGAGGGCCGGGAGCTGGCGCTCGGGATCCTCGGGCCCGGCGACCTGATCGGCGAACCCGACGGCAGCCCGAGCGTCAGTACCGTGCGGAGCCTGCGGGTCTGCCACCTCCGGACGATCGCTCCGAGCGACGCCGCCGACCTCCTCGCGGCCCGCGCCCGTCGCGCGGCGTCGCTCGCGGCGGACCTGGCCTGGGCGGACGTGCCCACCCGGCTGCTCGCGCGGCTGCGAGACCTGGCCGATCGCTTCGGCCGCCCGACCGCGGAGGGCACGGCGATCGGGATCCGGCTCAGCCAGGACCAGCTCGCGCACCTGTGCGGCTCGACGCGCGAGACCGTGAATCGCTCGCTGCGCATGCTCGTCGTGCGCGGCGACGTGCGACGGCTCGGCGCGGGCCGATACGTGGTGATCGACCGGCGAGAGATCGCCACCCCCCTGTTCGGTCGTCCCGGCGTGCGCCGCCGACTCGACTTCCGGCCGCCCCCTTGATCCGCGGACCCCGTTCGGACCGGGAGTCGGCAAGCACATCTCGATCTGGGAGCGCGATCCGGCAACCGGCTGACCCGCGGCTACGCGGACCCGGCGGTGTCCTGCAGGACGGCCAGGCTGCAGGGCCCGCACAGGCGGGCGCGTCCCTTCACCGGGCGTCCGCAGCGATCGCAGGTCCGCGGCGTGACCGCCCGATACCGCGCTTCGTCGCCCGACCCCGCGTGCTCGACCCGGCCCTCGGCCTCGAGCTTCACCAGGTGCGCCAGGACGGAGCGCGCCGCCAACGGATGCACGTCGGGCGGATAGCTCGCGTAGATCGACGCCACCAGCTCCGCGATCGTTCGCCGGTCGTCCGCCAACGCGGCGAGGACCTGCTCCTCGCGCTCGGCCCGGTGGGCCAGGTACTCGACCAGCTTGCCGGGGGCGTCCCACACGACGGGGCCGTGACCCGGGTAGATCGTGCGCGGTGCGAGCTCCTGCATCCGCTGGAGCGAGCGGAGGTACCGAACCAGATCGCCGTCGGGCGGGTCGATGAAGCTGGTGCCCCGGCCGACCACCGCATCCCCCGAGAAGAGCGAGCCCGACCCCGGCTCGAAGAACACGAGGTGGTCCGACGTGTGGCCGGGCGTGTGGACGGCCGTCAGGGCGACCGCCCCGACCCGCACGATCTGTCCGTCGCGGAGGTGCTCGGCGCCGGCCAGCCGGAACGCGAACAGGGGCGCACCCACCCGGACCGCGAACGCGGCGGCGCCCGGCGCGTGATCCGGGTGATCGTGGGTGACGAGGACGGCGCCCACGCGACCGGCCGTCCGCGCGACCTCGTCCAGGTGACCCGGCAGGTCGTCGGGTCCCGGGTCGATCACGATCACGGGGTCGCGACCGACGATCCAGGTGTTCGTACCTTCCAAGGTGTGGATGCTCGGGTTCGGGGCCAGCACACGGACGATCGAGAGCATCGTCAGTCCTGCCAGAAGACGTCGCGGGGGAGTCGCTCGAGCTCCTCGTCGTCGGGCTCGCGCGTCTCGATCCGCAACGCGAGCAGCTCGTCGATGGAGCGGCACGTGGCCAGATGGAGCATCGTGAAGTAGGTGGGCCAGTAGAGCTTGCGCTCCTTCGCCCGCCATCCGTCCAGGATCGTCGACGGTGACTCCCACCACGCGGCCGCCGTCTCGCCGCCGTCGGGGACGGGCTCGACCCCGGTCGGCATCGCCACCGCGTAGTACCGAGCGTCGAAGCGGACCGGCACCTGCTCGGGCGCGATCCAGTGCGCGATCTCGACGAGCCGGTCCACGGCGAGCGGACGCTCGTCGCCGTCGTCGCCCAGCACCAGGCCGGCCTCCTCGGCGAGCTCCCGGAGCGCGCAGGCCCGGCCGGCCTCCTCGGGATCGCCCCACCAGGCGGCCGCGAGCGCAGCGTCGTCGTCGTCCACCGCGCCCCCGGGGAACGCGACGTAGCCGGGGAGGAACCGGCTCGCGGCGCTCCGCTCCAGCACGAGCAGCTCCAGGCCGCCGTCGCCGTCGCGCCCCGCGATCACCGAGGCCGCCCGCCGGATCTGCTCCGCCACGACCGTATCCTCCCAGGTCCGGGCATACTTCCCGGATGCCGGAGGACCCTGCCGCCGCGATCCGCGCCGCGATCCGCGCGCGGGGTCCGATCCCGTTCGGCGAGTACATGGCGCTCGCGCTCTACGGCCCCGGTGGCTTCTACGAGCGCCCGCCGGTCGGCCCGCGAGGGGACTTCGTGACGAGCCCGCACATCCACCCCGTGTTCGGGATGCTCGTCGGCCGCGCGATCCGATCGATGGCCAACGACCTCGGCGCTCCGCAGCCGTTCCGGGTCGCGGAGGTGGGCGCGGGCGACGGGACGCTCGCCCGCCAGGTGCTGGACGAGCTCGCGGACCTCGAGGTCGCGTACACGGCGGTCGAGATCAGCCCGGGGGCGCGCGAGCGGCTCGCGACGATCGACGGGGTCCGCGTGACCGAGCGGCTCGCCGAGCGGGCACACGTCGTCCTCGCGAACGAGCTCCTCGACAACCTCCCGTTCCGCCGGGTCCGCGGCGACCGCGAGGTCCGGGTCGGGCTCGAGGACGACCGACCCGTGGAGGTCGAGGTGCCGTGGGAGGGGGAACCCGGGCCCTCGGACGTCGAGACGATCGTGCCGGACGGGATCGATGCGTTCATCGTCTCGCTGCGCGACGTCCTCGTCCCCGGCTACGCGCTGCTGATCGACTACGGGGACGTGGGCTCGACCGGCGGCGACGTGCACGGCTACCGGGAACACCACCTCGTGGAGGATCCGCTCGTGGACCCCGGGGCGTCGGACATCACGGTCGGCGTCGACTTCGCCGCCGTCGCCCGGACCGCCCGCGACCTCGGCCTCCGCGCGTTCGGCCCGATCACCCAGCGCGAGGCCCTCACGAACCTCGGCTTCGAGGCGTGGGCGCGTCGGGAACTCGCGCGCCAGGGCGAGCTCCTCGACGAGCGGATGGGGCTCGAGGCGGTGCGCGCCTGGAGCGGGCGGAGCGCGGCGTCGCTACTGGTCGATCCGGCTGCGCTCGGACGGCTCCGGTGGATCGTGCTGGCGTCCGAAGACCTGGCCCGGCCGGGATGGCTCGACGGATCCGACCTGGACTGCTCGCGCGGGTCGGCCTGATCGAGGGGAGTCGGGCTACCGATCGACGTCGCCGACGACGAAGAAGACCGACCCGAGGACCGCGACCAGGTCCGGAACCAGCGCACCCGGCAGCATCGCGGGGATCACGCTCACGTTCGAGAAGGACGCCGTCCGCATCTTCAGCCGGTAGGGCTGCTTCTTCCCGTTGCCGACGAGGTAATAGCCCATCAGGCCGAGGGGGTTCTCGGTGCGCACGTACACCTCGCCATCGAGCTTCATCGTCTTCGGCAGCTTGCCGGCGATGTAGGGACCCGCCGGGAGCTTGTCCATGCACTGCTCGATGATGTCGCACGACTGCTTCATGCGCTCGACCAGCACCCACAGCCGGTCGTAGCAGTCGCCGCCCGTGGCGACCGGGACCTCGAACTCGACCTCGCCGTACTTCTCGTACGGCTCGTCCTTGCGCGCGTCCATCGCGACGCCGCTCGCCTGCAGCACCGGTCCCGAGCACCCGTACGCGATCGCGACGTCCGCCGGCAGCACGCCCACGTTGCGGGTGCGGGCGAAGATGATCTCGTTGCCCATGATCAGGGTCTCGAACTCGTGGATGCGCTTGCGCGTGATGGCCAGCACCTCGGCCGCGCGCTTGAGGAACCCGCGCGGCAGGTCGTCCTTCAGGCCGCCGACGCGGCAGTAGGAATGGTGCATCCTCGCGCCCGTGGCGGACTCCATCAGGTCCTGGATCACCTCCCGCTCGCGGAACGCGTAGAAGATCGGGGTCATCGCCCCGAGCTCGAGCGGGTACGAGCCGCTGAACATCAGGTGGTTCAGGATCCGGTTCCACTCCGCGAACATCGTGCGGATCCACTGCGCCCGCTCGGGGACCTCGATGCCGGCGAGCCGCTCGACGGCGATCACCCAGCCAAGCTCGTTGTTGAACGCGCTGATCCAATCGTGGCGGTTCATCAGGACGAGCACCTGGCGCGCGTCGCGGTACTCGGCGAGCTTCTCGGCCGCGCGGTGCATGTACCCGATCACCGGCTCGGCCCGGGTGATCACCTCGCCGTCGAGCTCCAGCACGACGCGCAGGACGCCGTGGGTGGACGGGTGCTGCGGCCCGATGTTGAGGATCATCTCCTCGGTCTGCAGGCCGCCGGCCGGCACCACCTCGACGTCCAAGCCGCCGCCGCGGATCATGGACGTGACCTGGGAGCTGCGGAACGCGGGCCGTTCCTCCGTGTCGACCATCGCGGCTATCCTAGCGGCCGCTCGGCCGCGGCGAGGTGGCAGGCGACCCGGTGCACCGGTGCGAGCTCGATGAGCGAGGGGTCGTCTCCGGTGCACGAGCCGTCCACCCCCGCGGCCTCGGCCGCCCCCGACGCGAGCGCCGGGCACCGCTGGTGGAACCGGCACCCGGTGGGGATCCTCGTGGGGTCGGGCGGTTCTCCCGTCAGCAGCCGGCGCCCCGATGCCCCAGACTCCGGCACGACGTCCAGGAGCGCACGCGTGTAGGGGTGGCGCGGCGCGGTCAGGACGCTCCGCGTCGGCCCGACCTCGACGATCCTGCCGAGGTACATCACGGCGACGCGGTCCGCGATCGTCCATGCCAGGCCGAGGTCGTGCGTGACGATCAGGATCGAGATGCTCGACTCGGCGCGGAGCTTCAGCAGGAGCCGCAGGATCTCGCCGCGGACCGAGGCATCCAGGTTCGAGACCGGCTCGTCCGCCACGATCACACGTGGCTCCAGCACCAGCGCGCCCGCGATCACGACCCGCTGCCGCTGCCCACCCGAGAGCTCGTGCGGGAACCGGAGGAAGAACCGCTCGGGGGGGCGCAGGCCGGCGCGCGAGAGCGCCCGCGCCACGAGCTCCTCCTCGTCCCCCGGGACCTTGTGGATCCGGAGGCCCTCGGCGACCGACTCGTAGATCGTCTGCCGCGGGTTCAACGCGCCGGTGGGGTCCTGGTAGACCATCTGCACCCGCCGGCGGTAGGCGCGGAGGTCGCGCCCGAGGGGTTCGCCTTCGAACTCGATCCGCCCCTGGTCCGGCGTCACGAACCCCATGATCGAGCGCGCCAGCGTCGTCTTGCCGCAGCCGGATTCGCCGGCGAGCGCCAGGATCTCACCCTCGTCGAGATCGAGGTCCACGCCGTCCACCGCCCGGGCCACGACCCGCTCCTTCCGGCCGCCGAGCAGGCTCGTGCGACCCGAGAAGCGGACGTGGAGGTCCCGCACCCGCAGCAGCGGCGCGTCGGCGGCGCCCGCGCGCGGGGGCGCGATCGGCTCGGCCCGCGTCACGGCGCCACCCCTTCGCGTGCCGCCATCGGCTCGGCGAGCAGGCACGCCGCGTGCCGGAGCTCGCCGGCCGGGAGCAACGGCGGGTCGACCTCGGCGCACCGATCGAACACCGCGGGGCATCGCGGGTGGAAGGCGCACCCGGACGGCAGCTCCCTGGGATCGGGGGGGTCGCCCGGCAGGCCGGTCGGCGCCTGGATGTAGCGCTCGTCGCCGATCCGCGGGAAGGCGCCGGCGAGCGCCACGGTGTACGGATGCTTCGGCTCGGCGAACACGTCGTCGGCGACGCCGGTCTCGACGATCCGCCCCGCGTACATCACCGCGAGCCGGTCGCTCACCTCGGCGAGCACCGACAGGTCGTGCGTGATGAACAGCATCGAGAGCCCGAGCTCGTCCTGCAGCCGCTTCAGGAGCTGTAGGACCTGCGCCTGCACCATCACGTCGAGCGCGGTCGTGGGCTCGTCGGCGATCACGAGGTTCGGCTGGCAGGCCAGGGCCATCGCGATCATCACGCGCTGCTTCTGCCCCCCGGAGAACTCGTGGGGGAAGTCGCCCGACCGGCGCGAGGGCAGCCCGACCCGCTCGAGGAGCTCGCCGGCCTTCAGCAGCGCGTCGCGCCGGGTCGACGGGCCGTGGGCGAGGATCGGCTCCGCGATCTGGTCGCCGATCCGGATCACGGGGTCGAGCGCATGCTGGGCACCTTGGAAGACGATCGAGCCCTGGGTCCAGCGGACGGCGCCCAGGCGGCTCGGATCCATCGCCAGGACGTCCTCGCCGTCCAGCAGGATCTCGCCGCTCACGCGGGTGCCGCGCGGCAGCAGCCGCAGCAGCCCGAGCCCGATCGTCGACTTGCCGCAGCCGGATTCGCCGGCCAGGCCGAGGACCTGACCGCGTTCGATCGTCAGGTCGACGCCGCGCACCGCGGGCACCGGGCCCTCGCGGGTCTGGTACTCGATCGTCAGGTCGCGGACATCGAGGAGGCTCATCGTTCGCGCAGCCTCGGGTTGACGATCTCCTCGATCGCGTTCCCGCACATGGTGAACGCGAGGACGACCAGCACGATGCAGACACCGGGAGCGCCGATCCACCACCAGGCGCCGAGGGTCGGCGCGCCGGCCTCGAAGGCGTTCTCGAGGACCGCGCCCCACGACGGCCGGTTCGGATCGCCCAGCCCGATGAACGACAGCGTCGACTCGGCCAGGATCATCACGGCGATCGTCAGGATCGTCTGCGCGAAGATCACCGGCAGCACGTTCGGCAGCACGTGCTTGCGGACGAGGTGCCGATCGCGCGCGCCCAACCCCCGGGCCCGCTCGATGTAGGGACGTTCGCGGATCGACAGCGTCTGGCTGCGGACGAGACGCGCGGTCCACGGCCACGACGTCAGGCCGATCACCATCACGATCACGAAGAGCGACTGGCCGAGGACGCCGGCCAGGATCACGGCGAGCGGGAGGAACGGCAGCACGAGGAACCAGTCCGTGAACCGCATCAGGAAGCTGTCCCACGACCCGCCCCGGTAGCCGGCCATGACGCCGATCACCGCCCCCACGGACATCGACACGACGGCGGCGAACAAGCCCACCAACAACGAGATCCGCGACCCCCAGATCACGAGCGTCAGCACCGATCGCCCGGTGTCGTCGGTGCCGAGCGGGTACTGCCAGGAGGGCGGCGCCAGGATCGGCCCGTTCACCTGCGTGACGTCGAGCCCGCTCCGATCGGCGAGCACCGGCGCGAACACCGCCATCGCGACGAACAGCAGCAGGATCACGAGCCCGACGATCCCCATCGTGCTGCGGCGGTACGTCGCCCAGAACCGGGAGCGGGCGGCGCGTCGGCGCGCGCGCGTGACGGCCTTCGGATCGCGCGGCCCCCGGGGCTCCGCGTCGCCGGGCACGGGATCTGCGACGGTCGCCATCAGGCCTCACGGACCCGCGGGTCGAAGTAGCTGTACAGCAGGTCGGCGACGAGGTTCGAGACGAGCACCGCCAGGGTGAAGAACAGGAACAGACCCTGGAGCAGGAGGAAGTCCTGCGCGTCGAGCGCCTGGAAGGTGAGCAGGCCGAGGCCCGGATACGAGAAGACGACCTCGACGACGATCGCCCCGCCGATGATGTAACCGATCGAGAGCGCGATCACCGAGATCGTGGGGAGCATCGCGTTGCGGACGGCGTGTCCCCACAGGACGCGGCCCTCCCGGATCCCCTTCGCGCGCACCGTGGTGATGTAGTCCTCGCCCATCACGTCGAGGAGCGACGAGCGCATCACCAGGTAGTACTCGCCGACGTACGCGATCACGAGCGTGATCACGGGCAGGACCATGTGGTTCGCGACGTCGACGATGTGATCGATCCCGGTCAGGTCGGCGTTCGGGGTCGAGTAGCCGCCCGACGGGAACCATCCGAGCGCCGTCGAGAAGACGATCAGCAGCATCATCGCGAGCCAGAAGTCGGGCATCGAGTAGAAGAGCAGCGACAGACCCATCGAGCTCGTGTCGAAGCGGCTCCCGCGTTCCCAGCCGCCGCGGATCCCCATGTACAGGCCGATCACCATCATCAGGATCGTGGCCGTGCCCACCAGGAGCACGGTCGGCCACAGGAAGCGGAGGAAGACGTCCATCACGCTCTCGCCCTGGTAGATGAAGGTCAGGCCGAGGTCACCCCGAGCGAGGTCGCCGACGTAGTCGACGAACTGGGCGGGGAGGGCCTTGTCCAGCCCCAGGTCCTTCGCCAACGCGGCCTGCGCTTCCTTCGAGAGCTCGATCCCCTTCTGCTTCGTCAGCAGGCGGACCGGATCCCCCGGCATGATGCGGAACAGGAAGAAGTTGAAGACCAGGACGAACACCAGCGTGAAGAGCGCCTGCAGGACCTTCCGCGCGACGTATCGCCACTCCCCCATCGCCGCTCCTCGTCAGGCGTAGTACGTGTCGAGCCGTCGGCGGCGAGCGGCGGCGAGGAGGATCGCCGCCGCGACGAGGCCCATCCCCACGAGCCACATCCACGCGGCCGGACCGCTCTCCGGTTGGTTCGCGATCGCGGTGTCGGAGATCGGGCGGACCGACCGCGCGGAATAGAAGTTGCCCCAGAACACGGCGCCGTCCGGATCCGGCCAATGCAGGAACCCGGTCCAGCGATCAGATCGCCACGCCTCGAACCAGTTCGCGTACCACAGGACGACCTCCGGCACGTCCTCGTAGATCATCTGCTGCATCTCGTCCACGATCAGGGACCGTTCGTCCGGATCCAGCGTGGTCTGCTGCTGCTTGTACAGGCGGTCGTACTCCGGGTTCGAGTAACACGTGTCGCTCCAGAACCCGCACTGGCCGCTGGTGAAGCTCGAGAGGATGAAGTCCGGATCCGGCCCCACGCCCCAGGAGTAGATGATCAGATCCCAGTCGAAGCTGTACCAGAGGTCGTACAGCTTGCTGTCGGTCATGGAACGGAGCGAGCTGTCGATCCCGATCTCCTTCAACCATCCGGCGATGAACGGAGCCGCCTTGACGCCGTCGGGGTCGGTGGAGGCCGTGTACAGGCGTAGCTCGATATCGTCGCCACCGCCGGGGTTCTCCCGGATGCCGTCACCGTCGGTATCGAGGT
>DATBLY010000025.1:0-11552 GCA_036555125.1 Actinomycetota bacterium | reverse complement strand
GAAGGGTGTGAGCGCTCCCCACCGTTGTCCGCCGCCTTGATCCCACACTGCCCGTCCGAAGTTGAAGTCCCACTCGGCCGGGGTGCCCTTCTCATAGATGTCGCCGAGGTAGAGGAGGACCGATGCTTCGGACGTGGCGATGGAGGCGGCGAGGTCGTTCGATCGCGTAACCCCGTCCCCACCGTCACCGACCGCGGCGACGACGGGATCTCCGACGGCGGCTCTCGGATGGAAGAGCGACGCCCAGTCGCCGCCGCGAGGCGGCACCGTCGGGCCGTTCCCGTTGTCGATCGTCACCGGGAGCGAGACCGGGTTACCCAGGGTGCTCGCATTCTTCTGCACGCGGGCCACGAGGAACTGAGAAGCATCCGGGTAGAGATCCGTTCGCCACGTGAACCCGTACGGAGCCGCGAAGTCTTGCAGCAGATGGAGGGACGTCGTCGGCGACGGGCCCCAATAGAAGACCACCGCCGAGACCCCGGCGAGGGAGCCGCTGGTCGTGACCGAGACCGAGACATCACCGCTCAGCGCTCCGTCCGGCGCCGACAGGCACAGGCTCACGCCGTTGGAGGTTCCGCACTGCTGGGTGGCCAGGCTCGGGGGAGACGGGATCAGCACAAGGGTGGTGACGAACGCGAGCAGGACCAGGCTCGCGAGGGACCGCCGCTGTGACGTCACGCACCAGCCTCCGACGGGGGAACCGGACTGTCTCGCTCACCACCCTAGCTGCAAGCCCCAAGATGGGCCAGACGGCTATCGAGAGGAGGACGCCGCCCCGGCGGGCTCCCACGCGACCCGCGGGGCATCGCGCCACAGGCGCTCGAGGTCGTAGTAGTCGCGCTCCTCCAGGCCGAACACGTGCACGACGACGTCGACGTAGTCGAGGAGCCACCAGCCGGCCTCGGGCTCGCCCTCGCGGCGGATCGGCTTCTCCCCCATCGCGCGCACGGCGTCCTCGATCGCCTCGATCACGGTCTTGATCTGGCGCTTCGTGCCGGCCGTCGCGATCACGAAGTAGTCGGTGATCACGATCAGCTCGCGGACGTCCAGGATCACGATCTCGCCGGCCTGCTTGTCGGCGGCGGCTCGCGCGGCGGCGATCGCGACGGAACGGCTGGAGGGAACGTGCGCGCCGCTCACCCGTGCGCTGGTTCCCGGTTCCACTCCCGTCAAGCCGCGAAGTCCTTCCCCACCACGATCATCACGTCGCCGATGCCCGATGGTACCCGGGTCACCGCGATATCGCCGACCCCGAGCGCCGCGCGCGCCCTGCGGGCGGCATCCACGCTCGGCCGCAGGATCGCGATGATCTGGGTGGTCTCGTGGTCGAAGGTCGCGGCGTTCTGGGACAGCGTGATCCGGAACCCCCGCGGGATCAGCAGCCGCCCGACGGATTCGCCGAGCCCCGGCGTCCCGACGCCGTTCTGCACGATCACCGGGGTCGGCGGACGCTTGACGCCGAAGCGTTCGGCCATCAGCGCATCCAGGCCCGCGTAGTCCGGCACGCGCACCCGGGCGGCGGCGATGACGATCGGCATCGTCTCGAGCCGGGCGCCGAGCGCCCGTGCCAGCACCGCCTCGACGCCGTCGAGATCGTCGGTCTCGACCAGGTCGCCGGGCCGGAGCGCCGGTGGGTGCTCGAGCAGCGCCGTGAGGACGATCTCCCAGCGGGTGAAGCCGTTCACCCCCGGCAGCGCCAGGTAGACCTGGAGCTGGGTCCCGTCCATCACGACTTCGCCGGGCCCGAGCGCCTCCTGGCCGACGATCACGCTCTCGGTCAGATGGACGCGCAGGCCGCCGGCTCGGTCGACGATCGCGCCGAGGCGCCCGAGGTCGGTCGTGGCGTAGTGGTCGACCCAGGTCCCGAGCGTGTTCGCGGCGGCGACCTGGAGGCTCGCGCCGGGGAGCTCGGCGGCGCGTCTCGTGGTGATCTCGCCCCGGCCGGGCGCCTCGAGCGTGAGCCCGATCGGCACGGCCATCGCGGCTGGCCGTGGACCGCCGCCACCGATCACGGCGAGCATCGGCTTCGGAGCCCCGCTCACCGAGAGCACGAGGAGATCCGCCCGGCCGGCCGCGCCTTCCGCGCCGGCGTCGCCCGTGCCGCCGGGACCGCCCGAGCCGCTGCGCACGACCATCACGCCCGCCAGCACGAGGACGGCCGCGCCGAGGGCCACCAGGGCGGTCCGGCGACGGCGCCGACGCAGGTCTGCGCGGCGACGCGCCCGGCCGGCCGCGACGGGCGGGCCGATGGGCTCGGACTCGGGGAGCACGAACAGCTTGTCGGGCGTGCGACGCGGTCGGGTCGTGGTCATCGGTAGAGATGCTCCTTCTCGATGTAGCTCTTCACACCCTCGGGCACCAGGTACCGGATCGGGTGCCCCTCGGCGACACGGCGCCGGATATCGGTCGACGAGATCGCGAGCGCGGGGATGTTCATCACGGAGATCTCCGATCGACCGTCGGGGGCATACGCCTCGAGCCCCTTCAGGTCGTACCCGGGCCGCGTCGCGGCGATGAAGTGGGCCAGGTCGAAGAGCTCGCCCGGCTCCTTCCACTGCAGGATCTCGACGATCGCGTCGGCGCCCGTCACGAAGAACAGGTCCGTCCGATCACCGCGCTCGGCCTTCAGCCCGCGCAGGGTGTCCACGGTGTACGTGGGGCCGTCGCGGTCGACCTCCATCCGGGACACCGAGAAGAGCGGGTTGCTGGCGGTAGCGATCACGGTCATCAGGTACCGGTCCTCGGCGGGCGACACGACCTCGTGCTCCTTCATCCAGGGGCGCCCGGTCGGCACGAACAGGACGGAGTCCAACCCGAACTGCACGAGCGCCTCCTCGGCGGTGACGAGGTGCCCGTAGTGGATCGGATCGAACGTGCCGCCCATGACGCCCAGGCGCGTTCCCACACGGGTCATCCTAGGGTGGGTCGCACCGCGGATCCGGTAGGCGCCGGAAGGTCGTGGGCGGGGTCAGCGCGGAGCGCCGGCGGCGGATCCACCGGCGGATCCACCGGCATCGCCATCCTCGTCTCCGAGCCACCGACGCAGGTCGCGGACGTGATCCGCGTAGTGTCGCGGGCCCGATTCGTCGAACCAGGACCAGGCGTCCGGGGTGATCTCGGGAAGCTCGCCCCACGCCAGGCGCATGCATGCGCGCGACGCCTCCAGCTCGGCGCGGACCGTCGCCAGGTCCATCGTCAGCGACGCCTCGAACCATGCGGCGTTCATCCGCTCGATCTGCTCGCGCGTGGGATCCTCGGTCGGGTCGAACGTCCCCGCCTTCATCCGCTGCAGGGAGGCGCAGGCCTCGGCGAGCCAGGCCGCCACGTGGAAGCTCACGTCCTTCGGGGACCATCCCTCCGGGGTCACCGTCGGCTCATCCATCCGCTCGGCGGGGATCCGGTGGAGGGTCCGGTGCAGGGCACGCCACCCCTCGTCCTCTTCCACCAGGATGCGCTCGGGATCCACGACGCCGGCCCCTCCGTCGGTCATCCCGGACCCGACCCCGCGGCGTCGTCGGAGCGACGCTCGGCGTCCGGCACGAACTCGAACACGCGATCGCCGATCGCCACCTCGTCGCCCGGCCGGGCGCCCAGCTCCCGGAGCCGCCGGTCGACGCCCTCGCGCGCGAGCCGCTTCTGCAGCGTCGCCACGGACGGCTCGTCGTCGAGGTCGGTCTCGAGGACCCACCGCTCCACGCGCTGCCCGCGCACCCGGAACCGGTCGCGCTCGCGCTCGACCGTGAAGCGGGGACGCCCCGGCCGCAGCACCACGAACGGCTCGCGCGGCGGGGCGGCGGCCTCCCCCTCCGCCGCGAGGATCCCCAGACGCCCGATCAGCGCCTCGATCCCGTCGCCCGTCACCGCCGAGACGACGAGCGCGCCGGGCGCGAGGCGCCCGGCGATCGCCGAGGCGTCGTCCACCAGGTCGGCCTTCGTCCCGACCACGATCGCCGGCCGGTCCCCGAGGTCCGGGTCGTAGGCGGCGAGCTCGTCACGGAGCGTCGCCAGGTCGGCGACGGGATCCTCGGCCGCCAGGTCGACCACGAGCACGAGCGCCCGGCACCGCACGATGTGGCGGAGGAACCGATGCCCGAGCCCCTTGCCCCGGCTCGCCCCCTCGATCAGCCCGGGGATGTCGGCGACGACCATCCGCTCCGCGTCGTCACCGGCGACGCCGAGGTTGGGCGAGAGCGTCGTGAACGGATAATCCGCGATCTTCGGCTTCGCCGCCGTTAGCCGCGCGAGGAGCGTCGACTTCCCGGCGTTCGGCAGACCGACCAGCCCGACGTCGGCCACCGTGCGCAGCTCGACCCGCAGCCGTCGATCCTCGCCCTCCTCGCCCGGCTCCGCGGTCCGCGGGACCCGGTTGCGGGGGCCGGCGAGCGCCGCGTTCCCGCGACCGCCCCGACCGCCGCGCGCGACGACGGCGCGGGATCCCTCCCCCACGAGGTCGGCCACGAGCCCCTCCTCGTCGAAGACGATGGTCCCGTCGGGCACGGGCACGACCAGGTCCTTCCCGCTGGCGCCGTTGCGGTTCGCGCTGCGGCCGGGCGAGCCGTTCGCGGCCTGCCGGTGAGAACGGTCCGCCAGGGCGGACAGGTCGTGGACCCCGCTCGAGACCTCGAAGACGACCGAGCCCCCGTCGCCGCCGTCCCCGCCGTCGGGGCCGCCGCGCGGCTTGTATGGCTCGCTGTGCATCGACGCGGAGCCGTTCCCCCCGCGGCCGCCCCGCGCGTGCACCGAGGTCTCGTCGACGAACGCCATCCCGGCAGCTTAGGGGGTCGACCCGGGTGGTCGGTCGGGAGTGGTCGGGCAGCCCCCGTCGCGGCATCATGGCCGGGTGCCGGCGCCGACGACCGTATGGATGGTCGAGCTCGGCCGGGGGGCTCCCGGCGAGCGTAAGGGGATGCTGTTCCTCGACGCGGATGCCGTCCGCTTCGAGGACGACCGCTCGGGCGCCGTGACCCGCCTCGAGCTGGCGACGATCCGGCGTGCCCGCCGCAACCGCGGCTCGCCGATCCTGTTGATCGACCAGGCGTCCGACGGCGGCACCCGGAAGCTGGCGTTCTACTTCTCGCAGCCACCGCCGCTGACGCCGCCGGAGCCCGGCTCGGCGCCCCCGCCGGGCATGGGCCTCAGCTCCCGGCCCGTCGGGGCGTTCGGCGCGATGCGTCGCACGTCGAAGCGCAGGCACATGCGCTCCAACATCGGCTATCTGACGACGTCGAACGCCGGCAAGCGCGAGATGATCGAGAGCTGGGTCTCCGAGATCCGCGAGGGACTCGCGGGGTCGTAGGGGTCCGGCGCTACGCGCCGGTGACCGTGGCGTACGTGCGGCCGCGCGACTCGTGGAACGCGACGACGCCCTCGCGGATCGCGAAGAGGGTGTCGTCCCCGCCCTTGCTCACGCCCTCGCCCGGATGGATCTTCGTGCCGCGCTGGCGCACGATGATGGAGCCCGCGGGAACCTGCTGGCCCCCGAAGGCCTTCACGCCGAGCCGCTTGGAGTTGGAGTCTCGGCCGTTGCGGGACGAGCCCCCGCCCTTCTTGTGTGCCATAGGTCCTCCAGGCTAGCAGACGGTCCTCACCCGGCCGCCGTGTCGCCGCCGTCCTCGATCGTCCCCGCGTCGGCGGCCCCGGCGTCCGCTTCCACCTTCGCCGACGCCTTCGTCGACGCCTTCGCGGGCGCCCTCCGGGTCGCGCCGAGCTTCACCTCGGCGATCTCGAGCACGGTCCGGAGCTGACGGTGACCGCCGCGCTTCGCGTATCCCGTCTTCGGCCGGTACTTGAAGATCTTGACCTTGTCGCCCTTCTTCTCCCCCATCGGCTTGGCCGTGACGACGGCCTTCTCGGCCTCCTTGCCGACGTGGGTCTTGCCGTCATCGTCGACGACGAGGATCGGATGGAACGTCACCGTGTCCCCCTCGGCCACGATCTTCTCCACCTCGATCACGTCGCCGACCTGGACCTTCTGCTGCTTCCCGCCCGTCTTGATCACCGCGTACATCGCTGCCTCCCGGCTCACGCTTCGTAGTTGACGAGGATGCCCCGGCCCTCGCAGGTGGGGCACGTCTCGGAGAACGATTCAACCAGACCGCTGGAGACCCGCTTGCGGGTGACCTGCATCAGCCCGAGCGGTCCGATCTCGAAGACCTGCGACCGCGTCTTGTCGATCGCGAGCGCCTCCTTCATCGTGTCCTCGACCTGCTTCTTGTTCTGCTCGAGCAGCATGTCGATGAAGTCGATCACGATGATGCCGCCGATGTCGCGCAGCCGGAGCTGACGGGCGGTCTCGCGCGCGGCCTCCAGGTTCGTGTTGACCACGGTCTCCTCGAGGTTCGTCTTGCCGACGCTCTTACCGGTGTTGACGTCGACGATCGTCATCGCCTCGGTCCGCTCGATGATCAGGTAGCCGCCCGAAGGGAGCCACACCTTGCGGTCGAGGGCCTTGTGGATCTGCTCGACGACGCGGTACTCCTCGAACACCGGGAGCTTGCCCGTGTGGAGCAGGACCTTGTCGGCGATGTCCGGCGCGATGTCCGCGACGTACTCCATCACCTTGCCGTGGACCCTCGGGGAATCGGTCGCGAGCACCTTGAACTCCCCGTCGGTGAACAGGTCGCGGACGACGCGGACCGTGAGCTCCGGCTCCTCGTAGAGCACGGCCGGCGCCTTCGCCTTCCTCGACCGCTTCACGATGTCGTCCCATTCGCGGACCAGTCGCTCGAGGTCCGCCGTGAGGGCCTCCTCGGAGGCGCCCTCGGCCGCGGTGCGCACGATGATCCCGTGCTCGTCCGGCTTGATCTTCTTGAGGATGGCCTTCAACCGACGGCGCTCCGTGTCCGGGACCCGGCGGCTGATGCCCGACAGGGCCTGGTTCGGCGCGAACACCAGGAACCGGCCCGGCAGCGAGATCTGGGCGGTGAGACGCGCGCCCTTGCCGCCCATCGGGTCCTTCGTGACCTGGACCATCACGGACTGGCCGTTCTTCAGGATGTGCTCGATCCGCGGCGCCGCGCCCTCGAGGTCCTCGGGCGAGTAGTTGACCTCCCCCGCGTACAGCACCCCGTTGCGTCCGCGACCCACGTCGACGAAGGCGGCCTCCATCCCGGGCAGCACGTTCTGGACGCGGCCGAGGTAGATGTTGCCGACCATCGAGTGCGCGCCGGTGCGGGTGACGTAGTGCTGGACCAGCTGGTCCTCCTCGAGCACGGCGATCTGATCGCGGTCCCCGTGCTCGGTGATCACCATGACCTTGTCGGTGACCCTCGGTGCAACGATCGTCTCCTCGCGGCGACGGCGACCGCCGACGCGCCCGGCGCGGGAACGGCTCGAGCGGATCCCTCGGGTCGGACCGCCGGCGGCGACGCGCTCCTCGATCGAACGCTCGCTGGCCCGGCGGGACACCGGCTCGGGCTTGGCCCCCGGCTCGGAGCGCTTCGCGGTGCCGGCCTTCGCCTTGGCGGGGGCCGTTTCGTCGGTGACCACGTCCTCCGTCGCGGCCCGCTTCGTGGCTCCCGATCCGCGACGTCCGCGGCGGCGTCGGCGGGAGGCCCCGGTCGGGGAACCGGCCTCGCCGTTCGCCGCGACATCCGGCAACGCGTCCTCCCGCTGCGTCGACGGGGTCGCCCGCACCGGTGCCTCGTCGTCGGCCCCGGTCGACGTGGTGCCCGACGGCGTCCGTGCGCCGCGGCCGCGGCCCCCCCGGCTCCGGCGACGGCGGGGCGTCGTGGCCGCCCCGTCCGAGGGGGCGGCGGTCGGTGTGGCGTCCGTTTCGGACGAGGTTCCCGACGATGTCTCGGCCGTGGTGGCGGTCCGCGCCTGCCGTGTCCCGGCCGAGGTCGACCGCGTCCGCGTCCGGCTCGAGGCGGACCGTGCCGCGCCCGGCGACCCGGCCTTCCCCTCGGGAGCCTTCGAGGCCCCCCCGGTCGACGCTCCCGCGTCGTCGGCGCCTTCGGCGCCTTCCGTCGGCTTCGTGCCGCCGCCTCGGCCTCGCCCACGTCCGCCTCGGCGGCGGCGGGCACCCGGCGGCCTGGTCCCGGGGCTCCCGGCCGATCCGTCCTGATCGGTCGCGGAGCCGGCGGGGTCTCCGGAGGGGGCGGGCTCGGACGCGGTGGCAGAGCCGACCTCCGTGTCGTGGTTCATGGGATCTCCTTCCCGTGGGGAGGAGGCGTGGCGGGGAACGCGGACGGGTTCGCGAGCGGTCGCACGCCACGGATGTGGCTTCGATCGAACCGTCGTTCGGGCGGGGCGGTGGACCGCGTCAGCGTTCCCCGGCGCTCCGGCCCGCGCGCGTCATCGCGCACCCAGTACGTCCTTCCGGCGCTTGCGTTCCGCGCACCCGGCGCTCCGGATCGTCTCCGGGGCTGCCAGCGGGGCGGCGGACGCGCGCCTCCTCGGGTTCCATCTCGTCGGGCGGTTCGCCCACAGGGGGGACGCCTGCCCGCGAGCACGTCTGCGGCGGAGCATACCAGCGATGGTCATCCCGCCGGAGACTCGCCCACACGCTGTCCCCCATCTGGGGGAGCGCAAGGAACGACCGTCCGCGTGATGCGCCCGGACGCGACGGCCCCGACACTGAAGGCATGCTGGTCGACCCCACGACCGCGCGCGCCGACGCGCCCGCCGACGGCCCTCGCCGAGCCGACGACTCCAAGGTCCGGGTGCTCCTGGTCGACGACAACGCGGGGTTCCGCGACTCGCTGATCGCGCTGCTCGACACCGAGGAGCTCGTGGTCGTCGGGCAGGCCGGCAACGGCGAACAGGCGCTGGAGCTCGTGGTGCGGCTGGATCCCGACGTGGTGCTGATGGACGTGCGGATGCCGACGATGGACGGGATCGAGACCACGCGACGGATGAAGGAGCTGGTGCCCCATATCGGGGTCGTCGCCCTGACGGGGCTCGAGGACCAGCGGGCCGTCCGCGACATGCTCGTGGCGGGGGCATCCGGCTACGTGCTTAAGGACTCCGACGGCGACTCGATCGTCGCCGCGATCCGAGAGGCGGCCCAGGGCGGCGGGATCATCTCGCCCGAGGTGACCCCGACCGTGATCGACGAGCTCACCGAGGCGCTCGAGCGCGAGCGGCGCCGCACGCGGCAGCTCGAGCTCGCCCAGGAGGCGCTGCTGGAGCGGGCCGCTCGCCGGCACGAGCTCGTATCCCGCCTAGGCCACGAGCTCCGGACCCCGGTCACGGTGATCCTCGGGATGGCGCAGACGCTGGCGCGCGGCACGGCGCCGGAGGAGCAGCGCCAGGAGCTCCTGGAGCGGCTCATGACGCGGGCGACCGACCTCGCCCGCCTGGTCCAGCGCATCGAGGCGGCCGTCGAGGCCGGACTCACCGAGTGGGTGGACGTCGCGGAGATCGCCCGCGAGGTGGCCGGCACCCACGAACGGGTCCGGGTGGAGGCGCCCGCCGACCCCACGCTCACGAGCCTCAACCGGACGGCCGCCAAGCGGATCCTCGAGGAGCTCGTCGAGAACGCGCTCGCCTTCTCGCCGGAGGACCGCCCCGTGGTGATCCGGGTCCGCGACGACGGCGCGGGGCCGACGGTCCGCGTGATCGACCAGGGGCCGGGGATCCCCCCTGCGTCCCAGGAGCGGGTGTTCGCTCCCCTCGAGCAGGGCGAGGACCTGAACGTGCGCACCCACCAGGGCGTGGGGCTCGGGCTCGCGATCGCCCGGATGTCCGCGCGCGCCATGGAGGGCGACGTCGTGCTCGAAGCGTCCGGGCCCGAGGGGTCCACGTTCCTGTGGCGGATGAGCGGGATGGCGACCGGAGGGGGCACGCCGGACGCCTGAGCTCAAGCGTCGCTCATTTGAAGCGGCGCATGTGGATGTTCAGCAGCAGGCCCGCCGCGATCAGGTTCGTGAGCATCGCCGTGCCGCCGTAGCTGACGAACGGCAGCGGGATCCCCGTGATCGGCATGATCCCGATCACCATCCCGATGTTGACGAACATCTGGATCGCGAACATCGAGGCGATGCCGGTCGCCACGTAGGTCCCGAAGGGATCCTTCGACAGGTATGAGATCCGGATCGCCCGCCAGATCAGGATCGCGAACAGCGTCAGGACCACCGCCGAGCCCGCGAACCCGAACTCCTCCCCCACGACGGTGAAGATGAAGTCGGTGTGCTGCTCCGGAACGAAGTCGAGGTTCGTCTGCGTGCCCGCGAGGTACCCGCGGCCGAACAGCCCACCCGCCCCGATCGCGATCTCGGCCTGATCGCGATTGTAGGTGGCCGCCTGGGTGCTGCCCTGCGGATCGAAGAAGCCGGTCAGCCGCTCGAGCTGGTAGTCCTTGATGACCCCCATCTGGAACGCCAGGAAGATCACGACCACCGCGGTCCCCGCGAGCGCCAGCAGGTGCCACAGGCGGGTCCCCGCCACGACGAGGATCCCGACGACGATCGCCATCAGGACGATGGACGTGCCGATGTCGGGCTGGATGAAGACGAGCGCCATCGGGACGACGGCGACCAGACAAGCGCGGATCACGTCCGCGAGCTCGGGCGTGGGGGTCTTCAGCTCCGAGAGCATCGCGGCGAGCATCAGGATCAGCGCGAGCTTCGCGAACTCCGACGGCGTGAGCTGGAACCCGCCGAACTCGAACCAGCGCTGGGCGCCGGAGGACGACGACCCGATGCCCGGGACCTGCACCAGCACCAGCGAGAGCACGCTGACGCCGTAGATCAACCCGGCGTAGACCTTGAAGAACCGGTAGTCGAACGTCGCGATCAGCAACATGAGGATCACGCCGAGGACGGCGGCGGCCACCTGCTTCTTCACGAACGTCATCACGTCCAGATCGAGCGCCCGCAGCGACTGATGCGTGGCCGAGTAGATCGAGAGCATCCCGATCGCCGTCAGCGCCAGGATCGTGAGCAGCAGCACCGGATCGAGATGCCGGATCGGGCGGCGCTCGTCCGTGTAGACGCGGCTCGCGACGAGGTCCATCAGTCGGTCCCCGGCGGCGGGGCCGCCGTTCCGGTCGACTCGATCCCGTAGATCTGCTCGATCACCTGCCGCACGATCGGCGCCGCCGTGGTCGAGCCGTGGCCGCCCTGCTCCACCATCGCGATGACGACGTACTGCGGGTCCGTCGCCGGCACGACCGCCGCGAACCACGACGTGTCCTGGAACGGCTCGCGCTGGGCCGTGCCGGTCTTGCCGGCGATCGGGTACTCGGAGAGCGGGAAGCCGACGAACGCGCTGTCGGCCGTCCCACCCGGCTCGGGGACCGTCGCCAGGGAGCTCACGATGTAGTCCAGCTCCGCCTCGGAGTACGGGAGCCGCCGCTGCCCGCAGTGCCCCGTGACCTTGCGCACCAGATCACCGTTCGCGTCGACGATCCGGTCCGCCAGGTGCGGCTCGCAGACCTTCCCGCCGTTCGCGAGCGCCGCGTACGCGATCGCGAGCTGCATCGGCGTGACCGTCACGAACCCCTGGCCGATCGACATCAGGATGTCGTCGCCCGGCAGCCAGCTCTGCTCGTCCTCGCGCAGGACGTCGGGGTTCGCCTTCGCGAAGGCTTCCTTCCACTTCGGCGTCGG
>DATBLY010000023.1:0-5449 GCA_036555125.1 Actinomycetota bacterium | reverse complement strand
GCCAAGGCGACGTCCCTGGCCCTGCCGCAGCTGAAGGGCAAGATGGACGGCATGGCGATGCGGGTCCCGGTGCCGGACGGGTCGGTCACCGACCTGGTGGCGTTGCTGAACCGGGAGGCCTCGGTCGAGGAGATCAACGCCTCCTACGCGGCGGCCGCGGACACGGACCGGCTTCGGGGCAAGCTCATCTACACCGAGGACCCGATCGTCTCGAGCGACATCGTCGGCAGCTCCGCGTCGTGCACGTTCGACGCCAAGTCGACGATGGCGATCGGCAACCTGGTCAAGGTGATCGGCTGGTACGACAACGAGTGGGGGTACTCCAACCGGCTCGTCGACCTGGTCGAGCTGGTCGCGCGCTCGCTGTGACGCTCCGGACCCTCGACCGGCTGACCGACGTCGGCGGGCTCCGCGCGTTCGTCCGCGTCGATTTCAACGTCCCGCTGGCGGACGGGGTGGTCCAGGACGACTCGCGGATCCGTGCGGCACTGCCCACCGTGCGGGAGCTGCTCGAGCGCGGGGCGCGCCTGGTCCTGGCCTCGCACCTGGGGCGCCCGAAGGGCGTCGCGAAGGAGGAGCTCCGGCTGGGCCCGGTCGGACGCCGGCTGGCGGAGCTGCTCGGACGTGACGTCCTGGACCTCGACGAGCCGGCGCCCGACCCGTCGCGGCTGCCCGCGGACGCGGACGTGATCCTGCTGGAGAACCTCCGGTTCGACCCGGGGGAGGAGGGCAACGATCCGTCGTTCGCGGGACGGCTCGCCGAGCTCGCCGATGTCTACGTCGACGACGCCTTCGGTGCGGTCCATCGGGCTCATGCGAGCGTCTCCGCGCTGCCGGAGCTGATGCGGGCGAGCGGCCGGGAGGCCGTCGCCGGGCGGCTGCTCGAGCGCGAGGTATCGGTGCTCTCACGCCTCCTGGGCGATCCCGACCGGCCCTACGTCGCCGTGCTCGGCGGCGCGAAGGTCTCGGACAAGCTCGGGACGATCGGAGCCCTCGTCGAGCGGGTCGACACCCTGCTGGTCGGCGGGGCGATGGCGTTCACGTTGATCGCGGCGGCCGGCGGGCAGGTCGGAGCGAGCCTGGTCGAGCCGGACCGGTTCGACGACGTTCGATCCGCCCTGTCGCGCGCCGACGAGCGCGGGATCCGTGTGATCGTCCCGAGCGACGTCGTGGCCGCGGCCGAGATCGACGAGACCGCCGAAACGTCGGTGGTGGCTGCGGACCGGATCCCCGCCGGCCTGAGGGGTCTGGACATCGGGCCGGACACGGTGCGGGCGTTCGCGGGCGCGATCGCGGATGCCGGGACCGTGCTGTGGAACGGGCCGATGGGGGTGTTCGAGGCGGCGCCCTTCGCGGCCGGCACGCTCGCCGTGGCCGAGGCGATCGCCGCGTCCGACGCGTACAGCGTGGCCGGAGGCGGGGACAGCCTGCTCGCGATCAAACGCGTGGGACTCGAAGACGGGTTCGATCATCTCTCTACCGGCGGAGGCGCCTCGCTCGAGTTCCTGGAGGGCCGGACCCTCCCGGGGATCGCCGTGCTGGAGGATCGATGACCGAGCGCAGACCGATCGTGGCCGCGAACTGGAAGATGCACAAGACGCACCTGGAGGCGATCCAGACCGTCCAGAAGCTCTCGTACCTGCTCGACCGCGCCGACGGAGAGGGGGTCGAGGTCGTGGTCTGCCCCGCGTTCACCGCGCTGCGCTCGGTCCAGACGCTGATCGACTCCGACCGGCTGCCCTTCGCGCTGGGTGCGCAGAACGTATCGCCCGAGGAGAAGGGCGCGTTCACCGGCGAGGTGTCGACGCCGATGCTCCAGGCGCTCGGCGTGTCCTACGTGATCTGCGGCCACTCCGAGCGACGCCAGCTCTTCGGTGAGGACGATCGCACGGTGAACCGGAAGGTGCGCGCCGTGCTCGCCCACGAGATGACCCCGATCCTGTGCGTCGGCGAGACGCTCGACGAACGCGAGGCCGGCGGCACGGAGACGAAGGTTGCCGAGCAGGTCCGCCTCGGCTTCGCCGACGTGGGCGCCGACCGGGCCGGTTCGATCGTGGTGGCCTACGAGCCGATCTGGGCGATCGGCACGGGGCGCAACGCGGAGCCGGCCGACGCGGGCCAGGTGGCGCAGCTGATCCGCGCGACGCTCGCCGAGCGCTACGACGACCAGGTAGCCGATGCCGTCCGGATCCAGTACGGGGGCAGCGTGAAGCCGGGCAACATCCGCGACTTCATGGCGCACCCCGACATCGACGGGGCGCTGGTGGGCGGGGCCAGCCTGGACCCGGAGGAGTTCGCCCTGATCGTTCGGTATCGCTAGGAGGTCCCGTGCGGAAGCTGCTCTACGTCTGCCTGGATGGGCTCGGCGACGACCCGATCCCCGCGTTCGACGGACGGACGCCGCTCGAGGCCGCGCACACGCCCGCGATGGACGACCTCGCGCGGCGGGGTCGGACGGGGCTCGTGACCACCGTCGGGGAGGGCATCGCCCCGGAGTCCGACATCGGGGTGTTCGGCATCCTCGGGTACGACCCGAGCGAGGAGCACCCCGGGCGCGGCGTGATCGAGGCGATCGGCAGCGGGATGGGCTTCCACGACGGGGACCTCGCCTACCGCGTGAACTTCGCGACCGCGGACGGATCCACGATCGTGGACCGTCGGGTGGGCCGCGACCTCGGCTCCGACGAGGCGCGGGCGCTGGCCGACGAGGTGTCGCGCGAGCTGCACCTGCCGGGGGCTACGTTCGAGCTGCGCGCGACGGTCGAGCACCGGGGCGCCCTCGTGATCCGGTCGGACGAGGGGCGTCTGTCCGCAGCCGTCTCGAACACCGACCCGGCCTATCGCAAGGAGGGGTCCCTCGGCGTCGCCCTCGAGACCTTCGAGCCCCGCGTCGCGGTCGCCGAGCCGTTGGACGGGAGCGACGAGGCCGAGCGCGCGGCCGTCCTCACGAACGCGTTCGTCGAGGGAGCCGCCCAGGTGCTCGACGCCTCCCCGGTCAACCGCGAGCGTCGAGACGCGGGCCGGCTCCCCGCGAACCTGATCCTCACTCGCGACGGGGGCGATCACCTCCCGGACCTCGAGCCGATCGAACGGCGGTTCGGCCTCTCCTGGGGGTGCTTCGTCGAGATGCCGGTCGAGCGAGGGATCGCGATCGCGCTCGGCATGCGGCCCGTGGACGCCCCGCGCCTCGAGACGGACGCGTCGCGTCCCTCGGCGGGCGATAGCTATGCGGCCTGGGCGGCGCTCGCGACCGGTGCGTTGCCGGATTTCGACGCCCTCTACGTCCACATCAAGGGGCCCGACCTACCGGCGCACGATGGGCTGCCCGAGGCCAAGCGCGACGTGATCGCGTTGATCGACGAGGCGTTCTTCGGGGAGGTGCTGTCCGAGCTCGATCTCGGGTCCACGATGATCGCGGTGACCGCCGACCACGCCACCTCATGCGTGCGCAAGGCCCACACCGCGGAACCGGTCCCGTTGCTCGCGAGCGGGGGCGGGATCAGGCCCGACGGCACGGAGCGGTTCGGCGAGCGGGCCGCCGCCGAGGGCTCGTTGGGCCGGCTGCGCGGGGTGCAGATCCTGCCGCGCCTGACCGAGCTCCTGCGCGCCTAGACGGCCTCCCACCTGGGCCGATGGACCACCGAACCGGTCGAACCCGGCCGGTTTCGGTTTCCTGCCCTATCCCAACCCGTCCGGATTGCCGACCCCCGGGGTTGCGCCTAACATGAGCGGCCGGATGAGCCGGGAGAGCTGCTAACCCATGGCCCAGGTACGGTCCGAGGCCGACACCACCACCACCGGGGCGCCGCCTCAGGAACCGGGGCCACAGACCGCCGACAAGGTCATCACCGGGCGCAGCCCCTGGGAGCTCTTCTGGCGGCAGTTCCGCAAGGACCGTTGGGCGATCGGCGGCATCGTCATCGTCGTGATCATGGTGTTGCTCGCGATCACCGCGCCGCTCTTCGCGAACCTGACCGGCCACGACCCCAACGACGTGAACCTGGACGCGCTGGACTCCTTCGGGCTGCCCGGCGCGCCCTCGTGGTGGCCGTGCCCGGACAGCAGCGGCGAACCGACGATCGGGCCCGACGGTCAGGTGCAGGTCTCGACCGCCTGCGTCGCCGTCCCCGGCTACTTCCTCGGGGTCGATCGGGCCGGCCGCGACCTGTTCGTCCGGATCCTCTACGGGGCCCGCACGTCATTGGTCATCGCGTTCTTCGCTACCGGGATGGCGCTCATCATCGGGGTGACCCTCGGCCTGATCGCAGGGTTCTTCCGCGGCAAGGTCGACACGTTCATCTCGAGGACGACGGACGTGGTCCTGTCCCTGCCGATCCTGTTGTTGGCCCTGGGACTCGCGGCGGCCTGCGGCGCCACGAAGGAGGGATGCCTGGGCGGCCTGATCCAACCGGGCCTGATGCTCGTGAGCCTCATCATCGGCCTGTTCAGCTGGCCGTACATCGCCCGCATCATCCGTGGTCAGGTGCTCTCCCTGCGCGAGAAGGAGTTCGTGGAGGCCTCGCGTTCGCTCGGGTCGTCGAACCGCAGGATCATGATGCGTGAGGTGCTGCCCAACGTGGCGGCGCCGATCATCGTGTACACGACGTTGATCATCCCCAGCAACATCCTGTTCGAGGCCGGCCTGTCGTTCCTGGGGGTCGGCGTGCCGGAGACCACGCCCTCGTGGGGGGCGATGCTCGCGGACTCGGGAACGGCGTTCACGTACGCGCCGTGGTTGATGATCTTCCCCGGGGTCGCGCTGTTCCTGACGACGCTCGCGTTCAACCTGGTCGGCGACGGGTTGCGCGACGCGCTCGATCCTCGGACGTCGACGTGACCGTATCCGTAGAGGAAGGAAGGGTGGTCCTCTAGGAAGGAGGCGGACGAGCGCGTCTTACCTGCATGGAGTGAGTCGGAAGTTCCAATGAAGGGGGGTACCGATTTGAAGCGCGTACTGAGAACGGTGGCGGTGGTGGCCGTCCTTGGCCTCGTCGCCGCCGCGTGTGGTGGGGACGACGGAGGAGGCACGACGGGCCCGACGGCGACAGGCGGCGAGACCGGTGCGACGGGCGCGACCGGGTCCGACCTGTCCGGCGGCACCCTGCGGATGGCGATGCTGGGCGACGTCTCGGCGGCCTTCGATCCGCAGAAGGAGTACTACAACGTCACGTGGGAGTTCTACCGGTGTTGCCTGCTGCGCACCCTGATGTCCTACAAGGGCGTGCCGACAGCCGAGGGGGGAACGGAGGTCTTCCCGGATCTCGCGGCTTCCGACCCGACGCAATCCGAGGATGGGTTGACCTGGACCTACACCCTTAAGGACGGGATCTTCTACGGGGACCCGTTCGGTGACGTCGAGATCACCGCGCAGGACTTCATCCGAGCGGTCGAGCGCACGGCGAACCCGAAGGCGAACGTCGGAGGGTATTCGTTCTACTACTCACCGATC
>DATBLY010000018.1:0-4456 GCA_036555125.1 Actinomycetota bacterium | reverse complement strand
GCACGTCCTGATGAACAACTGCTACCGGGACTTCGCGGTCCGGAACGCTCGCGAGCTGGGGGACCTCCTGCACCTCGACGAGTGAGGGCCGGGGTTCCGGCCGCCCCGGGGTACGCTCATCGGCATGATGACCGGGCACCGATGGAAGGTGGCGACGATCCGCGGGATCCCGCTGTACGTGAGCTCGTCGTGGATCTGGATCGGGCTCCTGTACACGTGGAGCATGTACGCCTGGCTCTCCCGCGGCGGCGTCGAGCAGCGCGAGGCCGTGATGCTCGCCGTCTTCGCGTCGGTCCTGTTCTTCGGGAGCGTCCTCGCCCACGAGGCCGCGCACGCGATCACGGCCCGTGGCCTCGGACTGCCGGTCTCGGGGATCACGCTCCTGTTCTGGGGCGGCGCGACGGAGACGAAGGCCCACGCCCGCGGGCCACGCGGGGAGTTCCTCGTCTCGATCGTCGGCCCGCTCGCCACCCTGCTGATGGCCGGGCTGTTCTGGTGGATCCACCTGGCGACGGACGGGGTCGCCTCGGCCGTCTTCCGCTACCTGGGGCGCATCAGCGCGATCTTCGCGGTGTTCAACGCGCTCCCCGCCTTCCCGCTCGACGGAGGCCGGGTGCTCCTCGCGGCCGTGTGGGGCGCCACCGGCGACCGCCGCAAGGGCATGAGGGTCGCGGGCTACTCGGGGATCGTGATGGGGACCGTGTTCGCGGTCGCCGCGCTCTACTCGATCTCGCGCGGGAGCACGTGGTGGCTGTTCCTCGGCTACCTGGCCGCGGTCCTGATCGCGACCGGTCGCGGGATGGATCGGCGGATCGCGCTCAAGGACCAGCTCCGAAGCGGCACGGTCGCCGATGCGATGCGCCCGCCGCCCGCGACGGTGCCGGCGGACATGACCCTCGCCCAGGCGCTGGATCACTACCTGCGCGGAACCGACGAGGCGTTCCCGGTCGTCGACCAGGGACGGGTGCTCGGGACCGTCTCGATGGCGAGCGCCCGCAAGGTCGGTGCGCAGGACCCGATGCGGCCGGCCCGCGACGCGGTCGTCCCGCTGGTCGAGACCCCCGTGCTCGGGCCCGACGAACCCCTGGACGACGCGCTCGAGTGGCTCGGCGGCAAGGACGGTCTGGTCATGCGCGGTGATGCGCTGGTCGGCGCCCTCGGCCCGGGTGACGTGGAACGCTGGTACGAGCGCGTCGTGCGCGGCCGCACCGAGGAAGCGGCCGCCGACGTCGTCCCCGTCGTGCCTCCTCGCCCCGACGTCTGAGGCCGGAGCTGTCGGCGACCGCGGGTAGCATCCGCAGGTGATGGCCCCCGAGCTCTCCCCCGATCCCCGTCAGGCTGCCGTCCTCGACCACGAGACGGGGCCGCTGCTCGTGAGCGGCCCCGCCGGGACGGGGAAGACCGCGATCCTGCGCGAGCGGTTCGTCCGGCTGCTCGGGCGCGGCGCCGACCCGGAACGGACCGCGTTCGTCGTGGGCTCGCGCCGCGCGCGCGAGGACGTCCGCAGGGCCCTCCTCGGACGGCTGGAGGGCTCGCTGCCCGACCTGCAGGTCGTCACGATCCACGGGCTCGCCCTGCGGATCCTCTCCGCGCGTCACCGGCGGCTCGGCTACGCCGAGCCGCCGACCGTGCTGTCGGCGGCCGATCAGTTCGCCCGCGTCCAGGAGCTGCTGCAGGGCGAGGATCCCGCCGGCTGGCCGGCCTACGGGCACCTGCTCGGATCGCGGGGGTTCGCCGACCAGGTGCGGCAGTTCCTCCTGCGCGCGCAAGAGGCGATGATGACGCCGGAGGCGATCGAGACGCGGGCCGCGGCCGCCGGCCTGTCGGGATGGCCCGAGCTCGCGCGCTTCCTGCGGAGCTACCAGGACGGCCTCGACGACCAGGACCAGGTGGACTTCGCCGCGCTGCAGGCCCGCGCGGCCGCCGTGGCCGGCGACGGCGATCCGCTCTTCGATCACCTGCTGGTCGACGACTACCAGGACGTGACCCTGGCGGCGGAGGCCATCCTCGAGCGCCTCGGGGTCCCCGACCTGGTGGTCGCCGGCGACGCCGACGCCCACGTCTTCTCGTTCCAGGGAACGACCGATGTCCCGATCCACCGGTTCGCCGAGCGGATGCGGGCCGAGACGATCCGGCTGGAGACGAACCACCGCAGCGTGTCACCCCCCACGGTCGAGGCCTGGACCGCACCGCATCCTTCCGAGGAGCACGCGGCGATCGCGCGGGAGCTCCGCCGACTGCACGTGGAGGAGGGCGTCGAGTGGCGGGAGCTCGGGGTGGTGGTCCGGCGGCAGGGTCCGCACCTGGGGAGCCTCCTGCGCTCGCTCGACGACGCGCGCGTGCCTCGCGCCGTCCCGGAGCGCGGCCTGTCGCTCTCCGCCGAGCCGGCGACGTTCCCGTACGTGCTGGCGCTGCGCTGGCTGGTCGCCGATCGGGAGGCGCGGGAGGCGTTGATCGAGTCCGTCCTGACCTCGGACCTCGTCCGGCTCTCGCCCGCGTCCGCGCGGGGGGTGATGCGCGCGGCCCAGACCGCGGCCGGCACGATCGCGGCCGCGCTCGGGCGGACCGACGGGCTCTCGCCCGAGGAGGCAGCGTCGATCGAGGCGGTGCGCGAGGTGTTCGCCGAGGCCGAGCCGACGGCCGACCGCTCGGTGGACGTCGCGTTCCGGATCCTGTGGACGCGCCTGCCGACGTCGGCCCGGCTCGTCGCCGCCGCCGAGCGGAGCGCCGAGGCCCGGCGGGAGGTCGACGCGGTCGTGACGTTCGCGGAGGTCGTGGCCGAGGCCGGCGCGACGGCCGACCCGTCCGCGCGGGCGTTCCTCGAGACCCTCGACGCCGCCGAGCAGGGGCCGGGATACGACCCGTGGGAGCGGACCCGGCCCGACGCGGTCCAGGTCCTCACGGCCCACGGCGCGGTCGGCCTGGAGTTCGACACGATCCTCGTCGCCGGGACCGTCGAGGGGAACTTCCCGAGCCTGTCACGACCCGAGCCGATGTTCGACCTGGCGGCACTGGACGGGCCGATCAGCCGGTCCGACCGCAACCGCGCCCGGCTCGAGGACGAGCGGCGCCTGTTCCGGTCGGTGATCGGACGCGCCCGGCATCGCGTGGTGCTGTGCGCGAGCGACGCTCACGCCGACGACGAGGAACGCACCACGCGGAGCCGGTTCGTCGATGAGCTCGATGCGGCGTGGACGTCGATCCCGGCCGGGCCGTTCGAAGAGCCGGTCTCGGTGCGGGAAGCGGAGGCGACCTGGCGTCGGACGCTCGCCCATCCGGACGAGCCACCGACGCTCCGGCTCGCCGCACTCGAGGGTCTGGTCGCGCTCGGCGTTGATCCTGCCCGATGGTGGTTCCAGCTGGGGTGGACCGACACCGGCGCGCCCCTGCACGAGCGATTGCGGGTCTCCTACTCGAAGCTCACGACCCTCGAGAACTGCGAGCTGCAGTACGTGTTGGCGGCCGAGCTCGGGCTGGGGCGGCCCGTCGGATACCAGGCCTGGGTCGGGACGGTGGTGCACCGGATCGTCGAGGACTGCGAGCTCGGCAAGCTGCCCCGCGCGCTCGATGCGCTCGTCGCCGAGGTCGATGCGCGCTGGAACCCCGACGCGTTCCCCGCCACCGCCGTGTCCGAGACGTGGCGACGCCTCGCGAAGGAGCGGATGCTCCCGAACTGGTGGGAGCGGTTCGGCGCCCACCCCGCCGTCGGCACGGAGCGCCACTTCGAGTTCGACTTCGACGGCGCCACGGTCAACGGCTACATCGACCGGATCGGGCCCGACCCGCTGGGGTACGGCACGCGGATCACCGACTACAAGACCGGCAGCGCCGACTATGCCCCGAAGGCGAACGAGAGCCTGCAGCTCGGGATCTACTACCTCGCCGCGCTGCTGTCGGACGACGTCGCGGACGTGGGACCGATCACCGGGGTCGAGCTCGCGTTCCTCAAGGGCGACTGGAAGACGGGACAGCTCGTGATGCGCGAGTGGGAGGTCGGGAGCGGCGAGCGCGAGGAGGAGTACCAGCGGGCGATGCGCGAGCGCCTCGCCACGCTGATCGGCGAGCTGCGACGGCTCGACCGCGACGAGGTCTACCGGCCGAACCCCCAGGCCGACTGCTTCTTCTGCGAGTTCCGCTCGCTCTGCCCGCTGTACCCGGAGGGAGCCCCCGTGTTCCCGGACGCGTCGGCCCCGGCCGGAACCGGGGCCGAGGTCGGCGAGCGGGCCCACGCGGAGGCACGAGCGTGAGCGGGATGCCGCCCTACCCTCCCGAGGTCGTCGCCGTGATGGGCGGCCACCCGCCCACGGAGGAGCAGTGGACCGCGATCTCCTGGCCGCTCGAACCGTACGTGCTGGTCGCCGGCGCCGGATCCGGGAAGACCTCGGTGATGGCCGCGCGGGTGGTGTACCTGGCGCTCGCGGCCACGGGTCGCGTCGCCACGCCACACGATGGGGTG
>DATBLY010000185.1:0-27110 GCA_036555125.1 Actinomycetota bacterium | reverse complement strand
CTGCTGACCGAGGGCACCCCCGGCCCCGACATCTGGGTCGCCCTCGCATGGTCCGCCGGCATCCTGGTCATCTCCTACACGCTCGCGCTGGGCATGTATCGCCGCAGCGCGCCTGTCCCCGCAGCCCAGTAAGGCCGCTGCCCGACACGGCGGGCCGAGCGGCTTGGGTCCCGCCCTCGGTCGCGAGCCAGCAGGTCGTCGGTCAGGGCCACCGCCGTAACGTAGGCGGCGTGCGTCCCGAGGCTCGTGAGCAGCACGTCGCGCGGCCATCTCCAGGGCGGCGGCGTCTTCCCGAGCAGGGGGAACAGCGTGAACGTCGCGCTCATGAGCGTGGCGCCGAACACCAGCGCCGCCCAAGGTTCGGGGAGGATCCGGCGGAGGATCCCGTGCCACAGGCCGAACGCCGAACCGTAGCCCCACCGGAGCGCGAGGCCGAGCTCGGAGGCCTCGCGCTCCGTGACGTTGGGCAGGTGCAGGACGCCGGCGACGATCCGGCCCGAAACGGTGCTGTCGTCGTAGTCGAGCCGGCGTGTCGTCTCCCGGACACGGCGTTCGCCCTCGTAGGCCGCGGTCATCGCGGCCGTCCCCACCGCGCCGGCCAGCACGCTCCGCACGGGCCACGGTAGCGTCATCGTCTGCCGTCGATCCGCGCCCGGACCCTACGGCGCCATGTCCTGCGCGATGTCTCGTCCGTGCACCGTAAGGGCCCAGATCACGAAGATGTCGACGACGATCATCGTGATCGACCAGAACGGTTGGTAGGGCAGCCATGCGAAGTTCGCGATCGCGCTGATCGTCGCCAGGATCACGCCCACGGTGCGAGCCCAGACGGCGCCCGAGTACACGCCGAAGCCGGCCAGCAGGATCAGGATCCCGGCGAGGAGATGGATCCATCCCCACGTCGTGGTGTCGAACTGCAGGATCCATTTCTGCGTCACCACGTAGGCGGTGTCGGAGAAGATGCCGCCCAGGCCGCCGATGATGTGGAACGAGCCGATCAGGATCATCATGATCCCGGCGAACATCGTGAAGCCGACCGCGGCACCACTACGGTTCTGTGCCATGGAACCCCTCCCTTCGCCTGAAGCCGGCGAGGCGCTTATCGCCGGCCCGACCGGGTCGGTCCGGTCGTCGGTCCGATGATGCTCCCCGACGGAGCGACCGCCTAGGCCGCTGGTCCCTTCGGGGAGCGGACCTCTGTCCCTCCCGGGGCCTCCCGCGGGTGGTGGATCACGAGCTCGATGGTGGGCTCGTCGACTCCAGCCGTCCCCCGGCGACCCATAGGACCGTCGCCAGCACCGCTGCCACCGATCCGGAGATCACGAGCGGGAGTCGTCCGGTCTCACCCCAGGCGAGTCCGGCCCACACCCCGGCCGCGATGGAGGCAGCGCCGCTCACCCCCGCGTACACGCCGAGGGCCGTCCCGGTCGCATCCGGCGCGAGGTCCGCGACCCACGCTCGGCTCACGCCGTCCGTGAGCGCCGTGAACGCCCCGTAGACGGGGAGCAGCACCCAGACCCAGGCGGCCGACGTCGCGATCCCGAGTCCCAGGTACGCCACCGCGAACACGCCGATCCCCAGGGCGAACACCTTCCGCCGGGGGACCCGGTCCGACCACACCCCCGCCGGGTACGAGAGCAGCGAGTACGTCGCGTTGTACAGCGTGTAGACGACCACCACGCCGGCGAAGCCCAGTCCGAGCTCCTTCGCGCGTAGGAGCAGCAAGGCATCCGTGAAGTTCACGAGCCCGAAGACGGCGAGGAACGCCACGACGCGGCGGTAGGCCGGCGGCAGGGTTCCGCCACGCCGCGCGATCGCCTCCGTCCGCTCCTGGTGCGTCGTCGTGCGCTCGTGCACGAACGCGATGAGCCCCACGCTGATCGCGGCAGGGATGAACGCGATGAAGAAGAGCGGCCGCATCTGCTGATCGAGCGCGTAGTAGAAGGCCAACCCGATCAGCGGTCCGATCACCGCCCCGAGGGTGTCCGCGGCCCGATGGAAGCCGAACGCCCGCCCCCGGTCGGCCTTCGTCGTGTCGTCGGCGATCAGGGCGTCCCGGGGCGCGCCGCGGATCCCCTTGCCCGTGCGGTCGGCGACCCTCGCGACGAGGACGAGCGGCCACGCCGTCGCGAAGCCGATCAGGAGCTTCGACACCGACGATAGTCCGTAGCCCGCAGCGATCAACGGCTTTCGGCGCCATCGGTCGGCGAGCCAACCCGAGGCCGCCTTCAGGATCGAAGCGGTGCCCTCGGCCAACCCCTCGATCAATCCGACCACGGACGGCGGCGCACCGAGCACCCCCGTGAGGAAGAGCGGGAGAACCGGATAGAGCATCTCCGAGGCGGCGTCCTGGAAGAGGCTCACGCCCGAGAGCACGCGGACGTTGTGGCTCAGGCCCTCCCACGGACGCCGATGGCGGATCCGAGCTCGCCGAACCTCGGTCACCTGGGCAAGCGTAGTCGCCGCCCGTGAGCGCCGGTTGCGGCGCACGTGGAAGCGCTGCCACGGCGCGTGAGCCGCCCGACCGGAGAGGCCCTCCGGCCCCGCTCGTAGCGGACCTTCGTCCGGATCCCTCGAACCGGTGCCCGCCTAGCCTGGCGAGGTCGGCGCAAGGCGGTCGTCCTGATCCCGCTGAGCGCCCTGGGCGCGATCGTGATCGCGGTGTCCGAGCGTTTGCGCAGACGGATCGGAGGGGTGGTCGTCGGGGTCGCGGGGTTCGCGCCGATCGCCTCGCAGCTTGCGGTGACGAGCGGCGAGGAGCTCGAGAGGCGGTCGACGAGAGCGAGCTCGTCCATCGCCACGCGGAGCTGGGGGAGACGTTCTTCTGGTTCGCGCTCGCGTTCTTCCTGACCGTCCTCGCGTTGATGCTCTGGGACGCGATCCAGCGTCGCAGGTCGCCCGCGCTCACGCCACGGTGCGCGCCGGCAGCCGCTTGAGCTCCTCGACCACCCGGGCGAGCACCTGCTTCGCGTCGCCGAAGAGCATCTGCGTCTTGTCCAGGTAGAACAGGTCGTTGTCGACGCCCGCGAACCCCGGTCGCATCGAGCGCTTCAGCACGATCACGGCTCGCGCGGCGTCGACGTCGAGGATCTGCATCCCGTAGATGGGGCTGCCGTGGTCGGTCCGCGCCGCGGGGTTCACGACGTCGTTCGCGCCGACGACGAGCACCGCGTCGGCGCGGGGGAACTCCGGGTTGATCCGATCGAGGTCGTACAGCTGCTCGTACGGGACGTTGGCCTCGGCCAGCAGGACGTTCATGTGCCCGGGCATCCGTCCCGCGACCGGGTGGATCGCGAACCGCACGTCCACGCCGCGCGACGTCAAGAGCGTGGACAGCTCGCGCACGGCGTGCTGGGCCTGCGCGGCCGCCATCCCGTACCCGGGAACGATGATCACGAGCTGTGCGGCGTCGAGGATCATCGCGGTCTCCTCGGGGCCCACGGTCCGGTACGGGCGTCCCTCCCCGACACCGGTCTCTGCTTCCGCGCCGAACCCCCCGAACAGGACGTTCACGAACGAACGGTGCATCGCGCGGCACATGATGACCGAGAGCAGGAAGCCCGAGGAGCCGTCCAGCGCGCCGGCGACGATCAGGAGCCGGTTGTCGAGCGCGAAGCCCATCGCGGCTGCGGCCAGTCCCGCGTAGCCGTTCAGCAGCGAGATGACGGTCGGCATGTCGGCCCCGCCGATCCGGATCACGAGCATCACGCCGACCAGCAACGACACGCCGGCGAGCGGCACGAGGAGCGCCGTGCGTGACGGGTCGATCACCAACGCGGCCGCCAGAGATACGGCCGCCGCGAAGGCGATCAGGTTCACGAGGTTCTGCCCCGGGTACACCCACGCCCGGTCGCGGATCAGTCCTTGGAGCTTGCCGAACGCGATCAGGCTCCCCGCGACGGTCAGGAAGCCGAGGAGGATCTCGAGCCCGAGGGCCGACATCGTGAAGCCGTCGATCGACGGCTGACGCAAGCCGTACTCCGCGACCCCCACGAGGCCGGCGGCGAGGGCCCCGAACGCGTGGGAGATCGCCGTGCGCTGCGGTACGGCCGTCATCGGGACGAGCAGGCCGAGCGGGACGCCGGCGGCGGCTCCCAGCGCGAGGGCGACCGCGATCCACCGGAGGTCGACGATCTCGGTCTTCAGCAACGTCGCGACCACGGCGACCGCCATCCCCACCTCGCCGATCCGGACGCCGCGCCGGGCGGTCGTCGGATGCGACATCCACTTCAGCGCGAGCACGAACGCGACGCCGGCGAACAGGTAGGCGAGGTCGATCGCGAGATCCATCACGGGTCACCCCGCGGGGACGTCGACGAACGCCGGGACCGGAACATCCGCAGGATGCGATCCGTCAGCAGGAAGCCGCTCACGGCGTTCGTCGTCGAGGCGAAGACGGCGATCGATCCGAGGAGCGTGGCGGCGGTGCCGTGACCGCCGCCGGCCAGCAGCAGGGATCCGATCAGCGAGATCGCCGAGATCGCGTTCGTCAGCGACATCAATGGCGTGTGGAGCAACCCCGGGACCCGCGTGATCACGGTGAACCCGAGGAACGACGCCAGGACGAAGACGAACAGACCCGACTCAAGCGCTCGCGACATCGGGTCCCCCTTCCTCGGACGACCGAGCCTCGAGGAGCCCCCGGATGGCTCGATGCACGACGGTCCCGCCGCGGGTCACGAGGCAGCCCGCCACGATCGGGTCGTCCAGGTCCGGCGGAGCCGAGGGGTCACGGATCGCGCTCGTCAGGAACGAAGCGAGGTTCTTGGCGAACATCTGGCTCGCCTCGCGAGGGATCGTGGCCGGGAGGTTCGTGGGCCCGAGGATCGTCACGCCTCCAGGCGTGACGACCCGCCGGTCCGGCTGCGTGAGCGCGCAGTTGCCGCCTCGAGGCGCCGCGCAGTCGACGACCAGGCTGCCGGGACCCATGCGGGCCACGCCGTCGGCCGTGAGCAGCACCGGGGCCCGTCGCCCCGGGATCGCGGCGGCCATGATCACGACGTCGATCCCGGCCACGATCCGGGCGAGCAGCTCCCGCTGCCGCCGTTCGAACGCGGCGCCCAGATCCCTCGCGTATCCGGACCGATCCTCGGCGTCCGCGGGCTCGAGCGGCAGGACCACGGCGCGAGCGCCCAGGCTCTCGACCTCCTCTTGCGCGGCGGGTCGCACGTCGTATCCCTGCACGACCGCGCCGAGCCGGCGGGCGGTGGCGATCGCGGTGAGCCCCGCTACGCCCGCGCCGACCACGAGCACCTCGGCCGGCGGCACGGTCCCGGCCGCGGTCGTGAGCATCGGGAACATCTTCGGGAGCGTGTCGGCCGCAAGCACGGCCGCCTTGTACCCGGTCACGGTGGACTGGGAGGACAGCACGTCCATCGACTGCGCGCGCGTGATCCGCGGGAGCAGCTCCAGCGCGTAGAGCGTGAGCCCCGCGGCCGCGATCGAGCGGATCGCGTCCGGAGCTTCGGACGCGTCCGCGATCCCCACCATGGTCGTTCCGGGTCGCAGACGCCGTTCCAGCGCGAGGGGCTCCTCGCTCGCCCCCGCGACCCGGACGCCGACGACGACGTCGGCCCGTCGCTCGCCGGCCGCGTCGATCTCGGCCCCGTGCGCGAGGAACGCCTCATCCGGGTATCCGGCCGCGATCCCGGCGCCCGGCTCCACGAGGACGTGCCACCCGGCCTCGGCGAGCGCGGGGACGACGGTGGGGACCAACGCGACCCTCGTCTCGCGGCCGCGCTCCTTCGGCACCAGGACCGTGTGTGCAACGCTCACGCTCGCCTCCGTGTCCATCATCACCGGCCTGGACCCCCGCATCGTGGGGTCCGAAGGCTGGGGGATCCGGGGACCTTCGGCCGCAGGGCGTCTGCGGGCATGTCGGTTCGACCGTTCCGGACCCGGCGCTCGACTAGCATCCCCTGAGCGTGGGCCGAGAGCGGACGCATCCGCACCGAGGGATCGGGTCCGGCGGGGCCAACCCGCTATGGGCCAGGGCGCCGGGAGCGCTGCTCCGCTACCCGGGGCTGTTCGTCGCGCTCGCGGGCGGTGCGCTCCTGCTCGCCGCCGCCGCAGCCGCGTTCCCCTTGTTCCTGTCGGCCAGTCAGAGCGTGCTCCTGCACGCGGGGATCGACGATCGGATCGTGACGCCCTTCGGTGCCGGGATCTCCTTCAGCCGGACGAACGTCAGGCTCGACGCCCGCGGGCCCGGCGGGGACCTGCTCACCGAGGAGATGCAGGATGCGTTCGATCGGCTCGCCGCCGGCGGCGTCGCGCTCGCGCCGACGGTGCCGTACGTCTTCGGATCCGAGGCCTCGGTCACCCTGCCGAGCGGCGCCGAGCCGGAGAGCGGTCCCATCACCGGGAGGCTGGTGTTCGCCGGCGACGCGCTCGACCACGTGGAACCGCTCGCCGGCGAGGACGGCGACGGCGTGTGGATCCCCGACCTGATCGCGGACGCGGTGGGTGCCGGTCCCGGCGACCTCATCCGACTCGAGCACGCCGGGCGGACGATCCTGGCTCCGGTGGACGGCGTGTACGCGAGCCTGTATCCGCTGCCGCACGTCGGCTACTGGCAGCGGTGGTTGCGGTACGTGTATCTGGACCCCGGGTGCCTGGACTGCTCGCCCCCGCCGCAGCCGATCCTCGCCGATCGGGACCAGGTGCTCGCGTGGACGTCGACGCTCGGTCCCCGGCGTGCGGACCTCGGGTGGATCGCGCCGCTGCGCGACCCCGCCGGATTGACGTTGGACGTGGCCCGCGAGCAGGCGCGCTCGGCCGCCCGGGCGCTCGAGCGGGCGTCCGACCGCGGCGACCCGGTCGGGGCGGTCCTCGCGTGCTGCGGCCGGGAGTTGTTCGCGCCATGCTGCGGCGACGTGACGGAGGCCCTGTTCGTCTCGTCGCTCGAACAGGTGATCGGCCAGGTCGACCGGCGCACGTCGTCGCTCGAGACGGCCGGCCGGCTGCTCCAGGGTGCGGGGGTGCTGGTCGCGTTGATCGTGATCGCCGCCGCGGGCGCCTTCGCGCACGCCGCGCGCCGGACCGAGGCGGGCCTGCTGTTCGTCCGCGGCGCGCGATGGCCGTCGGTCGCGGCGCGATCGAGCGTGGAGTCGGCGATCCCGTGCGCGGTGGGGGGCGCGGCGGGGCTCGGCCTGGCCGTCGTCCTCGTGCGCCTCCTGGGACCCGGGGGCTCGGCGTCCGCGTCGGCCGTCTCGACCGCGGTCCGTGGCGCCGTCGTGGCGGTGATCGGCGCGCTGGCGTTCCTCGGCGTCGTGTCGGCGGTCGCGTTCCTCCGGCGATCGGAACATCACCAGGGTCGCGTGCGCATGCTGGCCCGGATCCCGTGGGAGCTGGGGCTCGCGGCGCTGGCGATCTACCTGTACCTGCGGATCCGTGAGACGGGGGTCTTCGGCGGCGATCGGCTGTCCGCAGACGACGCCGAGCCGAGCCTCCTGCTCCTGATCTTCCCGATCATGTTCCTGGCCGGGTTCGGAGCCCTGGCGGGCCGGCTCTTCGTGGCGGCCGTCGCGTGGTGGCGCGGACGCGCCGCCCAGCGCTCCGAGGCGCGCTACCTGGCGATCCGTCGCCTCGCCGGCGCCGCCGGTCCGAGCCGGATCCTGATCGCAGCGTCCGCGCTGTGCCTGGGGATCTTCGTGCAGTCCCAGGTGATGGTGGCCTCCCTGCGGACGACGGTCGAGGCCAAGGCGAAGGTCTACGTGGGCAGCGACGTCCAGGGCCGGATCAACCTGTCGACCCCGTTGCCGCCGGCGATGCCGCTGCCCTTCACCGCGGTGACGCGCATGATCGACGCCGGCGATCTCCCGGGTGGCGCCGGGTTCGACCTGCTGGTGATCGATCCGCGCACGTTCGCGGGCGCCGCGTTCTGGCGCGACGGGTTCTCGGACCGTTCGCTCCCTTCCTTGGTCGACGCGGTATCCGGCGCCGAGCCCGAGCCGATCCGGGCGATCGTGGTACGCGGACCGCGCGTGCGGGACGGCGCGGTGGTCGAGCTCCAGGAGCACGCGCTGACGCTTCGGGTGGTCGGCCGCGCGGACGCGTTCCCGGGGATGACCTCCCGGCGCCCGATGCTCGTGGTGGACGGCGACGCGCTGGCGGCCGCGTTCGTCGACGCGACGAACCCGCTGAACAACACGAACGCCTCGCACGAGATCTGGGTGCGAGGCGATCCCGCGCGCGCGACGGCCGCCCTCGCGTCGGTCGAGTACCCCCCGTACCTGATCCTCACGGCCGACGAGGTGGAGGCGATCCCCGCGATCGCGACGGCGATCGAGACCTTCCTGGTGTTGAACGCGCTCGGCCTGGCCGCCGCGCTGTTGGTGATCGCCGGGATGGTGATGTATCTGCAGGCGCGTCAGCGCTCGCAGGTCGTGTCGTACGGGCTCTCGCTGCGGATGGGGATGGCGGACGCGACGTATCGGCGAGCGCTGACCCTCGAGTTCGGGACGATGCTCACGGTCGCGTTCGTGGTGGGTGCGGCGCTCGCGCTCGTCGCCGGGATCCTGGTGGTCCCGCTGATCGACCCCCTACCGACGATCCCTCCGGGTCCGTTGGTCGTCGCCCCCGTGGCGGCGCTCGCGGTTGTGGTGGCCGCGCTCGCCTGCGTGACGTGGGCGGGGGCGCGGCTGACGAGCGCCCGCGCCCGGCGCACCGACCTGGGCGAGGTGATGCGTCTTGCGGACTGACCACGCCGGCGCGGCGATGTGCCTCGACCTCGTGAAGACCTACCGGACCGCGACCGGCGAGGTGCGTGCCCTCCGTGGGCTGACGGCGGCGTTCCCCGCCGAGGCGTTGAGCGTCGTGGCCGGTCCGTCCGGGAGCGGGAAGTCGTCGTTGCTGCGGATCTTGGCCGGGATCGACCGCCCTACGTCCGGGACCGTGTCCGTGGGAGGGATCCGTCTCGATACCGCCGGCGCCGGGCGGCTCCGCCGCGTGCGCCAACGCGTGGTCGGCACGGTCCTACAGCGGCCGTCGGACAACTTCTTCCCGCAGCTCACCGTGGCGGACCACCTCCGCTTGGCGATCCGATCCGGCCGCGGACGGGGATCGGCCGTCGCTGCGTCCGAGCTCGTCGACCTGCTCGGCCTGTCCGACCGCCTGGGGCACCGTCCGGACGAGCTCTCCGGCGGCGAACAGCAGCGGGCCGCGTTCGCACAGATCTTGCTCTCCGGCGTCGGGATCGTGGTCGCGGATGAGCCGACCGCCGAGCTCGACCGCGACTCCGCGACGCACATGCTCGACGCGATCGACGCCTTGGTGTCGCGGGGGGTGACGTTCATCGTCTCGAGCCACGACGCGGACGTCGTCGACCGCAGCTCGAGCGTGCTCCGGCTCGATCATGGCCTGGCCGAGGGCTCGCCGTCGTCGCACGGCACGCGCGGGACCGGCGGTACGGCGGCGACCCCGTGGAAGGGTCCGGGGAGCGTCGGGCGCACGCGAGCGACCGCTCCCGTGGGACGCGACGCCCGCATCTCCGACGAACATCGGCGGCCCGCGATCGAGGTGCGCGACGTGACCAAGACGTTCCACCGTGGCGGCGAGGCGGTGCACGCGGTCCGCGACGCGACGGTGGTGGTGGGGGAGGGCGAGCTCGTCGGGCTCGTCGGGCGGTCCGGCAGCGGGAAGACGACGCTGCTCAACCTGATGTCCGGTTGGGAGCGCGCCGACGTGGGCGACGTCGTGCTGGCGGACGGACGCGCCGTCGATCGTTCGGCGCCCTGGGCCGAGGTCGCGGTCCTGCCGCAGCGGCTCGGCTTGATCGAGGAGTTCACGGTCCGCGAGAACGTCGAGTACCCCGCGCGGCTCGCGGGCGTCCTCGGGTCCACGGAGGAGCTCGCGGACGAGCTGATCCACGACCTGGGGCTCTCGGCCCTCCAGCATCGGTACCCGCGGGAGACGTCCGTGGGGGAGCAGCAGCGCGCGGCGCTGGCGCGCGCCCTGATCCTCACCCCGGTGCTCCTGCTGGCGGACGAGCCGACGGGTCACCAGGACGGGGCGCATGCGCGGGACATGCTGGAGGCCATCCGCCGGGCGGTGGCGCGCGGGACGGCCTGCGTGGCCGCCACGCACAGCGACGAGCTGATCCGCTACCTCGACCGCGTCGTGACGATGGTCGACGGACGGCTCGTGGCCGACGCGGATACGATGCGCGCCTGACCGCCGGGGCGACCGCCGCCGGGCCGCGAGGGGAGGGGAGATCCGCGTGGGGACGCCCGGGAACGGCGCCGCGACGACAGGGTCATCGACGTCCACGGTCCCGGCCCGGTCGGGCCTCGTGCTCCTCGCGCTGATCCTCGTCGCCGCGGTCGCCAACCTCAACCTGGCCGTCGCGAACGTGGCGCTGCCGTCGATCGGGGCCGCGTTCGACTCGTCGCAGACGACCCTCGACCTGATCGCGGTCGGGTATTCGCTGGGACTGGCCGCGTCGGTCCTGTACCTGGGCGCGCTCGGCGACCGTCACGGCCGCAAGCTGATGCTGATCGCCGGCACCGCGCTCGCGATCCCGGCGAGCCTGCTGGCCGCGTACGCGCCGACGGACACGATCCTGTTCGTGGCGAGGGTGCTCGGGGGGCTGGCGGCCGGGATGGCCTTCCCAACCACCCTCGCACTGATCACGGCGCTCTGGTCGGGGCCGGCGCGGACGCGGTCGATCGCCCTGTGGTCGGCGCTCGGCGGTGCGATCTCGGCGCTCGGCCCCCTGTGCTCCGGTCTGCTGCTGGAGCACTTCTGGTGGGGGTCGGTGTTCCTGATGACGCTGCCGCTCGCCGTCGTGGCGCTCGTGCTGGCGCTCCGGCTGGTGCCGGCCCACGTCAACGAGACGACCGATCCCGTCGACAACCTCGGCGGGATCCTCTCGGTCCTGTTGGTCGCGGCGCTGGTGCTGGCGATCAACTTCGCGCCGGTCCCGAACGAGGGGAGCCTCGTCCTGGGGCTCGCCGCGATCGCCGTCGCCGCCGGGATCGCGTTCGTCGTGCGGCAGCGGCGGGCCAGCAACCCCCTGTACGACCTCCAGATCGCGGGCAGGCGGATCTTCTGGGTCGCGGCGTGCGCCGGGATCGTCGTGTTCGGGACCCTCATGGCCGCGATGTTCGTGGGCCAGCAGTTCCTGCAGAACGTGCTCGGCTACGACACGCTGGACGCGGGGCTCGCGATCCTCCCGGCCGCCCTCTTCATGGTGCTGATCGCCCCGCGCTCGGCGAAGCTCGTCGAGGCGCGAGGCGCCCGGTTCACGCTCCTCGTGGGTTACGTGTTCTGCCTGCTGGGGTTCGTCGTGATGCTGCTGCTCTGGGACGAGGGCATCCCCTACTGGGAGGTCGGTCTCGGGTACGCCCTGCTCGGCGTCGGTGTGGGGTTCGCGGGCACGCCCGCGTCCCACTCGCTCACGGGCTCCGTTCCCGTGGAGCGTGCCGGGATGGCGTCGGGGACGGCCGACCTCCAGCGCGATCTCGGGGGCGCGATCATGCAGTCGATCCTCGGAGCGCTGCTCACGGCCGGCTACGCGGCGGCCGCCTCGGCGGCGATCGCGGCCTCGCCGAAGCAGATCAGCGACAGCGTTCAGGCTCAGCTGACGAAGTCGTTCGCGAGCGCCGAGGCGGTTGCCCAGCAGTACCCGAAGTACGCCGACCAGATCACGGCGGCGGCGAAGACGTCGTTCCTGCAGGGCGACGACTGGGCCTACACCGCGGGGATCGTGGCGGTCCTGCTCGGTGCGGCGCTCGTGTTCATCTTCTTCCCGAGGCGGGGCGAAGAGCGGACCCTGCTCGCCGAGTACCACCGGATCGACACCGCGGGACAGACGGGAGCCACGCAGCCCGTGGCGACCTAGGCGATCCGTGGCGCCGGGGTCCGCGGGATCAGGCCGGGGTGGCTCTCCCCGGCATCTGGTTGCGCTGAGCCGCCACGCTCACGTAGTGCCCGAGGTCCAGCAGGACCGCGATCCCGATCCACAGCCAGTCCCAGCCGTGGACCCCGACCGGGGGCTGGTCGAGCAGGACCCAGAGCAGGGTCGTGAACGGCAGGAAGATCAACCCCAGCAGCGGCCAGATCCACGTGTCGAACACGGCGTCGACGTAGACGGGGCGCGCGATCCACAGGATCACGAACATGATCCTCGGGAAGAACGCCGCCCCGAGTGCGAACAGACAACCCATCGAGCCCCTCCCTCTCAGGTCGTCCGTCGACGACGCAGGGGGAGCCTAGTCCACCCCCGTCCCCGAGGGGAAGGTCGTCACAGGTACGAGCGCTGCTTCAGCCAGCGCGTCGCGAGCGAACCCCATAGGGGCGGCAGGTAGAACGTGGCGAGCCGATACAGGATCGCCGTGGACACCGCGGCGGTGCTCGGGATCCCGAGGGCCACGAGCCCTGCCGACAACGCGGCCTCTGCGACCCCCATCCCGCCGGGGACCGGCATGAACCCCGCGAACAGGGCGACGAAGGTGTTGACGAGGACCAGCCCGGCGAAGGAGGCGTGTTCGCCGAAGGCCCGGAGCGAGAGCCCGAGGATCGCCGCCAGCATCAGCTGCGCCACCAGGTTCCCGAGGAAGAGCATCGTGACCTTCGACGGCGAGCGAAGGACGCGCAGGGCCTTCGCCCCGACGGCCATCTGGGCACGGAGGTTCGCCCGGTAGCGAGGGATCGCCTCCCGGATGGTCTTGCGGTAGCGCGGGATCAGCAGCGCGATCACGACGCCCAGGAGGATCAGCCCGCCCGCCAGGAGCAGGAGGCTCGGGCCGGACGACGACGAGCTCGACTGGTCGGAGTTCGATCCGGAGGAGAGGTCGAGGGTCGCCAGACCGGAGAGGGTGATCACGAGGATCAGGGCGATCTGGATCACGAAGCCGCTCAAGCTGTCGATGAGCCCGATCGACAGTGCGGCGCCGGTCTCGACGCCGTTGCGCTGGAAGAAGCGCACCTCGAGCGCCACGCGCGCGGCGGAGCTGGGCACGGCGAGCTGGATGAACTGGATCGCGTACTGGAGCATCAGGACCGGCACGAACAGGAGGTCGCTCACGGACGCCCCCATCGTGGAGAAGGCCTGGGGGACCTGGCTGATCGGCGCTAGCAGGAAGGCGGCGAGGACCCAGCCGAGCTCGGCGGTCTTGAGCTCGTCCCACAGGTTCGCCAGGCCGATGCCGGCGATCGCGGAGATCAGCGTGTACGCGATGAACGCGATCAGCACGACGATCCCGATCTGCCGGCCGGAGACCCGGCGCAGCTGCTCGAGCTCGGGCGCCTCGGTCCCGGTGGCAGCCGTGGCGTGCACCATCAGGTCCTCGAGGTCCCACTCCCGGTCGCGGATCGCCCGCCGGGTGTCGCGATCGAGCACCGCCGGCTGTAGGAAGGGCAAGACGTCGGCGAACGTGGCCTTCCCGACCGCGTCGATCCCGGCCTCGACCGCGCGCTCGGGCCCGACGACGAGCGCGGTCGTCACCAGGAGCTGTGCCAGATCGGTCAGCATCGCGCTCTCGCTCGCCCCGCTGCGCGCGTCCCCGAGATCGCCGATCGCGGCGGTGCCGTCCGCACGCATCACGATCCGGTCGGCGTCCAGTTGGCCGTGGGCGATGCCGAGGTCGTGGAGCCGGTCGACGGCCCACCATGCGCCCCGCAGGACATCGTCGCCGATCGCGGAGGGGTCCAGCCCGCCGAAGCGCTCGCCCGTGAGCTCCGTGACCAGGAGCGCGTCGCGTTGGGTCGCCATCCCGGCCGCCACGAGCGGGAGCACGGGGACACCCTGGCGCTCGGCGAGCAGCGTCAGGTAGGCCTCGTGCTCGACCTGTCGCAGCCGCCCTCCGAAGCTGAGGCGCTCGCCCCGTCGCGTGAGCGACGCCCAGACGGAGGTCAGGAGCTGTCCGTCCCACGCGTCGCGGCCGTACACCTTCACGACGAGCTCCCGGCCGTCGGACGCGGTCGCCAGCGCCAGCGCCACCCCGCTCGGCTCGAGCGGAGCGTGTCGGATCTCGGTGGCGTCGACCCCCAGGTCCGCGAGCGCGTTCGAGATCTGATCGAGCGTGAGCCGGCCCGCGGGGGATCCGAGGATCAGGTGGAGCAGCGCCGCCGAGCCCAGCCCGATCAGCAGGCCAGCGACCATGCCGATCGCCAGCGTGACGCCGATCGCGATCCCGGCGACGGCCCCGAGGGTCACGACCCACCGTCCGATGAACCGGAGCGGCCGGCTCATGTGCGGCGACGCCATCACGACCACCGCCGTCGCCACCGCGAGCCGCACCGCCAGATAGACGGGCGACGTGTCCGTCGCCGTCATCGCTCGCAGGCTCGTCGACCAGTCGGTCCCCGCGAGCTTGCCCGCGAGCAGGGCGAACCCGAGAGCCAGCCCCCCGGCGAGCAGCTCGGTCAGGAAGAGCCGCTTCCGCCCCCGGGCGACGAGCGCCAGGACCAGGAGCACGAGCGCCCAGCCGAGCATCAGGTCGTAGCAGATCTCCCAGAACCATCCGAGGAGGCCGGGAAGCTCCTGGATCAGCTCCGACAACGTCCCATCGATCTCCGTGGGGCCGGGCGCGACGAGGGCGAGCGTGGCCACCCCGATGACGGAGATGACCAGGAGCACGACGTCGGTCGGCCGCCGCGCCTTGGGCGCATCGCTCGCCGACGAGAAGATCCGGATGTCCGCGCGTCGGAGGGCCCGGGGGTCGAGCCGCCCGAGCGGGCCGCGACGGGCTGGTGCCGGGGGCTGATCGCCCTGTGTGGCTGTCTGCGCGGATCCCATCGTCTCGCCCCCCGGTCTCCGGTGGCGGAGGCTATCCCGCTGCCCGTCCCCCGTCCAACCCGCGCTGCGATGGTCGCCGCGCTGGACCAGGACCCCCGCGTCGGGCATGATGCCCCGACGAGCGGCCGGCGCGGGCCGGATCGCCGCGATGCGGACGCGCCCACGTGCACAGGGAGGGGTGTCGCGTTGGCGACCGTCGGATCCGCGGACGCCGGAACCGCCAAGGGCGGCCGTCTCCCGATCCTCCAGGGGATCCTCCCCTTCGATCGGGCCACGCTCACCCCGAACATCGTGGCCGGCGTCACGCTCGCGGCGCTCGGCATCCCCGAGGTGATGGGCTACGCGAAGATCGCCGGGATGCCGGTGATCACCGGCCTGTACACGATCCTGATCCCCATCGCCGTGTTCGCGATCCTGGGATCGTCCCGACACCTGGTGGTCGGCGCCGACTCGGCGACCGCGGCCATCATGGCGGCCGGCCTCGCGGGGCTCGCGGCGGCCGGGTCGGCCGACTACGTGGCGCTCGCCGGGATCATGGCGATCCTCGCGGCGGGGTTCCTCCTGCTGGCGCGCATCATCCGGTTGGGGTTCCTGGCCGACTTCCTGTCGCGGAGCGTTCTCATCGGGTTCCTCACGGGGGTGGGGATCCAGGTCGCCATGGGTCAGCTCCCAGGCATCCTCGGTGTTCCGGGTGGGACCGGCGGCACGCTTTCCAAGTTCTGGGGGACGCTCGAGCAGATCCCCGACACGAGCCTGACGACGCTCGCGGTGTCGCTGTCGATCCTTGCGGTGATCCTCGGTCTGAAGGCGATCTCGCCGAAGATCCCGGGTGCGCTGATCGCGGTGATCGGCGCGATCGTCGCGAGCTACGCTCTCGACCTCTCGACCCACGGGGTCGCCGTCCTCGGGAAGGTCCCCGGCGGCCTGCCGACCTTCGGCATCCCGAGCTCCGGATGGGACCAGTGGGCCGACCTGCTGCCCACGGCGGCCTCGATCTTCATCGTGATCCTGGCCCAGAGCGCCGCCACGTCGCGCGCCTACGCCGCGAAGTACGACGAGCGCTTCGATGAGAACGTCGATCTCGTCGGCCTCTCGCTGGCGAACGTCTCGGCGGGGCTGTCCGGAACCTTCGTCGTGAACGGCAGCCCGACGAAGACGCAGATGGTCGACGGCGCCGGCGGCCGGAGCCAGGTCGCCTCGCTCTCGACCGCGGTGATCATCCTGATCGTCCTGCTGTTCCTCACGAAGCCGCTGCAGTACATGCCCGAGGCCGTGCTCTCCACGATCGTCTTCCTGATCGGCATCGAGCTGATCGACCACATCGGGATGCGGAAGATCCTGCGCTGGCGCGTCGACGAGTTCGTCGTCGCGGTGATCACGGCCGCCGTGGTGGTGATCGTCGGGGTGGAGCAGGGGATCATCCTCGCGATGGTGCTGTCGGTGATCGATCACCTGCGGCGGAGCTACCACCCTCGCGACACGATCCTCGTGGCCACGCCGTCCGGCGGGATCCGGTCGGTCCCGGTCCCCGACGTCGCGGAGGGGAAGGTCGAGACCGGGCTCGTGGTCTACCGCTTCGCTGCCAGCCTGTACTACGCGAACGCGAACCAGTTCTCGGAGGAGATCCGGTCGATCCTGGAGCGCCCGGAGCGGGCGCCGTCGTGGCTCTGCATCGACGCCGCGGCGATCGGCGACGTGGACTACTCTGCGGGCGAGACGCTCATCAGCGCGCACGGCCAGATGCAGGAGCACGGGACCCGCATGGTGTTCGCCGACGTGGATGAGGCCGTCCGAGCCGAGCTCGACCGGTACGGGATCACCGAGCTGGTGGGCGCCGATGCCTTCTTCGACACGGTGATGGACGCGGTGGCCGCGTACCGGACCGCCTCGCCTCCGGGCCCCGACGACCGCTCGTAGGCCGGGGCGTCTCCGATACGGTAGGGGGGATCAGTGACCGCCACCCGAGACGGGAAGACGAGGACGACGTGAGCCCACGCGAGATCATCCACCGGACGCCCGAGGAGCACGCGGCGGCGGGCACCGAGGCGCTCGCCAAGGTCCCGCACGAGGCCCACGCGACCTGGGATCCACCGGCAGAGCGTGCCGATCCGGTCCAGATCCTCGAGGACCAGGCGACCACGCGCGTTCCCGAGCTGCTCCCGATCCGCTACGGCCGGATGGTCGCCTCGCCGTTCGCCTTCTATCGGGGTGGGGCCGCGATCATGGCGGCGGACCTCGTCGGCCTGCCGAAGTCGGGCCTCCGCGCCCAGCTCTGCGGCGATGCGCACCTATCGAACTTCGGCGGGTTCGCGTCGCCGGAGCGCGACCTGATCTTCGACATCAACGACTTCGACGAGACCCTCCCCGGTCCGTGGGAGTGGGACGTGAAGCGCCTGGCCGTGAGCATCGTGATCGCGGGGCGCGACCGCGGGTTCAAGGCGAAGGAGTCGCGCGCGGCGGCCAGGGCCGCGGTCGAGGAATACCGGGAGGCGATGACGCGGTTCGCCGCGATGCGCCGCCTCGACGTGTGGTACTCGCGCCTGGACGAGTCGACGCTCCGGCAGATGGTCCTGCAGCAGGGGAAGGGCAAGATGCTGCAGAACTTCGACAAGACCGTCGAGAAGGCGCGAACCAAGGACAGCACGCGGGCGTTCGCGAAGTTGACGACGACGGATGGGGGAGAACCGCGGATCAAGGCCGACCCCCCGCTGATCGTCCCGATCGAGGACCTGACCGACCTCGACCCCGACACGCTGAAGGAGTCTCTCCGGTCGATCCTCCACTCGTACCGGCGGAGCCTCCAGGGTGACCGGCGGCGTCTGCTCGAAGGGTTCGAGCTCGTCCACGTCGCACGCAAGGTCGTCGGCGTCGGGAGCGTGGGCACCCGCGCGTGGGTCGTGCTCATGCTCGGGCGCGATCGCGACGATCCCTTGTTCCTCCAGTTCAAGGAGTCCGGTCCCTCCGTGCTCGCTCCGTTCGCCGGCAAGAGCCAGTACGACCAACAGGGGCAGCGGGTGGTGGAGGGTCAGCGCTTGATGCAGGCGAGCAGCGACATCTTCCTGGGCTGGGATCGCGTCGCGGGGATCGACGGCATGAAGCGCGACTTCTACGTCCGCCAGCTCTGGGACTGGAAGACCTCGGTCGACGTCACGAAGATGGCCCCCGGAGGCCTCAGGCAGTACGGGCGTCTGTGCGGATGGACGCTCGCGCGTGCACACGCCCGATCGGGGGACCGGATCGCGATCGGCGCGTACCTCGGCGAGGACGACACCTTCGACCGCGCCGTCAGCGCGTTCGCCGAGGCGTACGCGGATCAGAACGACCGCGACTACCAGGCGTTCCGGCAGGCCGTCGAGGGCGGACGCCTTCCGGCCGAGACCGGGGTCTGACCGACGGTTTCGCTCCAGGTCGGGTGGGGTACCTGGACGTCAGCTTCGAGGGCTTCGATGGCACCGATCCCCGAGCGGATCTCTCCCGGTGAGAGCCAGATGTCGCGGAGCTCGGTGGCTCGCCGCTCCCTCCGGCCGCCTCAGCGCCGGAGGGAGACGGAGCCTCACGTCAGGATCCGCACCGCGATCACGGCGACGTCGTCGTCGGGTGGATCCACCCGTTCTCGCTCCGACACCGCCTCGACGACCTCCGCGGTCGAACAGCGATCCGTGACGGCGACGGCGTCCAGCAGCTTCCGCAAGCCGACATCGATGTGCTCGTCGCGTCGCTCGATCAGGCCGTCGGTGTAGAGCAGGATCATCGTCCCGGGCGGAGCCGGGTGCGTGGTCTCCTGCCTGGGGCGGTCCGGCTCGACGCCGAGCGGCAACGTCGAGCGAGGGGCCCGGCTTCCCGGTCGGTCAGGGTCGCTCCTGGTTCTCGGACCTAGGAGCCGCACTCTACGGCGGAACGGGGGTCCCGCGCCACACGCCGCATGGGCTTACCGCGATCGCGCCGATGGGCGCCGATCCGGGGAGCGGTGGCGTTTCGCCGCGCCGCCACCGGGTAGGAGCCGCATCGGACGGACGGAAGGAGGATCGACATGTGCCTCTCGTGCGGTTGCGGCCAGCCGATGGAATCCCACGGCGATCCGAACAACATCACGATGGACACGCTGCAGCGCGCGGCCGATGCGGCCGGGATCGCGCCCGAGGAGGCCGCCCGCAACATCCAGGAGGGGATGGCGGCCTAGGGACGAGCTGAGCAGCCAGCGACGGGTGGGGACCCCCTTCCCCCCCGCCACGACCCCGGCCCCCTGCGGGCCGGGGTCGTTCTCGCTCGGGCGCGTTTCCCAGCGATCCGACCGGGTATCCGCCGGGATGGACGACCGAGGAGGTGACGAGCGATGGAGGACCGCATCGAAGGGAAGTGGGACGAGGCCAAGGGGAAGGCGAAGGAAGCGGCCGGCGACCTGACGGACGACCCGGATCTGGAGCGCGAGGGCGAGAAGGACCAGATGAAGGGCGCCGGCAAGCAGGCCGTCGGCCACGTCAAGGAGGCCGGCCGGAAGGTGAAGGAGGCCGTGGAGGACGCGACGTAGCCGACGGAGCCTCCGTGCGCGCAGGACGCCCGGGGTCGCCCCGGGCGTCCTGTCGCGTCAGGCCCCCGGTGACGGTTCGTCCGGCCCCGGAGCGTCGGAGGGATCCCGCTCCGGGTGGGGAGGTATCGCGCCGTCCGGGGACGGTCGTTCGGGCTCCTCGACCATCTCGAGCGGCTACCCGCGGTAGCTCCAGCCAACCGTCATCGGCGTGACGATCCGGTACTGGCCCAGCGTTTCGGCGGACCGCCCTCCGGGAACAGAGATGGTCGCAGGTGGTGTGGCGCACGGAAGGAGGAGATCCGATGCCGCAGCGAGCGTGGAGCGAGAAACGTGAACGGCAGTACGAGCACATCAAGGATGGGCTCATGGACCAGGGGCGCTCCGAGGACCTCGCCGAGGAGATCGCCGCTCGCACGGTGAACAAGGAGCGGGCCCGCTCGGGGGAGGCCCGGACCAAGAGCCGCAGCTCCACCGAGGACATCTCGTCCGGGCGGCGGGGCGGCCTGCGGTCGCATCGAGGGCCGGGCGGCCGGACGTTCGACCAGCTGTACAACGAAGCCCGCGACCGGGGGATCGAGGGCCGATCCAAGATGAACAAGGCGGAGCTGGAGCGAGCCCTCAGCCGCAAGCGCTAACGCGTGTGAGGCGCAGGCCCTAGGGGTCGCTCCCACTCATCTCGATCGCCTCCTCTCCGAAGGGGGATCCCTTCCGACCGTGATATCCAGGTGGGGCGGGGCTCGAACCCACGGGGAGAGCGCGACCCACATCGCGCTCCGAGACGAGTTCGATGCTGGTCGCGACGGGGCCGGCTCGGGTCCGCGAAGGGACCCGTCATCGCGGCAGATCCACGATGAGCACGGTGGCGTCATCCAACAGATCCGCGTCGCGGTGGTCCCGCACCGCCTTGACGATCCGTCGCGTTGCTTCGCGTGGAGGGAGCGAGCGCACGCGGCGCAGGTGTTCGGACAGCGCGGCGATCCCGAGATGCGTTCCCCCGTCGGGCCGGGCGTCCACGACCCCGTCGGAGTACACCACCAGCCGGTCGCCGGGGTTCAGCTCGAGCGACCCAGGGGTGGGCCTGTCGCCGTAGGGCATGCCGAAGGGAACGCCGCGTCCGGCCGAGGGATCGAGTGGCCACGCGCGGTCATCGCGGTGCACGATCGGCGGCGGGTGCCCCGCCCGGACGATGCGGGATCGTTCCGGCGACCCGAGCGGGATCTCGACGAGGAGGCCGGTCACGAACCCCTCCGTCTCGAAGCGCGCGGCGACCTCCTCGTGCAAGAACCGGGCTTGGGCCGCGAGGTCATCCCCGCGGCGCCGCGCGTTGCGGAACGCGGCGATCGCCAGCGACGAGAGACGAGCCGACGCGAGACCGTGACCCATGGCGTCGAACAGCCCGATCGTCGCGACGTCGGATCCGCACGCGTAGTCGAAGGCGTCGCCGCCCACGTCGTACGCGGGTTCGAGCGCGCCGGAGAGCTCGATGTCGTCGGAGGCGAACGTCGCGAGCGGGAGCAGCGACCATTGGATCTCGGCGGGGAGCGTCATCCGCCGAGCGCGTCGCGCCACGTGGAAGGCGTCCGTCCATCGCTCGCCGGTGGCGATGAGGTACCCGAGCGCCGTGGCCGCATCCTCGACCGCGCGGACCGTCGCGCGATCGGCGCCGCCCTTCGTCTCCACGCGCAGGACCCCTACACGGTGGCGACGCGTGCTGACGACCGCCGCGATCGTCGTGGGGCCCGACTCGTTCCATCGCTGCGTCGCCCCCGTCCGATACGCGAGGCCCATCGGTCCCTCCGAGACGAGCGTGGGGTCCGCAGACGGGTCGGGCGGCCAGGGATCCAGGCGCTCCTCCTCGAGGTCCGCGAGGTACAGGGCGAGGGATCGGACCGAGGTGATCTGCTCGATGGCCAGCGAGAGCATCGGCAGGACCATCTCCGGGCCGGCGCGGTTCAGGGAGCGGAGGAGACGCAACACCGTCCCCTCGATGACCAGCGCCCCGGCACCCTCCTCGGTCGGGGCCATCGATGTCACCGGCGATCGGAGGGTTCGTCCTCGGACTTCGTGAGGGCGGGCTCGTCCAGGACAGGCCGCTCGACCTCAGAGGGCTCGCGTCCCGGCTGGGGACTCTCGAGTCGCGACAGGCCGCCCACGAACATCCCGATCGCGGCGCCCGCGACGACGCAGGCGAGCAACGACATCCAGAACGCGATGCCTCCGCCGACGAACGCGCCGATCGTGACGCCGGCGACGAGCCCGATCGCGACCCCGACCGAGCCACCGACGACGATCCCGCGACGCCAGCGATGGCGAAAGGCGTCGGAGCGGCGGGCGGTGTCGGGGGGCACGATCGGATCGGAGGGGCGGTCCATCAGCTCGGCCCGGGCCGGAACGTCACCCGTGGCACCGGTGGATCGTCGGGATGCGTCGGCGGATCCGGGACGGGCGACGGGGGCTGCGGCGTGGGAGGGATCGGTCGTTGCGGGTCCGGGGCGGGCTCGGTCGGAACGGGCCTCGGCTGCGGGTCGCGGGAGGGCTCGGGATCGGGTCGCTCGTTCAGGCGCACCTGCCGGTGCAAGGGTTCGATCGTGCGGTCCATGCGGCCCATCGGCCTCGGCCTCCTCGTCGTCGATGCGGGAGGCCTACCCGCCGCGGCCGCCCCCCACACCTCCCGCCCGATCGCGGAACCGCACCCGGACGTCCACCTCGGGCCGAGGTGACCGCTCGACCGTGTCGTCGACGATCGCCCGGCGATCCGCGGTCTCGAGCGGCGGCGGGAACAGCCGGCGTGGCCACAGGCGGCGGTGCTCCACGACGTTGACCTCGGCCCCGATCAGGAAGACCTGCGCGGCGAGGTAGATCCACCCCAGGAGTCCGATCACCACCGCGAAGGTGCCGTACGTGTCGCTCGCCCCGCGCACCTGCCGATCCACGACGGATCCGCCGACCGTCTGCAGGATCGTCCAGGAGATCCCGACGAAGAGCGCGCCCGGGATGAATGCCCGGACGGGGACGTCGGCCACGGTCAGCACCCGGAACGCGACGAACGCGGCCGTCGCGTTGAGGAGCGTGCCCATGGCGGCGGCGGCGAACCAGGCGCCGCTCCCGCCTCCCAACGTCGCGACGGCGGCCGTAGACACCCCCGCCGCGATCACGAACGTTCCGAGCGAGACGAGCATCGCGAGGGCCCGCAGGCGCGCCCTAAGGAACGCCGGCCGAGCGCGTCGCGGGACGTCCCACACGTCGTCCAACGCTCGCTGGGCGGCTCCGACGCCGGCGAGGCCCGCCCACACGGCCGTGACCGTGCCGATCGCGATGACCCATCCGGTCCCGTGCAACGGCGTCACCGACGCCGCGATGCGATCTCCGATCACCGGGAACTGGGCGAGGGCGGACGACAGGAGCCGTTCGCGGACCTCGGGCCGATCCCGCAGGAACACGTCCGACAGGGTCACCAGGACCATCAGGAGCGGGAAGAGCGAGAAGAAGCCGTAGTAGGCGATCAGCGCGGCCAGGGAGCCGGCGCGGTCGTCACCGAACTTCTTCGCGACGGCGACCGGGAACGCCAGCCAGGGCCGGGCACGCTGGACCCGGTCGAGGCGCGCGATCGCGGGCCAGGTCACCGACGATCGAGGGCGAGGAGGACGGCCACGTCCTCGGGAGGGGTCGGGTCTTCGGACCGACGACCGCCGTGGACAGGCAGGTACCGGCGGGCCGGCTCGTGCTGCCAACATCGCGTGGCGCGGTTGTAGATGGACAGCCGCGTGTCGCATCCCTCGTCCGCGCAAACCCTGCCCGGCCCCGCGCGCCGGTTCGCCCGTCGTCCCGACGACGACGTGCCGGCGCTCGCGCGGAGCGCGACGCGTTCGTCTCCCAGCTGCATATCCATGACCGCCCGCCTCCCTCGGCCCCCGGGTGGGGCCGGACGGGTCGGTACCCGGGTGTGCGGTCGTCGAAACGGGCTCCGGGCGGCGGGCCGCCTCGATGTCGCCGGCCGCCTGCGGTCCCGCCGGCGGCCGCCTCGGTCAGGTCGAGCTCGAACCATACCGAGGTACCGCCGTCGCTGGAGACCCCCCACCGGTCGGCCACCTCGCCTACGAGGTACAGCCCCCATCCGGAGTCGATAGGGGAGGCGGCGGTTCGCGGCTGCAACGTGAACCCGCGTCCCGGATCGGACACGACGACGCGGAGCACGTTGCCCAGGATCGCCGCACGGAAGCGGATCTCCTGGTCCGGGGACAACCGCGCGTGCCGCACGCTGTTCGTGACGAGCTCGCTCACCAGCAGGCGCGCGTCGTCGCGGACCCGATCGGGGAGGGCCCCGCCGATCCCGTCGAGAGCGCGCCGCGCGGACGGCACGGCGTCGGTCCCGGCCGGCAGCAGGATGTCGATCGCCGTCATCCCCCGTCCCCATCCGAGATCAGCGCGGGATCGTCCACGAATCGCAGGCGTCGTTCGAGGGCCGCGATCCGGAAGACGCGGTGGACCGTCTCCGGTCCTCGAACGACGATCAGCTCCGAACCCCGCTCGCGAGCACGCGCGTCGGCGGACAGGATCAGGCGGAGCCCGGTCGAATCCATGAACTCCAGCCTCCTCAGGTCGATCACCAGGCTCCCGGTCGCCGTCTGCTCCACCTCCTGGATCGTCCGTTCGATCTCGTCCGCGCCTGAGATGTCCAGTTCACCGCTCAAACGCACGGTGGAGACCGGCCCGTCGACACTGGTTTCGATACCCACCCGGCCCATCGCTATCCCCGCTCGATCGAGAAGGTGGTGGTGATCCCGCCGGCCTCGGCGTCGATCCGGACGCTCGGGAACAGGGCGCGCACGATCTGAGATCGGTCGATCTCCTCGATCTCCGACGCCGCCGGCGGGCCGTCGGCCTCCGGGATCCGAACCGACACCTCGAGCCGTCGGGGCCGCGGCCGAACGCTCACCTCGATCCCGGAGCCGCCCCGCTCGATCCCGTTCGCCGCGACCTCGCTGAGGGCCAGCTTCAGATCCTCGATCGCCTCCGGGTCGAGCCCTTCCTGGCGCCCCACGGCGAAGGCGAAGGAGCGGACCGTCGAGATCTGCTCGGCAGCGGGAGGCACGGACAGCGTGAGCCGGACGTCCGCCGGAGCGGTCACCCTCAGCGCTCCGGAAGGTCGTCCCGGCGTTCGACCATCGGGATCACCTGATCCATCCCCGTGATCGAAAGGACCTTCGCGGGAGATCCCGACACGCCGATCAGCGCGAGCTCGCCTCCGCGCTCCCGCAACCGCTTCAGCGCCGTCACGATCACTCCCAGGGAGCTCGAGTCCATGAAGGGCACGGCCGCCAGGTCGAGCGCGACGAAGGCCGGTTCGTCGTCGGTCAGCTCCGAGATCCGGTCGCGGAGGGACGTCGACGTGTGGAGGTCGAGCTCGCCGTGCACCTCGAGCACGTGCCACGCTCCGATCTGCACGTCGCTGAGTTCCAGGTCCACCCGGTCTCCTCCCGCGGCCCACGCCGTACACGGGGTTCCGATCGGGATCGCGGGCAGGCGATCCGTTCGGCCCGCCTAGTATAGGAGCCCTCCGTGACCGGATCGTCGCCCGCACCCGTCGTCGTCTCGATCCCCGGCGATGCCGCCTACCTGCACATCCTGCGGGCGGTCACCGGGGCGGTGGCGGCGCGTCTGCGCATGCCGGTGGACTCGATCGAAGACCTCCGTCTGGCCGTGCACGAGGCCGCGAGCTACCTGATCTCCGCGACGGACGGCGCGGCGCTCACGCTGGAGCTCCGGGCAACGGCGCAGGATCTGCGAGCGGTGGTCACCGCCGAGGCCGTCGTCGGCGTGTGGCCGCCCGAGGGGTTCGAGGGGTCGCTCGCACGGACCGTGATGGCCGGGCTGGCCGACTCCTCGATGGTGCGGCTCCAGGGCAACGCCCCGGCGATCGAGCTCCGCAAGCGAACGCTGGATCCATGACGGAGCCCCTCGACGATCCCGAGGTCCTCGGGCTGTTCGATCGGCGCGCCGAGGATCCGCGGGCCCGCGACGAGCTCGTCGAGCGCTTCGCGTCGCTCGCGGAGTACCTGGCCCGCCGCTTCGCCGGCCGTGGGGAGCCGCTCGACGATCTGACGCAGGTCGCCAACCTCGGCCTGTTGAGCGCCATCGACCGCTTCGATCCCGCCCGTGAGGTGCGCTTCACGACGTTCGCGGCGGCGACGATCGTCGGAGAGCTGAAGCGTCACCTCCGAGACAAGGCCTGGGCGGTTCGGGTTCCGCGCCGGCTCCAGGAGCTCGGACTCCAGATCGGTCGCGTGATCCCCGCGATGACGCAAGAGCTCGGTCGGGCCCCGACCGTCGACGAGATCGCTGCGCGCGTCGACGCCCCGCCGGACGAGGTCCTCGAGGCGATGGATGCGATGCATGCGTACGCGGCCGGATCGCTCGACGCGCCGACGCGGGACGAGGAGGTCACGCGGATCGACACGATGGGCGACGAGGACCCGTCCCTCGAGCTCGTCGAGGCCTGGAGCACCGTCGCACCCGCGGTCGCGGACCTCCCTGAACGGGAGCGACGCGTGCTCTACCTGCGGTTCTTCCGTGGACTGACGCAGAGCGAGATCGCGGAGGACATCGGCGTCTCGCAGATGCACGTCTCGCGGATCCTCTCGCAGACGTTGGATCGCCTGCGCAGCGCGGTGGGCGTCGAGGGACCGCCCGACGAGGAGGCCGAGGACTGACCTACGCGAGGACCGACACCGCGAGGAGGGCGAGGTCGTCCGCCTCGGCGCGAGGCGATGATCGGCGGACCTCCTCGAGCGCTCGCACGATCGATCGAGCCGACCCGTCGCGCTCGATCGTCGAGGCACAACCGATCACGACGTCCTCGGCCGACAGGTCGATCCCTTCGAGCCCGTCCGTGTAGAGCACGACCGCGTCACCGGCCGCCAACCGGACGTCCGCCTCCGAGAGGTCGACGTCGGGGAACACCCCGAGCACCGTGCCGTAGTCTCCGATCGCGACCGGCCGGCCCGCGTTCGGGACGAGGATCGGCCGGGGATGGCCGCCGACGGTGCACCTGGCCCGGGCCCCCGCCTCGTCTCGATCGATGCGGAGACAGGCGACCGTCACGAACCGATCCCATCCCTGGGAGATCAGCGCCTGGTTGAGGGTGGACAGGACCGAGCGCGGGTCGCCGTCCTTCTGGGCCGCCGCACGGATGCTCGCCCTGGCGAACCCCATCACGGCCGCCGCCTCCGGGCCCTTGCCGCAGACATCCCCGACGACGAAGAGCCACGAGCTGGGACCGAGCTCGACGAGCTCGTAGAAGTCACCGCCGACCTCGTAGGCATCCCCGGCAGCCTCGTAGCGCGCCGCGAGGGAGAGCCCGGGGATCTCCGGGAGGGCGCCCGGGAGGAGGCTCTGCTGCAGGACGGTCGCGATCTGGTCGCGCTCGTGGTACAGGCGCGCGTTCTCGATCGCGCGCGCCATGCGGCGGGCGAGCTCCTCGGCGAAGGCGATGTCGTCGTCGGAGAACGGCCGCTCCTGCGTCGTCCGGGTCACCGACAACACGCCGAGGGTCCGAGCTCCGATCGTGAGTGGCAGCGCTAGCTCGCGCCCGGTCGGATCGTCGTCGTTCGGGTCCGTTCGATCGATGGTCGGACGGCTCTGCGGGCGTCCGGTCCGGTACGCGCGGGCGACCGTGGTCCGTCCCGATGCGGCCGGAGACGGTCGTTCGCCCGTCGCGGCAGGATCCCGGTCCGCGGTCGCGACCGGGACCAGGGCGCCGCGACCGTCCGGGAGGTACACGCGGGCGGAGTGTCCGAGCTGGCGGATCCCAAGCTCGGCGGCGCGAGACAGGTTGTCCTCGACGTC
>DATBLY010000073.1:0-8549 GCA_036555125.1 Actinomycetota bacterium | reverse complement strand
TGTCGATCGTGCCGCCGGATCCGGGCAGGATCAGCCCGACGCACTGGCTGCCGGTGGCCGGCCTGGCGAAGGCGTTCCGCGACCTGCCGAAGAAGCTCCAGACGACGTTCATCCAGCTGATGACGATGAGCGCGGCCGACTTCCTGGACCAGTGGTTCGAGACCGAGCCGCTGAAGGCGACGATGAGCGCGTCGGGGATCATCGGGACGTTCCAGGGACCGCGGTCGCCCGGCACCGCGTACGTGCTGCTGCACCACTACATGGGCGAGATCGACGGGGCGTTCCGCGCGTGGGGGATCCCGAAGGGCGGCACGGGCGGCGTCAGCAACGCGATCGGCAGCGCGGCGCGCGCGCTCGGCGTCGAGGTCCGCACGGAGGCGCCGGTCGCGCGGATCGACGTCGCGGGCGGCCGCACCACCGGCGTCACGCTCGAGAGCGGCGAGACGATCGCCGCCGACGCGGTGATGTCGTCCGTCGACTCGAACCTCACGTTCCTGAAGCTCCTCGAGCCCGGGACGCTCGATCCGGCGTTCGAGGACGAGGTGAAGCGCTACAAGTACCGCGGCTCGTCGGGCAAGGTGAACCTGGCGCTCTCCGGCCTCCCCGAGCTCGCGTGCAAGCCGGGGGTCGGCCCGTGGCTCCGCGGCGCGATCAGCTTCTCGCCCTCGCTCGACTACATGGAGCGTGCGTACGACGACGCCAAGTTCGGCCGCTTCAGCCGGCGCCCGTACATCGACTGCATCATCCCGACGCTCGTCGACCCGTCGATGGCTCCGCCCGGCAAGCACATCATGAGCTGCTTCGTGCAGTACGCGCCCTACAAGCTCGAGCCCGGCAAGGAGTGGGACGACGCCGAGCGCGAGGCGTTCGGGCAGAACGTGATCGACACGCTCGAAGAGCGCTTCCCCGACATCCGCTCGAAGATCGAGCACGCGATGTTCATCACGCCGAAGGACATCGAGCAGGTCACGGGGCTCACGGAGGGCAACATCTTCCAGGGGGAGCTCTCGCTCGAGCAGCTGTTCTTCAACCGGCCGGTCCCGGGGTGGGCGCGCTACCGGACGCCGGTGAGGGACCTGTGGATGTGCGGGTCGGCCACGCACCCGGGCGGCGGCATCATGGGGGCGCCGGGCCGCATCGCCGCGCTCGAGTACCTGAAGGGATCCAAGCGCGGCCGGGAGGTGGCCTGAGGTGGCGCGCGACGACGTGATCGTGATCGGCGCCGGGCACAACGGGCTGGTCGCGGCCGCGTACCTGGCGAAGGCGGGCACGAAGGTCACGGTCCTCGAGGCGCGCGAGCGGGTCGGCGGCATCCTGGCGAACACCGAGATCGCGCCGGGCTTCACGGCGCCGGGCATCGCGCACACCGTCGGCCGGCTGCGGTCCTCCGTCGTGAAGGACCTGCGGCTCGACGCGCACGGCCTGCGGCTGCTGACCGCCGACGTGCGGGTGCACGCCCCGCAGCCCGACGGGTCCGCGATCACGTTCTGGGCGGACGCGGCCCGGACCGCGCGCGAGCTCCGGGCGCGCACCCCGCACGACGCCGAGGCCTATCCGGCCTTCGACCGACGGATCCGATCGGTCGCGTCGTTCCTGGCCTACATCAACGCGGCGACCCCGCCCGACGTGAGATCGCCGTCGATCGGCGACGCGATCATGGGGCTCAAGCTCGGCAAGGCCTTCCGCGACCTGGGGACGAAGGCGGGACGAGAGGCGATCCGCGCGCTGCCGATGGCGGTCGCGGACCTGGTCGGCGAGGCCTTCGAGGACGAGGCGGTGCGGGGGCCGCTCGCGTCCCGCGGGGTCCTCTACACGGCGACCGGGCCGTGGGCCGCGGGCAGCGCGGCGGTCTTCCTGAACGACTCCGCCGGCAACGACGGGGGAGCGGCGGGCCAGGCGACGATCGCACGGGGTGGCAGCGGCGCGCTCGCCGCCGCGCTCGCCGCCGCCGCGACGGCGCTCGGCGCGGAGATCCGGACCGGGACCGAGGTGACGGGGATCCTGACCCGCGACGGGCGCGCCGTCGGGGTGACCCTGGCCGACGGCTCGACGCTGGACGCCCGGACGGTCGTGTCCGCGGTCGACCCGAAGCGGACGCTCGCGCTGGTCGACCCGACCGAGCTGGGTCCCGAGATGGTGTGGCGCGCCGGCAACATCCGTCAGCCCGGCGCGACCGCCAAGGTGAACCTGGCGCTCGGTGGGCTGCCGGCGTTCCACGGGGCGGCCGACGACGTGACGAGGCTCCAGGGCCGGATCGTGCTGGGGACCAGCATCGATCACGTCGAGCGCGCCAAGGACGCCTGGAAGTACGGGCACCTCGCCGAGGACCCGTGGATGGAGGCGACGATCCCGACCCTGCTCGACCCGTCGCTCGCGCCCGAGGGCAAGCACGTGATGAGCGTGCTGGTCGAGGCGGCGCCGCGTCATCTGCGCGAGGGGGCGTGGTCGAGCGAGCGCGAGCGGCTGGGAGACGTGACGGTGAAGGCGCTCGAGCGGTACGCGCCCGGTCTCGGCGAGCTGATCGAGGCGCGGCAGGTCGTCACGCCCGAGGACTTCGAGACCGAGTACCGCCTCTCCGGCGGGCACGTGTACCACGCGGAGCCGGGGCTCGATCAGTTCTTCGCCTGGCGCCCGCTGAACGGCGAGGCGCGCTACCGCTTCGTCGTGGACGGGCTCTACCTGGCCGGGTCCGGGGCGCACCCCGGCGGCGGCGTGACCGGCGGGCCGGGCGCGAACGCGGCCCGGCAGATCATCAAGGACGAGCGATCCTGATCCGTCGCTCGCCTACGCCGCCGACATGACCCCCGGCGTCATCTCCTTGATCCCGAACGGGAAGTCGTACGCCGGCATCCGCTCGACGAACGGATCGGGGTCGAACGCCTCGGGTCCCATCACCCCGGCGCCCTTCCAGACGCCGTCGGCCAGGAGCTCCATCGCGATGACGGGGTTCACGGCCGTCTGCCACACGACGGCCTGCACGCCGTACGCGCGCATGCACTCCTCGTTGTCCGCCACCTGGTAGAGGTAGACCTCCCGGGGGGTGCCGTCCCGCATCCCTCGCACCCAGGTGCCCGCGCAGGTCTTGCCGGTCATCAGATCGCCGAGGTGTGCCGGGTCGGGCAGCCGGGATGCCACGACGTCGCGAGGTGCGACCCGGACGCCCTTCACCTCGACCGGCTCCTTCTCGTCCAGGCCGAGCATGTGCAGCGTCTTCAGCACGTCGATGAACTCCGTCCCCAGCCCGTACTTGAACGTCACGCGCCCGACGTCGATGGCCCGGGGGATGAGGATGACCTCCTCGTGCTCGACGTTCACGCACTCGATCGGCCCGATCCCCTCGGGGAACTCGAAGACCTCGGGTTCGGAGAACGTCTCGGTCGTGAACCAGCCGCGCTCCTTCTCCCAGACGACCGGCGGATTCAGGCACTCCTCGATCGCCGTCCAGATCGAGAAGTTCGGGGCGAACGTGTACCCGCGGACCTCGAGGTTCGCGCCGTCGCGGACCCCGATCTCGTGGATCTCGTGGAACAGGTGCTTGGCGGCGTAGGCCGCGAAGACGTCCGACATCCCGGGCTCGACGCCCATGCCGAGCAGGGCGAGCAGGCCCTTGGCCTCCCAGTCGGCCGCGCGCGCGAACTGCTCGTCGCCCAGCATGACCCCCGTCTGCCGGTACGGCGCCGTGGGGTGCGGCCGCGAGAGCGACATCGCCATGTCCATGTAGGTCGCGCCCACCTGGAAGGCCGCCTCGAAGATCTCCATGTCGTAGACGGGCTCGACCGCGTTCACGATCAGGTCGACGCCGTACGTCCTGGCGAGCCGCATGATCTCGGTCCGCTTCGATGCGTCCACGCGCTCCGCGACGAACGTCGGCCCGCCGCCGAGCTCCTCGACCACCTCCTCCGCCCGCGCCCGGTCCAGGTCCGCGAGGACCATCCGCTCGAGCCACGGCCGGCCCTTCGCCACGACGGCGATCGCCTCGCCGACCCCGCCCACACCGACCAGCAACACCTTCATCGGGCTCCTCCTTCGCTGGATGTCCCGGCGCCGACCGGCGGCTTCGTCCCCGCCGGCGTCGGGAGCTCGCCCAGCTCCGCCGCCTCCTCGGTCACGCGGAACTCGTCGGGGAGCAGCTCCGTCATCGACGGGGCGGCCATCGGCTTCGTCCGGAAGAACGCCGGGTTCTTCCGACGCCACCAGAACATCAGCGGGACGCCGATCAGCAGCATCCCGATGCCGATCACGAGCGCCGGCCCCACACCCTTGAAGTCACCGAACGCGAACCACGGCGGGGTGTAGGAGTTCGCGGGGTTCCAGTAGTCGATCGCGGACCGGACGAACACCCACCCGAGGGTGATCGCGCCGAGCAACGGCACGAGGCCCACGAGCAGGAAGTTCTTGGCGCTCTTGAACAGGTGCCTGCGGAACAGGATCGGCGCCGCGAGGGCCGTGATCCCGTAGTAGAAGGCGATCGCGAACCCCAGCCCGGAGATCGAGTCCCACAGGATGTTCGTGCTGCTGTCGATCGCGACCAGGATCGCGTACCAGACGACCGAGGCGATCCCCATCCACCACGTCGACCAGGTCGGCGTGAGGTACTTCGGGTGGATCGTGGCGAGCGCCTTCGGCGCCGCGCCGTGCGCGGCCATCGAGAGCGTGGTTCGGGCCGTCGGCAGGATCGTGGTCTGCGTGCACGCCACGGCCGAGGCCAGGACCGCCAGCACGAGGATCTTGCTCCACGGGCTCCCGACCATCCCGGTGAGCACGTCGTCGGGGTTGTCCTGCAGGAACCCGGGGCCGTGCAGCGCGGTGGACGCGAACGCGACGACTAGGTAGGTCGCGAGCAGCACCAGGGTCGACGCGATGACCGCCGTCCCGGCGGACCGGCGGCCGTTGCGGGTCTCCTCGTTCACGTTCGCCGCCGTGTCCCACCCCCAGTAGATGAACAGCGCCAGCAGGACGCCCTGGCTCAGCTCGCTCGCGGACAGCGCGAACGGGTTCAGCCAGCTCCACGACGGCGTCAGCGAGCCGGCGGGGTGGTTCAGGTACACCTTGGCGAGCGCCCAGGCGGAGAACCCGACCAGGACGAGGATCTCGATCGCGAGGAGCACGAACTGCGTCCTCGCCGAGAGCTCGATCCCCAGCCAGGTCAGCGCGGTCATGAGCAAGATGAACGCGCAGCCGAGGGCCAGGAGCGCCCACGGGTCGCTCGCCAGGCCGTCCAGCCCGAACAGCGTGAACGCGTACTGCGCGGCGATGTAGGCGAGGCTCGGCATCACGACGATGTCGGCGATCACGACTCCCCATCCGCCCATCCAGCCGGCCCACGGTCCCATGGCGCGCGTCACCCAGGGGAACGTGGCGCCGCAGTCGGGGTCGACCCGGTTCAAGAAGTAGTAGGCCGACGCCGCGAACAGCATCGGCAGGAACGCCACCAGCACGATGGCCGGCGAGTGCACGGCCACGACGGCGGCGATCAATCCCAACGTGGCGGCCAGGCTGTAGGCGGGGGCCGTCGAGGCCACCCCGATCACGGTCGCGGAGACCGTCCCGAGGGCACCTCGCTTCAGGCCCTTGCCCTTCCCTCCGCCGTCCGTCGGGGCATGCGGAACGGTCACGACGCTCATCTGGAACACCTCCGACAGGAAAGCCCTCCCCCTTCGTCCTGTCCCGATGCTGCTCCCGTGGCAGGCGGAAGCTAGGGGCGAGCGGCCCGTGTCGGGCTGGGCGAGTGGCGCCGCGGGCGCCGGCTAGGCGGCGTCGGGCGCGGCGCGCGACCGGCGACCGGCGGCCACCGCCGGAGGCCGGACGTCGCCGGGGCCGGCCCGCGATCGACCGTCCTCGGGCCGGACCCAGGTGAGCTCGCCATCGCCGTCGCGCGTGAGGCCCCAGCCGTGCTCGTGCACGAGGCGGTGGTGGAACGCGCACACGAGCACCAGGTTGTCGAGGTCGGTCGCGCCGCCCCGTGACCACCACTCGACGTGGTGGGCCTGCGTGAAGCGCCGGGCGTCGCACCCCGGGAACCGGCAGGTCCCGTCGCGATGCCGCAGCTGCCGCATCATCCACGGCGCCGGCTCGCGCGTGAGGCGGCCGATGGCCCGCACGGTGCCGTCCGGGTGCTCCACGACGGCCTGGAGCCGCGCGTTGCACAGGAGGCGCCGCAGGGTGGTGCCGCCGATCACCGGACCGTCCTCGATCAGGGCGTTCGCGTCGTCGAGCACCGCGTCGAGCTCGGCGTGGACGACGACGGTCGCACGGTCCTGATCGGCGTCGTCGGCGATCCGGGCCGAGCAGAGCGCGACGAGCGCGTCCGCCCTCCGGGCGCCGACGAGGTCCTCCTCGTCGGGCATCGGCGGGATCTCGTCGCCGAGGCGGTCGAGGGTCCGGGCGACGACCGCTCCCGCCGCGCTCGGCAGCTCGGCGTCGAGCCGGAACCGGCGGCCGCCGTCCGTGTACCGGTACTCCAGCCAGCGATCGCGCTCGGCGGCGACGGTGTCCTCGGCGATGCCCCCGCGCGCACGGAGGTCGCCGACCCGCCGGATCGCGCCGGACGAGACGCCGCGGGCCCAGCGCACCAGGCCGTCCTCGTCGTCGAACGCGGCGAACCGCGTGAGCTCCACGACCTTGTCGATCCCGAGCTCGCCGCGCTCGAACGCGTCGGCGGTCGCGGGGAGCGTGCGCAGCGCTCGTCCGGCGGCGAGCCACCGCTCGGCTTTCCAGCGCGAGATGCCGAGCTGCATCGACGCCCAGTGCGCCATGTCGTGCGCGCCGTCGTCGATCCAGGCCTCGGCATCCTCGAGCGACGTCAGCACGTCGAGCAGCTGCCGCTGCAGGCGCGAGATGTGGCGATCGAGTCGATGCACGCGCGAGGCGAGCGCCTCGGCGTCGGGAGGTTCGGGTGCCACGGGCCGTTCCGTTCCGGGGGAGGACCGGTGAGGCGGATGAAGAACGAAGTGTATCGAACATATGTTCGGATGTCAAGGGTCCGGCCGCGGCCGGGGCACGATCGCCGCAGGGGTGAAGACCCGGGGTCACCCTTCGCGTCGGGAACCCGGGTCGAGCAACCGGGTCGCGAGCCGACCCGTGACGGGGAGCATGCGACCGCGTCCGTCGTTGCAGACGACGAGCGCGGCCCGGTCCCAGGTGCTGGCGAGTAGGGCGGTCGCGACCCAAGCCGTGTTGGATCCCTGCTGGCCGAGTGCCACGTCTCGCGCGAGCTTGCCCGGCGCCGCCGCCCATCCCATCGCCTGCTGCTGGCCCCGTCCCCCCGGCGGCGTCGTCAGCTTCGAGATCGAGGCGTGGCCGAGCAGCCCGCCGCCGTCGGCCAGGAAGACCCGGATGAAGCGAGCCCAGTCATCGAGGGAGAGGTGGAGCCGACCGGCGGGGCTCATCACGGGTGGGTTGTCGGCGCGGACGTTCGGCCGCTCGGCAGGTCCCGGGTCGACCGGATCGCCGCGCCCCGCGCCCAGCAGCCGGGCTCGATGTCCCCACGGCTGCGCGCCCGTCGGAGCCCCGAAGCCGGCCGAGGCGATGCCCAGGGGGAGCAGGACATCGTCCATGACGGCTTCCTCCCAGGACCGGCGGGAGATCCGCTCGATCGCCGCCCCGGCGACGATGTAGCCGAGGTTCGAGTAGCGGAACGAGCCCGGCCTCCGGGGGGGCCGTGACAGGGCCCGAGCGGTCGCGTCCGAACGCTGGTCGGTGACCGGCCGGTCGTCGTCGAACCACGCCTCGAGGTCGGCTCGGTCGAGGTTCGCCGGGAGCCCGGCGCGATGGGTGAGGACGCGATCGATCGGTGTCGAGCTCCAGCCGGGGTCGATCCCCTCGAGGTCCGGGAAGAGCTCGCGCAGGGTCGCGTCCCAGGCGGCATCGCCTCGCTCGACGAGCCTGGCGTAGAGCGCGCCCGTCATCGCCTTGGCGCACGATCCGATGTGCCATCGGTCCTCCACGGTCGCGGGGTCCTCCCGGCCTCGGACGCGGACGCCGACGACCCACGCTGGCGGCTCCTCCCCGGGCTCGGCCGTGACGATGGCCGCCCCGAGCGCCGGGATCGCGTGCTTCACGCGCGTCGCCTCGACGGCCTCGCGCAGGACCGCCTCGACGCCGGTCATGGGCGCATCCTGTCAGGTCGCCCGGCCGGGTGGGCGTCCGTATGCTGTGCCGACCATGGCCGAAGACCGCGACTTCCGGCTCGAGACCTCCGAGCTCCGCGCGGACGACGAGTTCGCGGAGTTCGACTGGACCGACCTGCCGTACTACTCGGACTGGCGCGGGTCGTTCCACAAGCTGCCGTTCTGTCATGACGAGGAGGCGCTGCGCGCCGCGGGCGCCGACGTCGCGATCGTCGGCGCGCCCTACGACGACTCGGTCTCGGCGCGGCCGGGCGCGCGGTTCGGTCCGCGCGCGATCCGGAGCGCCCCGTACCACTGGGGCACCCCCGACGCGTGGTCGATCCAGCAGGACGTCGAGCCGTTCAACGAGGTCACCGTCGTCGACGCCGGCGACGCGCCGATCGTGCCCGGGCGCGGCGCGCGCTCGCTCCGCGTGATCCA
>DATBLY010000008.1:0-8450 GCA_036555125.1 Actinomycetota bacterium | reverse complement strand
CCGTCCAGGATCTCCTGGTCCTCCCGAGGGGGCGTGAAGAGGAGCTGATCCGCCGCCGTACGTGCCCCGATCCGCGTGGCGGCGTCGACCGCGAACGCGTCCACGGCCAGCGAATAGGTCCCGCCGAGTTGTGGCGCCGCGACATCCGGCCAGACGGTGTTGAACTCCTTCGCGACGTTCACCGACAAGACGACCCTGAGGTGCTCGGCATCGGCCTGCAGTTGGCTGTACTGGACGGCTCGCTTCTGGAGAGGCCCCACGCTCGCGACGCGGTCGTTCGACTGACCGAGTACGAGTTGCCCCAACAGGCCGACCGCGACCAGCAGCAGTGCCGTGCCGACGAACGCGATCAGCAGCTTCGTCCGGACCTTGACCGGAAGGCGGGCGACGGCCCGGACGATCGCATCCCCGACCTGTCGCCGCCCCTCCGGGACGACCCGCGGCCCCTGCCCCCCGGCCAAGAGCTCAGACTTCCAGGACGGTGGTCCCGCCGACCATGTTCGTGATCAGCCACTTGCCATCGATCCGGGCCACGTCGAAGTCTGCGGTTGTGGCCGACGCGACCTGGCTGGTCTTCACGTCGATGTAGTGGCATTCGAAGTGCAGCGTCCCCCGGTCTCCATTGATGGTGATCTCCAGCTTGTACGCCGGGTGGTCGGAGACCCACTGGTTCTCGGGCGCGAAGGGCGCCGCCTTCTCCAGCCAGAACGTCCGGATCTCGTCGAGCCCGGACGCCGTCACGCCTGGGCCGACGGTCATCGTCGCGTTGGGCGCGAACAGGCCCATCATCCGATCGATGTCCTTCGTCGTCATCGCGCCGTGGAAGTCCTTCTCGATCTGGTCGATCTCCCACATGTCCTGAGCCCGTCGAGCCTGGGCGTCGGACGAGTCATCGCTCGAGCCGCCACAGGCGACGAACAGGACCGAGAAGACCAGGACCCCGAGCGCGGCACCGGTCAGGACCCCGAGTGCGCCACCCGTCACGTGCTTCCGCATCTTGTGCCCCCCTTCCGCACACGCCATCAGAGTCGCGGGCGCTCGGCGATGTTCACATCGTCGACCGATCCCGTCCAGAGGCTAGGTGGGGCGTCGCGCGCGGGCCACCGGGCCAACCGCGCTCGATCGGGGGTGCTAGCACGGTGGTTCCCTCACCGCGTCACCCCTCTCCCTGCGTGCAGTAGCGGCGGACCTGCTCCGGGAACGTGCCCACGTGGATCGGTTTCTCGAGCCAGCCGGCGAAGCCGACCTCCTCGAGCCAGTCGTCGCTTCCCTCGAGCGCCGATGCACTCATGGCGACCACCGGGATCCGGGCCGTCCGCTCATGTGCCGCCAGCCTCCGCGTGGCGTCCGCGCCGTCCATGTCGGGGAGCCGGAGGTCCATCAGGATCACGTCCGGCCGGTGCTCCCGCGCGAGCGCGATCCCCTCCGCGGCCGTCGCCGAGCCGAACGCACGGAAGCCCGCGGCGCTCAAGACGTCGAGCGCGAGCTTCCGGTTCCGGTCGTTGTCGTCGACGACGAGGACGCTGGTCACGGGCGTATCCTCGCGCCATGCCGATCCGGCTCGTGATCGCCGACGATCATCTGCTCGTGCGCGAGGGCGTGCGGCGGCTGCTCGAAGCCGATGCCGACATCGAGGTCGCGGCGGTCTGTGACGACCTCGACTCCTTGCTCGCCGCGGTGGAGGCGGAGCGTCCGGACGTGGTCGTCACCGACATCCGCATGCCACCCGACAACAGGGACGAGGGGATCCAGGCAGCGGTGCGGCTGCGGACCGAGCATCCCGACGTCGGCGTCGTGGTGTTGAGCCAGTACGCGACGCCGAGCTACGCCCTCGCCCTCCTCGAGGGCGGCAGCGCGGGCCGATCCTACCTCCTCAAGGAGCGCGTCCTGGAACCGGATCAGCTCGTGGCCGCGGTCCGGGCGGTCGCGACCGGCGGCTCGGTGATCGATCCGAAGGTCGTGGAGGCGCTGGTCGCGGAGGACACCCGAGGCGAGCGGTCGCCGCTCACGAGCCTGAGCGCACGCGAGCGCGACGTGCTGCGCGAGATGGCGGCGGGCAAGAGCAACGAGGCGATCGGTGAGTCCCTCTTCCTCGCCGAGCGATCGGTCGAGAAGGTGATCCATTCGATCTTCCTCAAGCTCGGGCTCAGCTGGGAGCCGTCGGTCAACAAGCGCGTCAAGGCCGTGATCCTCTACCTGGCGGAGAGCGACTAGCGTCATCGCGAGATCGGCAGGGAGCCGGCCACGGTGGTCCGGCCGCTCCCCACGGTGATCGTCACCCGGCCGTCCAGCGCTTCGACGCGGTCGTGCGGGGCGCGGCGCTCCGATCCCAGGTCGGCGTCCGCGTCGATCTCGAACGCGAGCGCGTCCGCCTCGCCTCGGACGCTCACGTCCACCGGCGCGCCGTCCGGGGCGCGCTCGAACACGTCGAGCGCGCAGAAGTAGACGGCGCCGATGATCTCCGGCGGAGACGCCTCGACCAGGTCGACGTCGGCGTCGATCCTCGCCTGCACGCCGGCGCGGCTCGCCGCCGCGCGGAGCTCCGCGACGAGCCCGCCCACGTCGAGCAGGGGAGGGAAGACCCGCCTGGCGAGCTCCTGCATCTCGATCAACGCCCGCCGCGTTTCGCGCTGCAACTCTTCGAGGATGGTCCTCGCCGCCGCGGGATCGGGATCGAGCGAACCCGCCGCGACCTCGAGGTTGGCGGCGAGCCCCACCAGATCCTGCAGCACGCCCTCGTGCAGGGCTCGCTCGATGCCGCGACGTTCGGCATCGGCGGCCAGCGCGAGTCGTTCCCGAGAAGCCCGGAGCTCCCCGATCTCGCGGCGCAGTGCTTCGAGGGTCGGCTGATCATCGGCCTGCTCCATCTCCAGCGGATGTCCTCCTGCGCCTGGGGTCCCGGGCAGTTGTCCGTCATCGCCCGCGCGGCGTCAAGCCGCCAGCACGGCATCGGGCCGGGGAGCCAGCATCCGGGCGTTCGCCGGGCCTCCACCGTATCGCCGGCCCGAGCGACCTCCGTAGCGTCGGCCGGACAGGGCCCAGCGCTCACGGAGCGCGCGAGGGAGGAGGGATCTGCGGCCCGGACGAAGTGCAGCGCAGGAGCTGCCGCCAACCGGTGCGTGGCTCCGATGGCGACCGGCCCGCTGACCATGACGGCCAGCGCCGTTCGGAAGGAGGGAAAGACCGTGACGAACAAGAACGCAGCGCGGGGCGTCGTCCTCGTCGCCACGCTGGTCGTGGCCATGCTCGCGGTCACGTCGGTTGCCGGCGCGACCGGATCCGGCGCTTGGGGATCCCCGGTCAACATCGAGTCGATCCCCGGCACGAGCACCGAGTTGAACACCCCCTGGACGGACGGGTGCCCGATCCAGTCCCCGGACGGGCTGAGCCTGTACATGGCGTCGAACCGCGACGGCTATCAAGGCACGACGCGGAACCTCGACATCTGGGTTGCGCACCGCCCGGACCGGCACGCGCCGTGGGGAGCACCGGAGAACCTGGGTCCCACCGTGAACGGCCCGGGCAACGACTTCTGTCCCAGCCCCACGCTCGGGGGTGTCCTGTTCTTCGTGAGCGACCGGGTGGTGCCCGGCGCGTGCGGGGGCGCCGACATCTACGTCACGCGCTCGCGCGGCGGGGGCTGGGCCGAGCCGACGAACCTCGGCTGTTCGGTGAACAGCGCGGGCGGCGAGGCGAGCCCTTCGTTCGTGCTCGCGGGGTTCCGGCCCGTGTTGTACTTCTCGAGCGCTCGGCCGGGCGGGTTCTCGTCCGAGGCACCGGACATCGATTCGGACATCTACCTGAGCCGGTTGTCGATCCACGGGTTCGGCCCGGCCGAGCTCGTCCCCGGGGTGAACACCTCCGCGGAGGACTCGCGGCCGAACGTGCGGTCTGATGGGCGGGAGATGGTCTTCGACTCCACGCGTCCTGGCACGTTGGGCGGTCCGGACCTCTACGCAACGACGCGCACGAGCCCGTTCGGAACGTGGGGCGAACCCGTGAACCTGGGACCGACGATCAACACACCCTCGAGCGAGTCGCGGGCGTCCCTGTCGTGGGACGGCCGGGTCCTGGTGTTCGGGTCGAACCGTCCCGGTAGCGAGCTCGCGACCGACGGGATCACGGTCTCGAACGACCTGTACGTCGCGGTCCGCTACCGAGGCTAGCGAACGATGGGGGCCGGCCTTCGGGCCGGCCCCGTCCCACCGTTCGTTCGGAAGGAGGGAGGTTCATGGAGGTTCGAGCCCGCTATCCGCGCCCGCAGATCGAGAGGAGGTCATCCATGAGAAGGATCCGATCCATCGCGACAGCGCTCCTGGCGCTCGTCCTCGTGGCGCCCGGGGGTGCCATCGCGAACGGGGCGACGGTCGGCGCGCAGGCCGGGTCCACGGCACCACCCGATACGTACGTCACGGACTGGGACGTCGTCGGCACGCAGGCCTTCACCGCGGCAGCCCTGAGCCCCGCCGAGGGCCACACGATCTTCGCGTACGTGGCGATCGCGGTCTACGACTCGGTGATGGCGATCGAGGGCGGCTACCGCCCGTTCGCGGTCGACGTCGACGCGCCCGCCGGCGCTTCCGCCGAGGCGGCGGTCGCCGCGGCCGCGCACCGCATCCTCGGCCACTACCTCCCGGCCCAGGCGCCAGGGATCATCGATCCCGCGTTCACCGCCTCGTTGGCAACGATCCCCGACGGTCAGGCGAAGACGGACGGCGTGGCGACCGGTGAGCAGGTGGCGGACCTGCTGATCGCCCAACGCGCCGACGACGGCTTCCGAGCGCCGGCGACGTACACGCCGCCGAACCCGCCGATCCCCGGGGTCTGGCTCCCCACGGCGACCACGCCGCCGATCGGCGCCTACCTCGGGCTGATGCGACCGTTCAGCCTCGACTCGGCGGATCAGTTCCGGCCGGCGGGGCCGCCTTCGCTCCGCAGCTTCCGCTGGGCCCGCGACTACAACGAGGTGAAGCGGATCGGCTCCAGCACGAGCACCGTGCGGACCGACGAGCAGACCCTCGCGGCCAGGTTCTGGGCGGAGCCGCCGGTCCAGCAGGCGCGGGGCTCGTTCCGCTTGTTCGTGCTCGACCACCAACTGGACGTCGTGGACGCCTCGAGGTTCATGGCGATGATCTCCGTGGTGTACGCAGACGCCCTGATCGCGTGCTTCGATGCGAAGTACCACTTCGCGTTCTGGCGTCCGATCACCGCGATCCAGGCGGGCGACACGGATGGCAACCGGTGGACCGTCGGCGACCCGGCGTGGACGCCGCTGATCGGGACGCCGAACCACCCGGAGTACCCGAGCGCGCACTCGTGCATCACGCCCGCGGGTGGGCAGGTGGTGGCCAAGTTCCTGCGCTCGTGGAACATCGACTTCACCGTCCCCAGCCTGACGGGACTCGGCGATCGCCACTTCGACACCGTCCGGGGCCTGGCGTACGAGGTCGGCAACGCCCGGATCTGGGGCGGGATCCACTACCGCTCCGCGGTGCAGGACGGCATCGCGATCGGCATGAAGACGGTGCAGCAGGTGCTCTCGCGACACTTCCAGAGGTCGTGGCACTAGCGGGGCCGGCGAGCACGTCGAACCCGTCGTGAAGCGGCGGCGTCGCTCCGGCGACGCCGCCGCTTCACCTTGCGGGCACCGACTCGCTACCATCCGGTCAGGAGCCCCGAGCCGAGGGAGACGATCGCGATGACCATCGTGAAGGCCGCGCTGCTGCAGACGGACTGGTCCGGCGACCAGGCGTCGATGACCGACAAGCACGAGGAGGCCGCGCGCGAGGCCGCTGCCCAGGGGGCCCAGGTGATGTGCTTCCAGGAGCTGTTCTACGGGCCGTACTTTTGCCAGGTGCAGGACGCCGAGTACTACAGCTACACCGAGCCGATCCCGGACGGGCCGACGACGCAGCGGTTCCAGAGCGTCGCGAAGGAGCTGGGGATGGTGCTGGTCCTGCCGATGTACGAGATCGTGCAGGCGGGCCAGTACTTCAACACCGCCGCCGTGATCGACGCCGACGGCACGTACCTGGGCAAGTACCGCAAGCACCACATCCCGCAGGTGAAGGGGTTCTGGGAGAAGTTCTACTTCACGCCCGGGACCGGCGGGTTCCCGGTCTTCGAGACCGCGGTCGGCAAGGTCGGCGTCTACATCTGCTACGACCGGCACTTCCCGGAGGGCTGGCGGATGCTCGGCCTGCACGGCGCCGAGATCGTCTTCAACCCGAGCGCCACGCACCGCGGCCTCTCCGAGTACATCTGGCGACTCGAGCAGCCCGCGGCCGCCGTCGCGAACATGTACTACGTGGGCGCGATCAACCGGGTCGGGATCGAGCCTCTCGGCGACGACGACTTCTACGGCCAGAGCTACTTCGTCGATCCCGAGGGGCAGTTCGTCGGGGAGCTCGGCGACGCCTACAAGCCCGAGCTCATCGTGCGGGACCTGGACCTGGACAAGATCAAGACGGTTCGGGACCGATGGGCGTTCTACCGGGATCGCCGGCCCGACGCGTACGAGGACATCGTCGCGCGCTGATCCGCGCGCGCGAGGCGCGACCGCAGAGGGGGGAGGCCGCATGGACATCGGCGTGGTGCTGCAGACGACCCCGCCGGCCGCGCGCGTGATCGACCTGGCCGTCCGCGCGGAGACGTACGGGTTCAGCCACGTCTGGACGTTCGACTCCCACCTGCTGTGGGAGGAGCCCTTCCCGATCTACACGCAGATCCTGGCGAACACGCGCAACGTGATCGTCGGCCCGATGGTCACGAACCCGTTGACCCGCGACTGGACCGTCACGGCGAGCCTGTTCGCCACGCTGAACGAGATGTTCGGCAACCGGACCGTGATCGGGATCGGCCGCGGCGACTCGGCCGTGCGTGTGATCAACGGCAAGCCCTCGACGCTCGCGTACCTCGGCGAGTCGATCCACGTGATCCGCGAGCTCGCGAACGGCCGCGAGGTCGAGTACCGGGGCGCGCCGCTCCGGTTCCCGTGGGCCGCGAAGAGCCGCGTGGAGGTCTGGGCGGCCGGGTACGGCCCGAAGGCCCTGAAGCTGATCGGCGAGACGGCCGACGGGTTCATCCTGCAGCTCGCCGACCCCGACATCACCGCGTGGACGTTCGGAGCGGTCCGCCGCGCCGCCGAGGAGGCGGGACGTGACCCGTCGCAGATCACGATGTGCGTCGCGGCGCCGGCATACGTCACCGACGACGTGGAGCACGCGCGCGACCAGACGCGGTGGTTCGGCGGCATGGTGGGCAACCACGTGGCCGACATCGTGGCGCGCTACGGCGAGTCCTCGGAGGTGCCCGCGGCGCTCACCGACTACATCAAGGGCCGCGAGGGCTACGACTACAGCCAGCACGGCCAGGCCGGCAACGTCCACACGGAGTTCGTTCCCGACGCGATCGTGGACCGATTCTGCGTCATCGGGCCTGTCGAGGAGCACGTCCGCCGCCTCGAGGAGCTGCGGTTGCTCGGCGCCGACCAGTTCGCGATCTACCTCCAGCACGACGCGAAGGACGAGACCCTGCAGGCCTACGGCGAGAAGGTCCTGCCGGCGATCGCGGGAAGCGCGCGCCCGACCTCGTGAGCGCCCCTGCCTCGGCTCCGCAGGGGAGGGCTCGCCGCCGGCTGCGGCGAGCCTGGATGTTCGCGTTGGCGTTGCTGTCCGTGGCCGCCCTCTGGGAGCTGTACAAGCTCGTCGGGCCGCAGGACGGCGGCAAGGTGTTCGGGTTGACGATCCTGCCGCGCGCGAACGACATCGCGATGCCCCACGTCTGGGAGATGCTCTCGCGCTACGGGCAACCGGAGCGGCGCGGCTCGGAGACGCCGATCATCCTGACGGTCCTGTCGGGGGCCTGGTTCACGTTCCGGCTGGCGCTCACCGGGTTCGTGCTGGGCGCGGCGGTCGGGATCGGGCTCGCGATCCTGATGGCGCGATACAGGATCGTGGAGCGGGGGCTGCTCCCGTACCTCGTGATCAGCCAGACGATCCCGCTGATCGCGCTCGCCCCGCTCGTGGTGAGCTGGGGCGGGAAGCTGCACCTCGGCGGGTTCGAGTGGCCGCGGTGGCTCTCGGCGTCGGTCCTGGGGGCGTTCCTCGCGTTCTTCCCCGTGGCGGTCGGGACGTTGAAGGGGCTCACTCATGCCCCGCAGCCGGCCTCGCTCGAGCTGATGGACTCGTACGCGGCCACCTGGCGCCAGACGCTGTTCAAGCTGCGGTTCCCGGCGGCCGTGCCGTTCATGATCCCCGCGCTGAAGCTCGCCGCGACGGCGTCGGTGATCGGCGTCGTCGTCGCCGAGATCTCGACCGGCCTGGCCGGGGGGATCGGCCGGCTGATCATCGAGTACGCGCGGCAGGCCACGAGCGACCCCGCGAAGGTGTACACGGCCGTGGTCGGCGCGGCGGCGCTCGGCCTCGCGATGGCCGGCCTGGTGGCCCTCG
>DATBLY010000170.1:0-9619 GCA_036555125.1 Actinomycetota bacterium | reverse complement strand
CGAGGACGTCTGCTACCCTGGTTCGGCCATGGCAGCCGTCTGCGATATCTGTGGGAAGAAGCCGTTCTTCGGCAAGGCCGTCACGTTCTCGCACAAGCGCAACAACCGTCGCTGGGACCCGAACATCCAGCGGGTGCGAGCCCTCGTCGACGGCACGCCGCGGCGTGTCAACGCGTGCACGTCGTGCATCAAGGCAGGCAAGGTCACGCGCATCCCCCAGCGCCAGCCGGTCTGACCGCCCGTCCCGGCTCGCGGATCGCCCGTAGCATCCCGGGAGTGGGTCCGACGTTCCGGTCCGCTCGCCGCCTGTCCCTGGCCCTCGTGTTCCTGCTCCCCGCCTGCGGAAGCGGTCAGGACGCAACGCCGGCGGCCGGTGAACCGGCCCTGATCGTCGCGGAGGCCGCCGGGCTGCCCGAGACGGTCGACGAGCTCCCCGCGTTCGACGTGGCGGCGTTCCGCGACCTGCTCGATGCGGCGGCCGGCACCCCACTCGTGGTGAACGTCTGGGCGTCGTGGTGCGATCCCTGCCGGCGGGAGACCCCGATGCTCGCCGACGCCGCTCGGGCGCATCCCGACGTCCAGTTCGTCGGGGTCGACGTGCTCGACTCGCGATCGGGGGCGCGCGGATTCCTCGCCGAACAGGGCGTCCCGTACCCGAGCCTGTTCGACGTCCCGGGCGCGATCATGAACGACCTCGGCGGGATCGGTCCACCGCTCACGGCCTTCTACGCCGCGGACGGCACCCAGGTCGAGCTGGTGCGGGGAGAGCTGTCGGCGGCTGCCCTCGAGCGTGGGCTCGCCGAGATCGACGCGGCGGACGCCCCCTAGCGGCCCCGATCGCCCGGCGGCGGGATCGACCAGAGCGGATCGACCGGGCCGATCCCGTGTCCGAGCGCGAGCGCATGGCGGATCGCCTCGGTCACGAACCGCTTGCCGGCGTCGACCGCGGCGAGCAGATCGGCCCCGAGCGCGAGGTGCGCCGCGATCGCGGCCGACAACGTGCAGCCGGTGCCGTGGGTGTTCGCCGTCTCGAGCCTCGGCGCCACGAGCCACTCCTCGGAGACCCCGTCGGAGAACAGGTCCGCGGCCTCGTCGGCGCCGGGGAGATGGCCGCCCTTGACCAACACCGCGCTCGCGCCCAGACGGAGCATCGCGTCGGCCGCCCGCCGCATGTGCTCCCGCGTCTCGACCTCGGAACCCGTGAGCGCCGCCGCCTCGGGGAGGTTCGGGGTGACGAGCGTGGCCAGCGGCAGGATCCGGTCGCGGATCGCCGCGATCGCATCGGCGGTCAGCAGCGGATGGCCGTGCTTCGAGACCGACACCGGATCGACGACGAGCGGGTGCACGGCCTCTTCCTCGATCGCCGCGGCGACCGCTTCGACGATCGACGCGTTCGCCAACATGCCGGTCTTCGCCGCGTCGACGCCGATGTCCGTGGCCACCGCGCGGATCTGCTCGGCGACGATCCTGGCCGAGATCGCCTCGACATCCGACACGCCCCGGGTGTTCTGAACCGTGACCGCCGTGATCGCGGTCATGCCGTAGACGCCCAGCGCGCTGAAGGTCTTCAGGTCCGCCTGGATCCCCGCCCCGCCGCCCGCGTCGGACCCGGCGATCGACAACGCTCGTGGTCGAGGCGCGCCGCTCACGCGAAGTGGTCCCATCCGGCGGGCTCGAGGGGCCGTTCCGTGCCATCCGCGCCGATGGCCGTCACGCCGTCGCCGTCCGCGATCCACCCGATCGGGGTCAACGCGATGCCGAAGGTCTCCGCGATGTCGCGTCGGGCCGCGTCGGCGGCCTCGATGGAGGGCATCGTCGCCAGGAGCTCGTAGTCCTCGCCGCCGCCGATCGCCTCGTCCAGGCTCGCGGCCGGCGCGACGGGGACGTCCGCGAGCCGGATCGAGGCGGCGACCCCGCTCGATCTCGTCAACCGACGGAGGTCGATCCCCAGGCCGTCGGAGATGTCGATCATCGCCGTCGCGCCGGACCGGGCCAGGATCGCGGCCTCCCCGACCCGGGCCGTCGGTCGCATCAGATGCCGGATCGCCGTCCGCTCGTCGTCGCTCCAGTTGCCCCGGCGGGTCATCGACCGCAGGCCGAGGGCGGCCGCTCCGAGGGATCCCGTGACGACCACGACGTCGCCGGCGCCCGCCCCGTCGCGCCGGACCGCCCGGCCCGGGGCCACCTCGCCGACGATCGTCACCACGACGACCACGTCGGTCCCGCGGGACAGGTTGCCGCCGACGATCCAGAGCGCATGCTCATCGGCGCACTCGCGCATCCCGCCGATCAGCTCCATCACGAACGCGGCGTCCACCCGATCCGACAGGGTGAGCGCGGCGAGGGCGTACCGCGGGCTCGCCGCCATCGCCGCGATGTCGCTGACGTTCACGGCGACAGCCTTGTACCCGAGATCGCGTGCCGACCACGTGTCGAGGTCGAAGTGCGTCCGTTCGACCAGGGCGTCCGTCGTGAGGACCAGCTCTCCGGTCCCCGGAGCCACCACGGCCGCGTCGTCACCCACCCCCACCCGCACCGGTTCGGCGGAGCCGGACAGCGCGCGACGGATCGCCTCGAGCAGCTCCTCCTCGGGCACGTCCATCGTTCGGCCTCCTGGGGACCATCGACCCCGGTGCGGGGGGCCGACCGAACCGGTCCGCCCCGACGCCTCCGATAGACTCTAGGCACCCGGTGCCGTCGCGCCGACCGACCCACCGATCCAGCCACCGACACGTAAGGAGCCTGGGGATGCCGCAGATCCACCACAACCCGTCGGAGGACGACCTCCGCGCGTTCACGGAGCAGATGCCGCAGACCCGGATCACGGAGTTCGGCAACGTCAACGTGCAGACCCGCGTCGTCTCCCGCAGCGCCGGAAGCACCTACGTGGTCACCTCTGACCCGTCCACGACGTCGGCGAAGGCGATGGATCGCGCGGAGTTCGACCGGCTCGCCAGGCTCCAGGACGAGTACCTCGCGGGACGAGAGGCCATCGTGATCGACGGGTTCATCGGCAACGACCCCCACCTGATGACGGCGGCCCGACTCACGATCGAGAAGGCCAACGCCAACATCGCCGGGATGCAGAAGAAGCTGTACTTCGACCGGACCGACGGCGCCGACCCCGTCGTCCAGGTCGTCTACACGCCGAACCTGGCCGCACCCGGCTATCCGGACGACCGGGTGATCGCCGTCGACCTGGAGAACGGCGTCACGCGGGTGCTCAACTCCGACTACTTCGGCGAGTCCAAGAAGGGCGGCCTGCGGATGTGGAACCGTCTCGTCTACGACAAGGGCGGGCTCGCGTTGCACGCCGGGTTGAAGGTGATCCCCACGGGGGACGGCGAGAAGGTCTTCATGATCATCGGCCTGTCCGGCACCGGGAAGACCACCACGACCTTCACGAGCCAGAACGGCTCTCGGCCCGTCCAGGACGACTTCGTCGGGCTGATGCCGGGGGGCCACGCCTACGGGACCGAAGACGGTTGCTTCGCGAAGACGTTCTCGCTGGATCCGGAGTTCGAACCCTCGATCTATGCGGCCGTGACCAAGCCCACGGCGTACCTGGAGAACGTGTACCAGGACGAGGCCGGCAGGGTCGACTTCCACAGCGAGCACTACACGCAGAACGGGCGAGCGGTCTTCGAGATGCGGGACCTGCAGACGCACGAGGACGCCCGCAACGTGGGGGCCGTCGACTACCTGCTGATCCTGAACCGCAACGAGAACATCATCCCCGCGGTCGCGAAGCTGAACCAGGAACAGGCCGCGGCGTACTTCATGTTGGGCGAGACGACCGGCACCAGCGCGGGCGGCGCCGCCGAGGCGGGCAGGTTCCTCCGCGTTCCCGGGACGAACCCGTTCTTCCCCCTGCCACACGGCCTGCAGGGCAATCGGATCCTCGAGCTCCTGGCCACGCATCCCATCGAGACGTTCCTGTTGAACACGGGCGGCGTCGGCGGCAAGAACGACGACGACCGGGCCAAGGACCTGAAGATCCCTCACACCTCCGCCTGCGTCAGAGGCATCGCGGAAGGAACGATCACGTGGACCGAGGACGAGGACTTCGGATACCTCGTGGCCGACGCCGTTCCGGGGATCGACGACGTCGAGCTGCTGCAGCCGCGTCGGCTGTACGAGCGTCAAGGACGCGCAACGGAGTACGCCGAGCTGGTCGACCGCCTGAGGACCGAGCGTGTCGCCCGCCTGCAGGAGTTCCCCGAGCTCTCCGAGGACATCGTCAAGGCGGCCGGCTGACGCCCGCGATCGTCGCCGGGCGGATCACCCGTCCGTCGAGCGCCGGCCCAGGAAGAACCCGGCCAGCAGCTGCAACGCGGCGAGCAGCAGGAACACGATCAGGAGCCAGTCGTACGCACGCACGTCGTCGATGAAGGCCCTGCCCTCCGTCGGGGTGATCGCGTAGAGGGCGAACACGCCCGAGAGCGCGAACCAGAGCCCCGCGCGGCCGGTGACGAACAGGGCGAACAGGACGTGGTCTCGGGCGTCGGTGCTGTCGAACGGCCGGCGGAGCCAGTGCACGAGGGATCGGATCCCGAGGAGGAAGAAGACCGCCGCGAGGATCGCCTCGAAGATCTTCATGCGGCGTGCTCCGCCAGGACCGCCTCGACCTCGTCGTCGCCGACCTGATCGAACCGGCGGTACCACGTCCCCACCGCCGTGAACGAGAGCGGTGTCAGCAGCATCATGACCTCGTCGCATTCCCGGGCCAGGCGCCGCACCGTGTCGGCCGGGCCGACCGGCGCCGCGAACACGACGCGCGCCGGATGCTGCGCCCGGGCCCATCGCAGCGCCGCGATCGCCGTGGCGCCGGTGGCCACGCCGTCGTCCACCACGACCGCCGTCTCCCCCGCGAGCTCCGGCGGGGGCCGGTCACCGCGGTAGGCGCGCGCTCGGCGAGCGATCTCGGCCTCGGCCCGCTCGATCGCTGCATCGAGGTAGTCGGGCGCGACGCGCAGCCGCCGGACCATCGCGTCATCGATCACCCGGACCCCCGGCGCGATCGCTCCGATCGCGAGCTCCGGGTTGCGCGGCGCCCCGAGCTTGCGGGCGATCACGACGTCGAGCGGCGCGGCGATCGCCTCGGCCACGCCGGCCGCGACCACCACGCCTCCGCGGGCGAGACCGAGCACGTGGGCGGGTGGCGCGACCCGGTCGCGGATGGCGGCTCCCAGCTGACGCCCGGCGTCGGCGCGATCGGCGAACACCGTTCGATGATGGCAGGGTCACGGGGATGCGCGCGGCGCTCGCGTTGCGCGGGCTCGACGCTCGGGCTTAGCATGGCCCTCCATCCGAGGCATGGAGGTCGCCGTGGTCAACGCGTACATCCTGATCCAGACCGAAGTGGGCAAGGCGGCCGCGGTCGCACAGGAGGTGCGCGAGATCGGGGGCGTCGCCGAGGCGGAGGACGTCACCGGTCCGTACGACGTGATCGTCCGCGCCGAGGCGAAGACCGTGGACGAGTTGGGCAAGCTCGTGGTCGCCCGGATCCAGTCGGTCGAGGGGATCACGCGCACCCTGACCTGCCCCGTGGTGCACCTGTAGCGCGCCGCGACCGCCCCTAGCTCCCCCCGAGCTCCCGCACGCCGGTGCTCCTCGCCTCGGCCGCGTGGCGCTCGACCGCGAGGTCGAGCAGTCGCGCCACGAGGCCCCGATACGGGAGCCCGGATGCTTCCCAGAGCTTCGGGTACATCGAGATCGACGTGAACCCGGGGATCGTGTTGATCTCGTTCACGATCGGCCGTTCGTCCCCCAGCAGGAAGAAGTCCACACGCCCCATCCCGGCGCACTCGGTCACCCGGAAGACCGTGATCGCGAGACGCTGGATCTCGTCCACCACGTCCGGCTTCAGGTCGGCGGGAACGTTCAGGGTCGCGCCGTGCTCGTCGAGGTACTTCGCGTCGTAGTCGTAGAACGCGTGACCCTCGGGGACGATCTCGCCCGGCACCGACGCCACGGGGTCGTCGTTGCCGAGCACGGCCACCTCGATCTCGCGAGCACCCACGACGGCCTCCTCGAGCAGCGCCTTGCGCCCGTAGCGGAAGGCCTCCTCGAGCCCCTCCGCGAGGGCATCCGGGGCGTGGATGCATCGCACCCCGACCGACGACCCCAGGGTCGCGGGCTTGGAGAAGAGCGGGAACCCGAGGTCCTGCGCGCGGGCCGAGACCCCCTCGCGGTCCTCCCGCCACTCGGGCTCGCGCACCTCCTCGAACGCGACGACGGGCACGCCGGCCTCGCGGAGCAGCCGCTTCTGGACGGCCTTGTCCATCCCGATCGCCGAGCCGAGGACGCCCGCCCCGACGTACGGGACGTCGGCGAGCTCCAGCAGGCCCTGGATCGAGCCGTCCTCCCCGAACGGTCCGTGAAGGACGGGGAAGGCGACGTCGATCGGATGCCGCGAGCCGTCGCTCGCGACCAGCGCGTGTGCGGCACCCTCGCCGGCGAGCTCGACCGCGTGGCCGGACCCGGCGGTGACCTCCGGCATCCGCCCGGTCTCGCCCGGGAGGGCCGGCGGTCCGGCCATCAGGTGCCACGTCCCGTCGCGCGTGATCCCGATCGGGAGGACCTCGTCGCGCTCGGGATCGAGCGCGTCGATCACCGACCGGGCCGACAGGCACGAGATCTCGTGCTCCGCGGAGCGGCCCCCGAACAGCACCGCGACGCGGCGGCGGGTCACGTCTTCTCCAGCGCGCGCGCGAAATCGTCCACGAGGTCCGCCTCGTCTTCGAGGCCGACGCTCACCCGCACCAGGCCGTCCGCGATCCCCGCGCGACGGCGCGCCTCCGGGTCGAGCTGGCGATGCGTGGTGGAGGCCGCGTGGCCGACGAGGGTCTGCGGGCCTCCGAGGCTGGTGGCCACCCAGGCGAGGCGCAGCGCGTCGCAGAAGCGCTTGCCGCCCGCTACCCCTCCCCCGACCTCGACCGCCAGCATCCCGCCGGCCCCGGGCCCGAGCTGGCGCGCGGCCACGTCGTGCTGGGGGTGGGACGCGAGACCGGGGTAGTGGACCCGGTCGACCTTCTCGTGACCTTCGAGGAACGTCGCGAGCGCCGACGCGTTGGCGCAGTGCCGCTCCATCCGCACGGGCAGCGTGACGAGCCCGCGCATCGACAACCACGCCTCGAGCGGCGCCATCGTCCCGCCCGTGTCGATCGCGGTGTCGCGGAGTCGGTCACGCGCTTCGGCCCCGCACGCGACCACGCCGCCGATCAGGTCGTTGTGACCGCCGATGTACTTCGTGGCGGAGTGGACGACGTAGCCGAACCCGTACGCGGCCGGACGACAGAGGTAGGGCGACGCGAACGTGTTGTCGACCACGGCCGGGACCCCGGCCTCGGCCGCCAGCGCACCCAGCACCTCGAGATCGGCCACCGTGACGTTGGGGTTCGCGATCGTCTCGACGTAGAAGAACGCGGCGCCGCTAAGCGCCGACCGCACGCCCTCCGGCTCGTGCGGGTCGACGAACGTGACCTCGACGCCGTAGCGAGGCAGGATCTTCGTGAACAACGAGAACGCGCCGCCGTACAGCTCGTTGCTGGTGACCACCCGGTCGCCCTGGCCCGCGAGCGTCGTGAACACCGCGTGCATCGCCGCCATCCCGGACGCGAACGAGAACGCCGCCTCCGTCCCCTCCAGGTCCGCGATCTGAGCCTCGAACGCATCCAGCGTCGGATTGCCGTATCCCCGCGAGTACGTGTAGCCGGGCTTGCGGAAGCTGATCGTGTCGGCGTAGTCGTCCGAATCGGCGAACCGATACGTGGACGTCTGGTAGATCGGGACGCTCGGGGTCTCCTGCTCGACCGGGGGGATCCTCCCACCGTGGACCGCGCGTGTGGCGAACCCGAGGCGGCGGTCCTGGTCCATCGACCCAGCCTACCGTGGCCGCGGTGCCCACCGAGCCGGGTACCGATCGCGGAGCCCCCGCACGAGGTCTGCGACCTCGACCATCACCTCGTCGGTCAGCGCGCGCAGGGCCTCTCGATCCTCCCGGGCCTCCTCGCGACCCCGCAGGTCGATGGAGGGCCCCGCCTTCACCCAGACGGGTCGTCCGAACTTCAGGCTCCCGCGACCGGACTTCTGCCAGACGTCCTGGCTCCCCCAGCTCGCCATCGGCACGATCGGGGCCCCGGAGTCGAGGGCCAGGCGGACCATCCCGGTCTTGGCCTCCATCGGCATCCAGTCGTCGCGAGTGGTGACCGTCCCCTCCGGGTAGATCACGACCAGCTCGCCACGCCGCAGCGCGGCCACCCCGTCCGAGAGCGACGCCCGCTGACCGTTCCGTCGGTTCACGGGGATCTGGTGGGACCCCCTGAGCACGGTCCCGACCACGGGGATCTCGAACAGGTCGTCCTTCGCCAGGAAGCGCGGTCGCCGGCCCGCCTTCAGCGCGGCGTACGCGTTCCCGAGCGGGTCGAGGTACGAGATGTGGTTGCACGCCAGGATCGCCGGGCCGACCGGCGGGATGTGTTCGAGCCCCTCGAACCGCCACGTGAACCACAGCTTGATCGGCGGCAGGCAGACCAGACGTGCGACGTGGAACCAGGGTTCCGGTCGCGACCTGGACGGGACGTCGGAGGTCATCGCGCGATCAGTGTGGGGAGACGTCCTCGGGGTCGGTGCGCGCGCGGAGCCGACGGACCGCCCGCCAGGCGAGCGGCACGAGGCCGGCCGCGATCAGCAGCTTCACCACGTCGCCGATGATGAACGGATACGGTCCCGCCTCCAACGCGTCCGATACCGACGCGGCCAACGTCGCGCGGGCGTTCCCGCGCGACGTCGGTGGAGCGAGGGTCGTGGTGGGACTCGTCGAGGACTCCACCTCCCGGTCGCGACGCCCGTGAGGGTACCGCGTGGGCTACCCTGGGGTCCCCGTGCGCGCCATCGCCCTCCCCGTCAAGTCGCTCGATGGATCCAAGACCCGCCTAGGCCCCCTGCTCTCGCCCCTCGAACGCGCGGCGCTGACGCTCGCCATGCTCGAGGACGTCCTCGATGCCACGATGTCGATCCCCGGCTGGGAGACCTGGGTGATCTCGCCGGACGAGGCGGTCCTCGAGCTCGCGACCCGGCGCGGTGCCCGCGGCATCGAGGAGGAGCGGCCGCCCCTCGCGAGCGCGATCCGTCAGGTGGAGGAGGAGGCGACCGGGCAGGGCATCGAGGTCCTGGCCGTCCTGCTGGCCGACACGCCGCTCGTGACCCCGGAGGCCATCACCCGCGCGCTGCACACCCTGGGGCCCGTCGTGCTCGCACCATCCCACGACGGCACCGGGACCAACTTCCTGCTGCGCCGACCGCCGTCCGCGATCGCCGCCCGGTTCGGTACCGACTCATACCGGAAGCACCTCGAGGCGGCCGCGATGGCGGACATCCCGAGCGCGGTGATCGAGCTGCCCGAGCTCGCCTTCGACCTGGACCTCCCCGGCGATATCCTCACCGTGCTCGATGCCAGACGTCGGGGTCGGACGCGTGGGGTCTGCGTCGAGCTCGACCTGCGGGACCGGATCGCGGCCCGGACGTGAGGGGGGAACCGTGGCGCAGGGAACGGTCAAGGAGTTCGACGACGCCGAGCGGATCGGGTCGCTGCTGATGGAGGACCGGACGGAGGTCG
>DATBLY010000163.1:0-16908 GCA_036555125.1 Actinomycetota bacterium | reverse complement strand
TCAAGGTTGCATCGAAACTTGAGGGTTTGCTAGGGTCACGGCTCCGTGGGCATGAGGGCTTCGGTCCGGCTTCGCCGCTTCCCCCTGAAGCCTTCCTCGATCGAGTGGAGGAAGGTTGGCGGTACGACCCACGCGGGTGCGTCGCTTGATGGTCCGTCGCGCGGTGCGGGCGACGAGCCTCGGCGTCGCGTGCCTCGCGGTCGCGGGTCTTTCGTACACCGCGACCTACACGCTCGTGACGCTCGTCGTGCAGGGTCGCGCGCCGGAGCCGATCAGCACGACCGTGGACAACGTCGGCGAGCTCCTGCAGGGCGAGGGCATCGAGCTCTCGTCGGGGCTCGTCGTGATGCCGCCGCCGGCGACCACGCTCGCCGACGGCATGACCGTGGTGGTCTCGCCGCCGGGCACGCTCGGGCTGCTGTCCGAGCTGCCGTCGGACGCGGGGGCGAGCCCGCTCGGTTCGGCCTCCGCAGGTGTGGGGGTCTGGGTGGTGGACGGGGCGAGCAGCGGACCCGCCGCGCGGATCGCGGCGGTGCTCGCAGAGGCGACGGCCTCCGCGACGCAGGTCGGCTCGTCTCCGGTGGTGACCGCGAGGGTCGTCGTGGCTGGGAAGGTCCACGACGTCGCCTCCAACGCGTCGACCATCGGGGAGCTCCTCTCGGCCATGGGGATCAACGCCGACGCTGACGATCGCGTCCAACCACCGCCCAGCACCCCCCTTCACGACGGGTCGCTCGTCCGCTTCGATCGCGTGGACGTCACGACCCGTGCGATGGACCGCACGCTCGCGCCCGACCGCGAGGTGCGGTGGACGACGTCGGTGGCCATCGGCGAGACGCAGGTCCTGCAACGGGGCGTGCCCGGACTCGCGACCCAGACGGTCCGGACCGTCTGGGTGAACGGCCGCGTCGAGTCCCGGACCGTGGTGGCGCGCGAGGTGGTCCGCCCCGCGATGGCGCGGATCGTCCTCGCCGGCCCGGAGTCGCCCGCGGGTGGCACGCTCACCGGCCACGGCAGCCGCGGGCAGGCCACCTGGTACGAGACGCCGTGGGGCGGGCTGACGGCCGCGAGCCCGTGGCTGCCGTTCGGCACGGAGGTCACCGTGACGGACCTCGCGACGGGGAGCGCCGTGACCGTCATCATCAACGATCGTGGCCCCTTCTCGCCGGGACGGATCATCGACCTCTCGCCCGCCGCCTTCGCGGCCCTCGCGCCGCTCTCCCGCGGCGTCCTCCAGGTCCGGATCACCTTCTGAGGCCGGCGCGGGCGCGACTCTCGGGCCCGCCGCGCTACGCCGCCTGGCCGACCGGCACGGCATCGTCCCGTCGAAGGCCCTCGGGCAGCACTTCCTGATCGACCCGAACCTGGCGCGGGCGATCGCGTCCGACGCCGGGGTCGGGACCGGCGACCGCGTCCTCGAAATCGGCGCCGGCCTCGGCTCGCTCACCGTGGCGCTCGCCGGCACCGGCGCGGAGGTGCTCGCCGTGGAGTTCGACCGCGCGCTGCTGCCGGCGCTCCGCGAGGTCGTGGCGTCGCGGCCGACCGTCCGCGTCGTGGCCGAGGACGCGCTCCACGCCGACTGGCCGGCGCTCCTCGGCGGCGAGGCATGGACGGCCGCCGCCAACCTGCCGTACAACATCGCGGTCCCCGTCGTGCTCCGACTCGTGGAGGAGGTCCCGTCCGTCGTGCGCCTGGTGGTGATGGTCCAGCGCGAGGTGGCCGAGCGGTTCGTTGCCGGACCCGGCGACACGCATTACGGCCCGTCGAGCCTGCGCGTGGCGTACCGCTGCACCGGGGCGATCGTCCGCCCGGTCCCGCCGAGCGTCTTCTGGCCGCGGCCCCGCGTCGGCTCGGCCGTCGTCCGGCTGGACCGGCGTTCCCGGCCGGCGGTCGACGTCGAGGAGGCGTCGCTGTGGCGCGTCGTCGACGCGGCTTTCGCCGAGCGACGCAAGACGATCCGCACGGCCCTGGTCAGGCTGGGCCTGTCGCGGGCCGAGGCCGACGCGGAGCTCGGCGCGGCCGGTGTCGATCCATCCGCACGCGGCGAGCGGCTGTCGCTCGACGAGTTCGCGGCGATCGCGCGGGCGGTCGCGTGACGTCCTCGGTCACGCGGTCGGCGCACGCGAAGCTGAACGTCTTCCTCCGCGTGCTCGGCGCCCGAGAGGACGGCTATCACGATCTCGAGAGCCTGGTGCTCCCGCTCGACCTGGCGGACACGGTCGTGGCGACGCCGGACGATCGCCTGCACGTCGACGTCCGGAGCGAGCCAGCGGGGCTCGCCGACGCCGTGCGGGCGGGGGGCATGAACCTCGGCTTGATGGCGGCGCTCGCCCTCGCAGAGATCTGCGACGCGCCCGGTCGCGGCGCCCGGATCGAGATCGTGAAGCGCATCCCCGTCGCCGCCGGCCTGGGCGGCGGGAGCGCCGACGCCGCCGCGGTCCTGCTCGCGCTCAACGAGCTGTGGGGGTGCGAGCTCGAGCTCGACGCGCTGCTCGTGGTCGGCGAGCGGATCGGCTCCGACGTCCCCGCGATGCTGGTGGACGCCCCCGTGCTGGTCCGCGGCCGCGGGGAGCGGATCGAGCCCGTCCACGTCCCGACGACCTGGTGGGCCGTGCACCCGTTCGACTTCCCGACGCGCTCCCCGGATGCCTACCGCTGGTGGGACGAGGACGGCGCCTCGACCGGCCCGGACCCGGGCGCGCTGATCGCCGCGGTCGAGAGCGGGAACGCCGAGCTGCTCGGTCACGCGCTCTACAACGACCTCGAGGGGCCCGTCACGGCGCGACATCCGGAGGTGGGGCGCGTCCGCGAGGCGTTCCTCGGGGCCGGCGCGCTCGGGGCCGTCATGAGCGGGAGCGGGCCGACGGTGGTCGCCCTCGCCCGGAACCTCGGCCATGCCGACCGCCTCGCCGAGGCCGTCCCGGGATCGTTCGTCGTGTCGGGGCCGCCGCAGGCGCGATGACCCGCCCCGCGCGCGGGATAATCCAACCGGTCCGGCTCGTCCTGATGGACGGGCAGGGCCGGTCCGGGGTGGTCTAACGGTAAGACGCGGGCCTTTGGAGCCCTCGATGGAGGTTCGACTCCTCCCCCCGGAACCGGCTAGACGCTTGCAGGGAAGGGAGATGTGACCGAGAGGACCTGCCCGTCGTGCGGCACGGCGAACCCTGACGGGTTCCGGTTCTGCGGCTCGTGCGGCACGTCTCTCGACGTCGCGTGCTCGGTGTGCGGCGCCGCGAACCCGCCCGGCAACCGGTTCTGCGGTTCCTGCGGCTCATCGCTCGAGGCGACGGGCGCTCCGGCGCCGGCGACCGGATCGACCGCGTCGGGGTCCCCCGCGCCCGAGATGGTCCAGGAGCGCAAGGTCGTGACGTCGCTGTTCGCCGACCTGGCCGCGTCGACCGAGCTCTCGACGCGCCTGGATCCTGAAGACCTGCGGCAGGTGCTCGAGCCGTTCTTCGCGGCGATGGTCGAGGAGATCGAGCGGTTCGGCGGCACGGTCGAGAAGTTCATCGGCGACGCGGTCGTCGCGTTCTTCGGGGTCCCGGTCGCCCATGAGGACGACCCCGAGCGCGCGGTCCGCGCGGCGCTCGCGATGCAGCGCCGGCTGACGGAGCTGAACGACGAGCTCCGTGATCGCGCCGGCGGCGACCTGGCGATGCGGATGGGCATCAACACCGGCGAGGTCTTCGCGCACGGCGGCGGGACCGACGAGGGACTCGTCACCGGCGAGGCGGTGAACATCGCCGCGCGGTTCCAGGCGCTCGCGTCGCCCGGGCGGGTCGTCGTCGGCGAGCGCACCTGGCGGGACACGCGGGGGGCGTTCGCGTTCGTTGCGCTCGGCGACGTCGAGGTGAAGGGCGTCGACCGGCCGCTCGGCGCGTACGAGGTCGGCGAGGAGATCCAGGCGCGCCGGTCGCGTCCGGCGGAGCTCGCCGCGCCGATGGTCGGTCGCCGCGCCGAGCTCGACCTGCTCCGGCTGCTCTTCGACCGCGCGGTGCGGGAACGCCGCCCGAGCCTGGCGACGATCGTCGGGCCGCCCGGGATCGGCAAGAGCCGGCTCTCCCACGAGATCGCCTCCGCCCTCGAGGCCGACGGCGCTCGGGTGGTCCGAGGTCGGTGCCTGCCGTACGGCGACGGCCTCACGTACTGGCCGCTCGCCGAGATCCTCAAGGCCGACGCCGGCATCTCGGACAGCGATCCCGCCGAGACGATCGAGGGCAAGGCCCGTGCGGCCCTCGAACCGCGGCTCGGCGACGGCGAGGACGCGATGGGTGTCGCGGCCGTCCTGCTGTCGTCGATCGGGGTGATGGTCGCGAGCGATCCGCTGGCCGGCGTCGAGCCGACGGCGGCCGAGCGCGTGATCGCGCGCGCCTGGCAGCGGTACCTGGAGTCGCTCACGGCCGACGCTCCCGTCGTCGCGTTGATCGAGGACATCCATTGGGCGGACCCGCGGCTCCTCGACCTGATCGAGGCGGTGCTGTCCCGGGCGAACGGCGCCGCGCTGGTGCTGTGCATGGCGCGGCCCGAGCTCCACGAGCGCCGGCCCGACTGGGGCGGGGGGCTCGCGAACGCGACGGCGATCACGCTGTCGCCGCTGTCCGCGAGCGAGGGCACCGACCTGATCGAGCACCTGCTGGGCGGCGACGCGCCCGCCGAGGTCGTCGGGCCGATCCTGCACCGGTCGGAGGGCAACCCGTTCTACGCCGGCGAGCTCCTGCGGATGATGACCGAGGACGGCACGCTCGCGCGCCGCGACGGCCGCTGGGCGATCGTCCGGGCGCTCCCGTCCTCGCTCCCGGACACCGTGCAGGGCGTGATCGCGTCGCGCATCGACCTGCTGACGCCGTCCGAGAAGCGCGCGATCCAGGACGCGGCGGTCATCGGGCGCATCTTCTGGGAGGGCGCCCTCGCCCGTCTCGGCGCCGACGTGGTCGCGCTCGACGGGCTCGTGGACAAGGGATTCGTGTGGGAGCGCGAGGGTTCGACGATCACGGGCGAGCGCGAGCTGATCTTCCACCACATCCTCACGCGCGACGTGGCGTACGCGAGCATCCCCAAGACCCGTCGCGCCGACGCGCACGCGGTGGTCGGCGGCTGGGTCGAGGAGGTCACCGGCGGCCGCGACGAGGAGTTCGCCGAGATCCTCGCGTACCACTACGGCCTGGCGGGCGACCGTGCGCGGACCGCCCGGTACGCGAAGCTCGCCGGCGACCGCCACCGGCGCGTGTTCGCCGCCGACGAGGCGATCCGGTGGTACGACCGGGCGCTCGAAGCGGTGGACGGTTCGGGGGACGCGGCGCTCGAGGGAGCGATCGCGCTCGCGCGCGGCCAGGCCGAGGAGCAGATCGGGCAGCTCGAGCCCGCGCTCGAGGACTACGGCCGCGCGCTGGCCGGGGCGCGGTCGGACGCCGACGCGCGGCTGGAGGCCGAGGCGCTCGCGCGGACCGCCCACCTCTATTGGATCCTGGACCGCTACGACGACGGGCAGGCGCTGCTTCCGGAAGCCTTGGAGCGTGCGCGCTCCGTGGGGGCCACCGACCTGGAGGCGGAGCTCCTGTACACCGCCGGCACGATCCGGTTCGGGCGCGGTGAGTTCCACGACGCCTGGGAGCTGCACGAGCAGGCGCTCGGCGTCGCCACGGCTGGTGGGGACCGACAGGGGCAGGCGTTCGCTCATCACGGGCTGTGTGAGACGGCGTTCTTCCAGGGCCCGTTCACCGTCGGGCTCGAGCACGGCCGCGCCGCCGACGTCCTGCTGCGCGAGCTCGGCCAGCGGCAGATGGTCTCGCACAACCTCTACATGGTCGCGTGGCTCGAGTGGTTCGAGGGCGATCCCGCTCGGGCGCTCGCCAGCGTGGGGGATTCGATCACGGATGCGCGGGAGATCGGGAGCCGTCGCGACCTGACGTTCGCGCTCGACGTGGTCGTGCGGATCCGACTCGAGGAGGGATCGATCGGCGCCGCCCTGGAGGCCGCCGACGAGGCCGTGTCGATCGCGCGGGATCTCGGTATCCCACGGGCCGAGATGGTGGCGCTCGCGGCGAGGGCCTCGGTCCAGCAAGAGCTCGGTGACCCCGGGTACGCGTCATCCGTCGACGCGGCGATCGCGATCTCCGACGCGCTCGGGGGGACCTTCTTCAGGCCGCCGATCCGGTCCCACCTCGCCACGATCGCGTTGGAGCGCGGCGACTTCGCGAACGCGGATCTGATCCTCGAGGAGGCTTACGCGCAGGCGGGAAGCGCGTGGTTCCAGCTCGTCTGGGCGGCGCACGCGGTGATCAAGGCGAGCGAGTCCACGGGCGACGCCGCGCGGCTCGAGGACGCGGCGGCGCGCATCGACGCGGTTCAGGGCGGCGCCGTCACCGCGTGGACCGTGTCGGCGCGGTACGCGCGGGCCCTGGCCTCCCTGCTGCGGGGGGACGCGGACGCCGCCCTCCGGGGCGTCGACGACACGGCCGCTCTGGCGACCTCGATGGGCCTGCGGACCACGCACTGGCGGCTGGACCGGATCGCGTGGCGGGCGCTCGACGCGCTCGGCCGGCCCGACGAGGCCGCCGACCGACGCGCCGCCGCGGCCGCGACCGTTCGCGACGTCCTCTCGACGGTCCCCGACGCGCACCGCACCTCGTTCCTGGCCCGGCCCCTCGTCGCCGACGTGCTGGGCGACTGACCGCCCGACGCGCCGCCGTTTGCCAGCGTCGGCGCCATCTCGGAACATGGTGGCCCCTCGACCCGGGACGCGTTCCTTGGCCCAGACGAAGCAGAGGCGGGCGAGCGTCGCCGCCGTCATCCTCGCCGCCGGCAAGGGCAAGCGGCTCGGCTCCGCCACACCCAAGGTGCTGCATCCGATCGTCGGCCGCCCCGCGCTCTGGCACGTGCTGCGCGCGGCGATGGCGGCCGAGCCCGAGCGCATCGCGATCGTGATCGGCCACGGCGGCGAGCGCGTGCGCGAGGCGGTCGATACCTGGGGGATCCGCCCGAGGCCGGTGTTCGTCGAGCAGGGGGAGCAGCTCGGGACCGGTCACGCGACCCTGGCCGCCGAGCGCGCGGTCGGACGCGCCGCCGAGGTCCTGGTGCTCGCCGGCGACGATCCGCTCGTGGAGGGCCGGCACGTGCGCCAGGTCCTGGCGCTCCACCACCGCACGAAGGCGGCCGCGTCATTCCTGACGACGCTCGTCGACGAGCCGGGCGGCTACGCGCGCGTCGTCCGGGAGGGCTCCCGGCTCGTCGCGCTCGTCGAGGAGTCCGACGTGTCGGCCGACCACGCCGCGATCCGCGAGATCGGCGTCGTCGTGTACGCGTTCCGGCGGAGGGATCTGTTCCGCGCGTTGCCGGCGGTCGGCCGCGACAACCGGCAGCGCGAGCACTACCTGAACGACGTGATCCCGATCCTCCTGGAGGAGGGCGAGCGCGTCTCGGCCGCCGCCGCCGACTTCGGTGGCTGGGCCGGGGTGAACTCCCGCGAGACGATCGTGCGGTGCGAGCGGATCATGCGCGCCCGGATCAACGGCCGCCTGATGGACGCGGGGGTCACGATCGTCGATCCCGGCACGACGTACGTCGATGTCGGCGTGACCGTCGGGCGAGACACGCGGCTGCTCCCGATGACGTTCCTCGAGGGGGACACGCGGGTCGGGCGCGGGGCGACGATCGGCCCGAACACGCGGCTCGTGGACACGAAGGTCGGCGACCGGAGCGAGGTGAGCTTCTCGGTGGCGGACGGCGCCGCGATCGGGCGGGACGTGACCGTCGGCCCGTTCGCGCGCCTGCGTCGCGGGGCCGTCCTCGAGGACGGATCGACCGTCGGCGACTTCGTCGAGGTGAACCGGGCTCGCGTCGGGAGGGGCTCGGTCGCCAAGCACCTCACCTACATCGGGGACGCCGAGATCGGCGAGGGCGTCAACATCGGCGCCGGGACGGTCTTCGTGAACTACGACGGCTACCGCAAGCACACGACCGTGGTCGAGGACGGGGCGAGGATCGGCTCCGATACGATGTTGGTGGCGCCGCTGCGGATCGGCCGTGGGGCGAGCACGGGAGCGGGCTCGGTGATCACGGAGGACGTACCGGCGGGCGCGCTCGCCGTGGAGCGGAGCGAGCAGCGCACCGTGGAGGGGTACCGCAAGCGCAAGGACGCGGAGCACCGGCGCGAGGGGAAGGGCTAGGGGGTCGCGGTGGAGTTCATCACCAAGAAGCGGATGATGCTGTTCACCGGGACGACCCACCCGGCGCTCGGCCACGAGATCGCCGAGAACCTCGGGATCCCGGTGAGCGCCTCCGAGCTCCGGCGGTTCGCGTCGAGCGAGATCTACTTCCGCGCCGAGGAGAGCGTCAGGGGCGCCGACGTGTTCGTCGTGCAGACGCACTACGAGCCGGTGAACGAGGCGCTGATGGAGCAGCTGCTGATGATCGACGCGATGAAGCGCGCGTCGGCGAAGCGGATCACGGCCGTCGTCCCGTACTACGGGTACTCCCGGCAGGACCACAAGGCCCTGTCGCGCGAGCCGATCAGCGCGAAGCTCGTGGCCGACATGCTCACCGCGGCCGGGACGGACCGGATCGTCTCCGTCGACCTGCACTCCGGGCAGATCCAGGGGTACTTCGACGCGCCGTTCGACCACCTGACCGCGCTCCCGATCCTCTCGGACCACCTGGAGCAGTCGCTCGGGCTGCACGGCGGCGACCTGGTCGTCGTGGCGCCCGACGCCGGTCGGATCAAGACCGCCGAGGTGCTGCGCAAGTACCTCCACGCTGACCTCGCGTTCCTCTACAAGCGCCGGTCCAAGACCGAGGCCCACAAGATCGAGGAGATGGCGGTGGTCGGCGAGGTCGACGGCCGGCCGTGCGTGCTCGTCGACGACATGATCGACACCGCCGGGACCGTCGCGAAGGGCGCGCGGGCGCTGCAGGCGCAGGGCGCGGGGCCGATCTACGCGGCCGCGACCCACGCGATCTTCTCGGGCAAGGCGCGCCAGCTCCTGGAGGAGGCCCCGATCGAACAGGTCGTCGTCACGAACACCGTGCCGATCCCCGAGGAGCGCTCGTTCGCGAAGCTCAAGGTGCTGTCGATCGCCCCGCTGATCGCGATGGCGCTGCGCGCCGTCTTCGAGGACAGCAGCGTCAGCGAGATCTTCCGCGGCGACAACCAGGTCTAGGCCGGAGCGCATCGCCGCAGGTCGTTGGTACCATGGGCGGCCGGAGCGCGCCTCCGACCCATCCGAGACGATCACCGAGGACGACCGTGGAAACCAAGCTGACCGCCGAACCCCGCACCGACGCCGGCAAGGGCGTCGCCCGCAAGCTCCGCGCCGCCGGGCGCGTGCCCGCCGTCCTGTACGGACAGGGCTCGGAGACGGTCTCCCTGTCCGTCGACGCGCACGAGATGAGCCGCGTGCTCCACTCGGGCGCGGGCTCGAACGTCCTGCTCGACCTCGTCGTGGACGGGAAGGAGCACCTGGTCATCCCGCGTCAGATCCAGCGCAACCACATCCGCAACACGCTGATCCACGTCGACTTCCTCGCGGTCAGCCGGACGCAGACGATCACCGTCGACGTGCCGGTCCACGAGGTGGGCGAGGCGATCGGCGTCAAGGAGGGCGGCGTCGTCGAGCACCACCTCCGCGATCTCCGCATCGAGAGCCTCCCGCAGGACGTGCCCGATCACATCGAGGTCGACATCTCGGACCTCGCGATCGGCGACATGATCCACGTCAGCGACATCGTGCCGCCCGCGGGGGTGACGATCCTGTCGAACCCCGAGGACGCCGTCCTGTCGGTGATCACGCCGGCGGCGCTCCGCGTCGAGGCCGACCTGGGCCTGCCCGGCGAGGAGGGCGTCGAGGTGCCCGAGGGGGAGGCCGCCGAGGGCGCGCCCGCCGCGCCCGGCGAGGGCGAGGCCGCCCCGTCCGCCGAGGAGGGCGGCGGCGAAGGCTGATCGATGGACTGGCTCGTCGCCGGTCTCGGCAACCCCGGCGACCGCTACGCCAGGACCCGCCACAACCTCGGCGCCCGCGTCGCGGACGAGCTCGCCGGCGCCGCGGACGCTCGCTTCCGCAAGGCCCGGTTCGTGCCGGTCGAGATCGCCGAGATCCGCGTCGACGGCGCCCGGGTGTGGCTCGCGAAGTCGCATCGGTACATGAACGAGGCCGGGCCCTCGTACGCGTCGATCGCGAAGAAGCACGACGTCGCGCCCGACCACGTGATCGCGGTGCACGACGAGATCGACCTGCCGCTCGGTGCGATGCGCCTGAAGCTCGGCGGCGGGACCGCCGGGCACAACGGGCTGAGGTCGCTCCAGCAGGCCCTGCGCACGCCGGACTTCCTCCGGGTCCGCCTCGGGGTGGGGCGGCCTCCGGGACGCCAGGACCCGGCCGACTTCGTGCTGCAACCCTTCGGGAAGCGGGAGGAGGCCGACGCGGCGATCCTGGTCGACGACGGGGCCGACGCCGTCCGCGCGCTGATCGTCGACGGGCTGGAGGCGGCCCAGGACCGCTTCAACCGCGCCGGCCCGCGCGCCTGAGCCCTCAGGCGGAACGGCGCGCTCGTGCGGGCTCGAGCGAGGCGAGGATCGACCGGATCTGGCGGATCGCGGACGGGTCGAGCGAATAGCAGATCTGCGTCCCGCGGCGCTTCGTCGTGACGATCCCGGCCGTGCGCAGGACGCGCAGGTGCTCGCTCACGGTGGGCTGGCTCACGGCGAAGACGTCCGCGAAATCGCACGCGCACGTCTCCGGCTCGCGGGCCAGACGCAGGGCGATCCCCAGGCGGACCGGATGGCCCAGCGCCTTCAGGCGCATCGCGTCGGTGGCAACATCCCGAGACATCGCCTTGACAGCCTAGAACCTCCATCGGAGGATGTCTATATAGGTAGATGACGATGGAAAGCCCCGCGACGCGCACGATCGAGCTCGACGAGGTCCGCCGGCTGATGACGCGCGCCACCGGGGACGAGAAGCACGACGAGAGCAGCACCTCGACGCTCGACGCGCTCGCCGTCCTCTACGGGCGGGTCCTGCGGATCGACCCGGGCGATCCGTCGTGGCCCGAGCGCGACCGCTTCATCCTGAGCAAGGGTCACGGACCGGTCGCCTACTACGCGATCCTCGCGCACCTCGGCTTCTTCCCGACCGGCTGGCTCGACGACTTCCTCGATTGGGGCGGCCGGCTCGGGAGCCATCCCGACCGCGCGCTCGTGCCCGGCGTCGAGGCGTCCACCGGGTCGCTCGGCCACGGCCTGCCGCTGGCGGTCGGCGTGGCGCTCGCGCTCCGTGCGCGGGAGCTCGCGGAGCCGCGGGTGGTCGTCCTCGCCGGCGACGCCGAGATGAACGAGGGCTCGAACTGGGAGGCGATCCTGCTCGCGCCCGCGCTCGGCCTGGCGAACCTCACCCTCCTCGTGATCGACAACCACAGCAGCTCGCTGCCCATGGCGCCGTGGGACGAGAAGCTCGCGGCGTTCGGCTGGTCGGTGCGGCTCGTCGGCGGGCACGATCACGACGCGCTCGAGCGAGCGCTCTCGGCGCAGGACGTGGCGCGCCCCACCGCGGTCGTGGCCGACATCCCGGAGGGCGAGTGGTGAGCGGCCGGTCGATGCGCGAGCAGGCCGGCGAGACCGCCGCGGACCTGCTGGTGGAGGACCCGCGCGTGGCGGTCGTGCTGGCGGAGATCAGCACCGGCCAGTTCGGCCGCGCGCTCGACCACGACCCGTCGCGCGCGGTGAACGTCGGGATCATGGAGCAGACGATGGTTGGCGTCGCCGCGGGGTTCGCGATGGAAGGGTTCCTGCCGATCGTGCACACGATCACGCCCTTCCTGGTCGAGCGGCCGCTCGAGCAGATCAAGCTCGACTTCGGCTACCAGGGGCTCGGGGGGACGTTCGTCTCGGTCGGCGCCTCGTACGACTACACGGCCGAGGGGTTCACCCACCACGCGCCGGGCGACGTCCAGGCGATGCTCACCGTCCCCGGGATGCAGGTGCTGGTGCCCGGGACCGCCGGCGAGCTCGATCGCCTGTTCCGCGCCACCTACGCGAACCTTCGCCCGACCTACCTCCGCCCGAGCACCGCCGCGAACGGCGAGACCCGCGACGTCGCGGTCGGGCGGATCGAGGTCGTGCGCCGCGGCGCCGACGCGACCGTGATCGCCGTCGGCCCGATGCTCGACCGGACGCTCGAGGCCGTCGCCGGGCTGGACGTCACGGTCCTGTACGCCACGAGCGTCGCCCCGTTCGACGCGGACGGCCTCGCGCGCGAGGCCGCCGGCGCCGAGCCCGTGATCGCCGTGGCGCCGTTCCTCGAGGGGACGCTCGCGCCCGCGGTGACCGCGGCGCTCGCGCACCGCGCCGCGCGGTTCACGTGGATCGGCGTCCCGCCGACGATCCTGCGCGCGTACGGGACCCCGGCCGACCACGACCGGGAGCGGGGGCTCGACGCCGCGGGCATCCGGGAGCGGATCCGCCGGGCCCTCGCCTGATCAGATCCGGTCCGCCTCCTCGAACAGCCGGATCGCGATCCGCTGGAGGGGCCAGCCGCGATCCGCGCGGTGCCAGTCGCCGTTCGCGAGCGCGATCACGCCCACCCCGTCGTCCAGCCGGAAGTACATCTGTGTGGCGACGCCGTCGTCGCCGCCGTTGTGGCCCATGAGGCGCATCCCGCGGAGCCCGAACCGGTACCAGATCAGCCCCTGCCCGTGCGCGACCCCGGGGAACTGGACCCGACGCATCTCCGCGACGGTCTCCGGCGCCAGGAGGCGGGCGTCCCCGTAGGCGCCGCCGCCGATGAACGCGAGCAGGTGGCGGGCGAGCTGCCGGGCGCTGGTGCGCAGCTGACCGTCGGGGTAGTCGGGGTAGCCGTACTGCCCGTAGGGCGCGTAGCCGGCGGGTCCCCATCGGTACGGCATGGCGATCTCGGTTCGGTCCAGCCCCTCAAGATGCCAGGCGGTCCGGTCCATGGCGAGCGGCGAGAAGATCCGGGTCTCGCACCACGCGTCGAACGGCGTCCCGGACGCCGCCTCCACGAGGTAGCCGGCGAGCGAGGCGGCGATGTTGCCGTACTCGTACCGCTGGCCCGGGCGCCACGGCGCGTAGTTGCGGTGGGGGTGGTAGAGGTCCCCGCCAGGGACGAGGTATCGGCGCAGGTAGTCGCCGAGGGCGATCGGCGAGTCCCCCTGCGTGTAGAAGGGGACGATCGTCGGCCAGTCGTCGCGGATGCCCGACGTGTGGGTCAGCAGCGTTCGCAGCGTGATCGCGTCGTCGGGGTGGCGCGGGTTGCGGACCGGGAACGGCAGGACGTCGTCGACGTCGGCGTCCAGGTCGAGCAGTCCGGCCTCGACGGCCTGCATCGCGGCGACTGCCATCACGGTCTTCGAGATCGACGCGAGCATGAAGATCGTGTCGGAGGTCGCACGGCGGTCGTGCGCGAGGTTCGCGTGGCCGTAGCCGCGCGCCCACGCGATCCCGCCGTCCTTCACGATGCACGCGGCCAGCCCCGGCGCGTGTCCGGCGCGCATCAGGCCACGGATCTCCGCGTCGAGGTCGAGCCGGCGCTCGGACCGGGGGGCGGCGCCGGCCCAGCGGGCGGCCGGGGACAGGATCGGGGCCGCGACGCCCAGGGCCCCCGCGGCGAGCACCCGGCGCCGGCTGACCCGCCCGCCGGGCGCGTCGACCGGTCCCCGCGCGGTCCCCATGGCGCACGAGGGTACGCCCCGTAGACTGCTCCGCGGAGGCCCCGTCGCGACGCGACGAGGCCTGTTCGTGCTGTCCGGATCGGCCGCAGGACCGTCGGCCGAAGACCGTCGGAGGAGCGGGGATGAGCCTCGAGCGGGCGCTCGACGCGCTGATCGGATCGGAGCCGTTCGAGCGGCTGCTGCTCGAGCGCGCCCGGCCCGTCGTGGCGCGCGCCGCCACCGGCGAGGACTTCGTCGTCGCCGGCCTCGCCCGGGCCCTGGACGCGCCCGTCCTCGCGGTGGCACCCGGCCCCCGCGAGGCCGAGGCCCTCGCGGCGGACCTCGAGGCCCTGCTCGGACACGACGGGGCGGCGCTCCTGCCCGCGTGGGAGGCGCTGCCGTACGAGGGGATCGGCCCGGCACCCGAGGTCGCCGCGCGACGCCACGACGCGCTGCACCGTCTCCGGGGCGCGACCGGCGCGTTCGTCCTCGTGACCCCGGTGCTCGGCGCCCTCCAGCGGCTGATCCCGACGCTCGGGCTCACGCCGCCGCTCGACCTGGTCGCCGGGCGGACGCTGGCGCCCGACGCGCTGGCCTCGGCGCTCGTGGACCTCGGGTACACGCGCGCCGACGTCGTCGAGCATCGCGGCGAGTTCGCGATCCGCGGCGGCGTGGTCGACGTGTTCCCCGGGACGGACCGGCGCCCGGTGCGCCTCGAGTACTGGGGCGACGAGATCGAGTCGCTCCGCGCGTTCTCGGCCTCCACGCAGCTCTCGACCGCGAAGGTCGCGCGGCTCCTCGTGCCGCCGGTCCGCGAGCTGATCCCGGACGAGGACGTTCGCGCGCGCGCGAGCGCGCGCGCGAACACGGTGGCGGATCGGTTCGCCGACCCGCTGCAGCGGGTCGGCGACGGCCTGTTCGTCGAGGCGGCCGAGACGCTCGCCCCGCTGATCTTCGACGCGATGCCGACCGTCGCGGCGCTGCTCCCCGCGGGCGCCTGGGTCGTGCTGACGCAGGCCGGCCGCACGCAGGACCGCGCGCGCTCGGCGCACCAGGAGGCCGAGGCGCTGGCCGAGGCGACGTCGTGGCCGGGGCCGCCCGTGGTCGAGGCCCTCGACGTCGCGCTCGGCGATCACGTCCGGCTGCACCTGACGGAGTTCACCGAGGGCCTCGACCTGGGGATCGAGGCGTGGGGCAGCGCGCAGGGCAACGCGGCCGAGGTCGCGAAGCGCTTCGAGGACCTCCGCTCCCGCGGGTTCCGATTGATCGTGACCGGGCGCGGTCCCGGCTCGCTCGAGCGAGCCACCGAGGTCGTCGGTGCGAGCGGGGTCGAGACGATCGAGGCGCCGCTCACCGACGGGTTCGTCTTCGCGCCGGGCTCGCTCGCGATCGCGACCGAGGAGGACCTGTTCGGCTCGCGCCGGCACACGCGGAGCGCGCCGCGCTTCACGCGCCGGCGGACGGACGCGATCGCCGAGGAGCTCGAGCCCGGCGACTTCGCGGTCCACCGGATCCACGGCGTCGGCCGCTACGCGGGCATCACCCACCGCGCGCTCGCCGGCTCGGAGCGCGACTACCTGATCCTCGAGTACGCGCAGAACGACAGGCTGTTCGTCCCCTCCGACCAGGTCGGGATGGTCGCGCGCTACCTGGGCGGCGACGCGCCCCGGCTGCACCGGCTGGGCGGCTCGGACTGGACGCGCGCGACGACGAAGGTCAAGCGCGCCGTGCGCGACATGGCCGGCGAGCTCGTCCGCCTGTACTCGGTCCGGATGTCCGTGCCCGGCCACGCCTTCGGCCCGGACACCCCGTGGCAGCACGAGCTCGAGGACGCGTTCCCGCACGAGGAGACCGGCGACCAGCTCACGGCGATCGACGACGTGAAGCAGGACATGCGGCTGCCCAAGCCGATGGACCGGCTGATCTGCGGCGACGTCGGGTTCGGCAAGACCGAGATCGCGGTGCGTGCGGCCTTCAAGGCCGTGATGGACGGCAAGCAGGTCGCGGTGCTGGTCCCGACGACGCTCCTCGCCGAGCAGCACTTCATCACGTTCTCGGAGCGCTTCTCGCCGTTCCCCGTGAAGGTGGCGATGCTGTCGCGGTTCGTTCCCCCGGTGGAGCAGCGGCGGGTCATCGAGGACGTGGCCGCCGGCAAGATCGACGTCGTCGTCGGCACCCACCGGCTGATCTCGAGCGACGTCGCCTTCAAGGACCTGGGCCTGCTGGTCGTGGACGAGGAACAGCGGTTCGGCGTCTCGCACAAGGAGCGCCTCAAGAGGCTCCGCGCGCACGTGGACGTGCTCACGATGACCGCGACGCCGATCCCACGGACGCTCGAGATGGCCCTCACCGGGATCCGGGACATGTCGACCGTCGACACCCCGCCCGAGGACCGTCAGCCGGTGCTCACCTACGTCGGCTCGTACGACGAGGGGTTGGCGCTCGGCGCCGTCCGCCGCGAGCTCCTGCGCGAGGGTCAGGTGTTCTGGGTCCACAACCGCGTCGCCACGATCGACCGACAGGCGGCCTGGTTGCAGCAGGAGCTGCCCGAGGCGCGGATCGTGATCGCGCACGGCCAGATGGACGAGGACCAGCTCGAACGCCAGATGATCCGCTTCTGGGATCGCGAGGCCGACGTCCTGGTCAGCACGACGATCATCGAGTCGGGCCTCGACGTCCCGAACGCGAACACGTTGGTCGTGGACCGGGCGGACCTGCTGGGCCTCGCGCAGCTCTATCAGCTCCGCGGGCGCGTCGGGCGCAGCGCCGAGCGGGCCTTCGCGTACTTCTTCTTCCCGCCGCAGCGCGAGATGACCGAGGAGGCGCACGAGCGCCTCGCCACGATCGCGAAGCACCAGGCGCTCGGGAGCGGGTTCCAGATCGCGCTGCGCGACCTCGAGATCCGCGGGGCGGGCAACCTGCTCGGGGCGGAGCAGCACGGCCACATCGCGGCCGTCGGGTTCGACACCTACTGCCGGATCCTGCAGGAGTCGGTGGCCGAGATGAAGGGGGAGCCGGTCGTCCCCGAGCCGGAGCTCCGGATCGACCTGCCCGTCAAGGCGTTCGTGCCGCCGGGATGGGTCGCCCAGGAGGCGCTGCGCCTGGATCTGTACCGGCGGATCTCGACGGCCGGCGACCACGAGCGCCTCGCCGAGGTGCGCGCGGAGACCGAGGATCGCTACGGCGTGCTCCCCGCCGAGGTCGAGACGCTGTTCGCGATCGCGTCGCTGCGGGTGACGGCGGCGCGCC